>VFKP01000152.1 GCA_009885495.1 Gammaproteobacteria bacterium | reverse complement strand
TTTTTTCTGTCATTGTTGCTCGAAAGGCTTATTTAGATACGAATTGATTTTTTTTAGCCATTTAGATGCGGTTGCCCTGCTCATTTTCTTCTTCCTTCTTTACTCCTCCCACGACTTCAGCATGTGCTGTTGAAAGCAGTTCTGCGAGATCTAATGAAGCACAAAGAGGGTTTTCAAGGCAAGGTACGCAATTAGAAACCGGTGTGTCTGAAAAAAATAATCCTGCAATCTCATCTTCATTTTCTGAAAGGCGCCCCAGTGAAAAATCATTAGGTAAACGTCCCGCTACACAGAGCACAGCCATAAGCCTTAGCTTACAAAAACGCAGACGTGTAGAAGAGCGTGTAATATCTTCAGGTTCAGAAGATGAACAACAAGACTCACCAAGAACCAGAATGGCCTTGAGAAGAAACAATAGTCAAGAGCAATAATGATATAGAGAAAAGGCGTATTTTCCTAAAAGGGCTTCTAGACGGGTGAGTAGGCCAGCGGAACTTCCCCGCTAGCCTCTCTCAGAACTGTACCTAACCCTCTCGAGTTATACAGCCCCCATTAAATGTGCGCATTTACTATACGAATTCGGTAAGGATACGCACAAAAAATACAGCAGAAAACGCAGACCTTCGAAAAACGAACCGAAACATCAAAACAATTATTTATGGCTGTGATAGCCTCATCAAGCTTAATGCCTTCAATGTCTAGCGAAGATTTAATTGATCAAGTGATTAACTTGAATCACTTTTTTGAAAAAGAAACTTAAAAAATTTGGCTCAACACCTTCCTTCTTGAACACAATTGGCTTCGCCGCTGCCCTTCTCCACTTGCAAGGTCACATGATGGATCTCAAATTGATCCAGCAATTCATGGCTGATATGGTGAAAATCATCATCACTTAAATGCGTTTCCGGCATAATCAAATGCGCCGTCAAAGCCACTTCGCGCGTGCTTAAGCCCCAGATGTGCAGATCGTGGATCGCCGTTACACCGGCTAAAGATCGCAAATACGCCGAGACTTTTTCCGGTTCAATATGCTTAGGCACAGCATCTAAGAGTAAGCCCAATGATTGACGTAGCAGATCCCAGGTCCCCCAAAGGATCACGGCAACGATGACTAAACCAATCAAGGGATCCAAACGTTGCCAACCGGTAAAATGAATGGCTACCGCAGTCAATAATACACCCAGAGACAATAATGCATCGGCCAATAAATGCAAAAAAGCACCTTTAATATTTAAATCATGTTGATCATTTTTAGAAAATAAGAAAGCGGTTGCACCATTGACGAGTATGCCAATAGCCGCCACTACGATCACCACGATTTCATGAATGTTCGAAGGGTTAATTAATTTTACAATGGATTCATAGGCAATAATAGAAGAAGTCGCTACCAGTAAAAAAGAATTGAGAAAAGCTGACAATACGCTGCTGCGACGATAGCCATAGCTATAGCGTTCTTTAGCAGGCTTAGTCATCAACCAATTGGCGCCCCAAGCTAAGCCTAAGCCAAAGACATCCCCTAAATTATGCCCAGCATCGGCCAATAAACTCATAGAATGGGCAAAAATGGCATAACCGCCTTCTACCAGCGTAAATAGAAAATTCGCACCCACAGCAATGGCAAAGGATAAATTAATTTTATCTTGGGTGGAAAAATCATGATGTGAATGCGTGTGTGCCATAGTCGTCTCATTATAAAAGAGGTACGCTCATTCTACGCTTATTCGATATTTCTTTCAAATCTTGAATTTTAATGCGCATTAAAAATTTTACCCCCTCTCCCCCAGCCCCTCTCCCGGGATACCGGGCGAGGGGAGTTTTCACTTCTGTCGAAGGAACATTTTATTTTTGGCATAAATAAACTCGACCCGCCACCGCCTCACCTTGTTGTTGTCGTAAACTAACGGCCGATTCTGTTAGCAGGGTAAAGCCCGTCTGCTCTAAAAGGGTTTGGATATAATGAAATGAATGCTGATAACGGCCTGTCGCTGACAAAGTAAAGCTTTCGCCCTTACATTCTTCGCAGGAAAAAGCCAGATAGGCCCCCGAGTTCAAAGCAGTTTTTAAAGCTAAAAATAAGGGCTGTAAATCACCCCAATAAATAAACACATCGCCCGAAACCAGAGCGTCCAGTTTAAAATCTCTATCTGAAAAAACATCCAACATATCCGCTTGAATCAATTCATCGTAAATTTTTTTATCCCTGGCGATGGCCAGCATTTGTGAGGAGAGATCAACGCCGATTAAAACATTGACATCAGCACGCAAACGTTGACCGCACAAACCAGTGCCACAGCCCAAATCCATCACTCGAGGTGCAGCGATTTGACTTAAAAGCTCTTTGAGTAATTCCGCCAACAGTTCCGGCGCGCGATATTCTAATTTTTCTAAGAGATCTTGATCAAACCGTTCGGCATAGCGATCAAAAAGGGTTTCAATATAGGCTTTAGGGGGCCTTAACGGCAATGCTTGGCCTGAAATCGCCGCCCAGCGAAATTGAAACACTTCATTGTTAGGATCAAAAGTAATAGCTTGTTTTAAATGGTATTCTGCACTTTGTTTTAAATCTTGCTTTAATAAACTGGTGGCATAATTATAATGCGCATCCGCATTTTGTGGTTGTAAAGAAACGGCCGTTTGCAAATAGCTGGCGGCTAAATCATAACGTTCTTTCTCCATAAAAATAACCCCCAGATTAAAATAAGCATCAAAATTATTTTTATCCAAATCCAACACCTGGGCATATTGTTCTAGGGCTAAATCCCAATCTTTATCCAGAATATACAAAGCCGCTAAATTCATATGCACAATAAGATCATCAGGATCAAAAGAGAGAATCGTTTGATAAGTAGAAATGGCTTTGGCGCGCTCTTTAAAATAAGCGTACACCGCCGCTAAATTCACTAAGCTGGGTAAATGCTGCGGATCAGTTTGCACACTCAATTCATAATGTTTTAATGCTTTAGACCAATCATCGGCTTCTAAAGCGAAATTTCCAAGATAATAATTACAGATTGAACGTTTAGGATCACGTTCATAGACTAAATTGAAATACTCTTTAGCATGCGTTTTATCGCCCATTTTAAAATAGGTTAACGCCAAATGCTCATAAGCTTCGAGATAATCCGGTAACTGCTCAATGGCTTTTTCATAATAGACAATCGCCTGTAGGGGATCATTCATGGCAGCATAGAGATTGGCCAAATTATGCAGGGCTTGTGGATAATCGGGTTTTAAATTTAAAGCTTTTTGATAATGATTCAACGCAAGTTCAAAATGCTCTAAAGCCTTATAGGTATTGCCTAAATAAACCTGCACTTGCGCATGATTGGGATCTTGTTTTTCGGCTGTTAAAAAATAATCTAGAGCAGCACTAGGATTATTCTCTTGGATCGTTAAAATCCCCAGTAAAATTAAACATTCCAGATCCTGCGGATGATGTTCTAAGATCTGTTGATACAGGGCCCGTGCTTTTTCTATTTCACCACAACGATGATGGTCTAGAGCTTGCCTGAGATCCACATTCATGGCGCGGACAAATGCATCAACAATTGTTGGACGGCTTTGGCGCGATGACTCAAAGTATTTTTAAGGGTTAGAGGCAACTGTGCCACCGTGCACTTCTGATCGGGAATGTAAAACACCGGGTCAAAACCAAACCCTTGCTCACCACTGGAACGAGTCAACACTCTACCCGACCATTGCCCTTCGACAATCAAAGGCGCCGGATCATCGGCCGATAGCATTAAGGCCATAGAACAATGATAATGTGCATGGCGTTGTTCTTCAGATAGATGTTCCATCATTTTTAATAAAGCCGCTATTTTTTCCGCGTCTGTAGCCGTTTCGCCGGCGATGCGTGCTGAATAAATCCCTGGCGCTCCCTGAAGTCCTGCCACCGATAGACCCGAATCATCACCTAAAGCCGGTAAACCGGATCGTAAGCTGGCATGCCGTGCTTTAATAATGGCATTTTCAATGAAGGTTAAACCGGTTTCCGGAACCGATTCAATATCGAGACTGGCTTGTGAAATAAGCTCTATGCCCAAAGGTTCAAGCAAAGGTTGTAATTCAACAATCTTGCCTTCATTGCGACTGGCTAGAACCAAACGTGTCAGACTGTGCATTGAATTTTCCTCGGCTATTAAGGATCAAATAACATATCCGAATACATGCGATTGCGATTTAAAGCATGCTGTTCAAACAATTGCAAAGCGGCTAAAACCATATCGGGAGGACCGCTGGCATAGACCTGATAACCCGATAGATCAGGATGATCTTTAACGACTTTTTCATAAATATAACCCAGTTCCCCAGACCAAGTTCCTGGCTCTGGAGCCGATAACATCGCTTGATAATGAATAAAAGGATATTGCTGAGCCCATTCTAAAGCCAATTCATGGGCATACAGATCTTCGCGTTTACGCGCACCCCAATACAGATATAATGGTGTTGTTTGCCGAGTTTTCAATTGCTCTTCAATTAAAGCTTTCATTTGCGCAAAGCCGGTGCCGGCAGCTAAAAGAATCGTGGGTAAGGCTGGAGTTTGGTGCAATACACAATGTCCATGAGGACCTTCTAAATATAATATTTTCTTTTGCTCAGCCAACGCGATCATTTGATTGGCGAAAGCATTATCATCCGTGTGTCTAATGTGTAATTCAATGCGCTGAGAATCCTCTTCGGCATTGGCAATCGAATAAGCTCGATATTCATCGCCATAGCATAAATAAAGATATTGTCCCGCGTGAAAACTCAGAGCTTCTTTTTCATTTTCTGGATACAATTCTAAAAGTAAAGTGTTCGGGGAAAGAATAGTATGCCCCATGACATGATAGGCAGACGTTTTTTCAAGTTTAATATCAGGCCCCTCAACATGAAACATTTCAATCACCAAATGAGTTTTAGGTTTAGCACTGCAAAAAAAAGCAAAGCCTTCTTCTTTTTCTTCGCTGCTTAATTCTTCTTCGGCTTGATTGTCATAAGACACTTCACCGCGTAAGACACGCCCCATGCAAGTTCCACACACGGCATTTTGACAATTATAAGGAAAATTAAACCCCTGTCGCAATGCAGCCATCAAGACCGTTTCGCCAGGCTCGACCAGTAAAGTCAAATTGCCTGGCGTAATGTGCACAAGATAAGGGAGCAAGGGATTAACCCTTCATCGCTTCAAAAAACTCCTCATTCGTCTTAGTCGATTTTAAACGATCCACTAAGAACTCTATGGCCGCAACCTCATCCATAGGATGCAATAGTTTGCGTAAAATCCAGGCTTTTTGTAATTCATCGGGCGTCATCAGCAGTTCTTCACGTCGCGTTCCGGAACGGTTAATATTGATAGCAGGGAACACACGTTTTTCAGCAATACGGCGATCCAAATGCAATTCCATGTTACCGGTACCTTTAAATTCTTCATAGATGACTTCATCCATCTTAGAGCCGGTGTCAATCATGGCCGAGCCAATAATCGTTAAGCTACCGCCCTCTTCAATGTTTCGTGCTGCACCAAAAAAACGTTTGGGGCGTTGCAAGGCATTGGCATCCACACCACCGGTTAACACTTTACCCGAAGCGGGCACCACGGTATTGTAAGCTCGAGCCAAACGAGTGATAGAGTCTAATAAAATCACCACATCGCGTTTGTGTTCCACTAAACGTTTCGCTTTTTCAATCACCATTTCAGCCACTTGCACATGCCGGGCTGCAGGTTCATCAAAAGTGCTGGCGATCACTTCGCCGCGCACAGAGCGTTGCATTTCAGTCACTTCTTCAGGACGCTCATCGATCAGCAAAACAATTAAATAACATTCAGGATGATTGTGCGCAATCGATTGAGCAATGCTTTGCAGCAACATGGTTTTACCGGCTTTAGGAGGCGCCACGATCAATGCGCGCTGTCCTTTACCAATGGGCGCAATCAAATCAATCGCTCTTGAAATTAAATCTTCACTGCTGCCATTGCCCCGTTCCATACGCAGACGTTTATTGGCAAACAAGGGCGTCAAGTTTTCAAAGGGGATCTTATTGCGCGCCATCTCCGGCGGTTCAAAATTAATATCGTCTACTTTCAATAAGGCAAAATACCGTTCACCTTCTTTGGGCGGACGAATTTTTCCAGTGATCGTATCTCCGGTACGCAAACAAAAACGGCGAATTTGGCTGGGAGAAACATAAATATCGTCCGGACCATTCATATAAGAAAAATCATCTGAACGTAGAAAGCCAAAACCATCGGGTAAGATCTCTAAAACACCATCACTAAAAATATCTTCATTGTTCTTAGCTTTGGCCGATAAAATTTTAAAAATAATATCTTGTTTGCGGGTTCGAGCTAAATTTTCTAATTTCATTTCTTCAGCCAAGGCCATTAACTCGGTGGGCTGTTTTCGTTTTAATTCAGTTAAATTCATAAATACTCACATTATGGATGATTAAAAAAGGATAACATGGAGGAATTTCGTAAAGACCCACGCTCTTCGTCTAGAAGAACCCACAGTTGGCGCATCTCTGGTCTATTCAAAGACAGGAGTCAAGGGTGAATCATTACGGGAGTACAGCTCGCATAGGCCATCATCTTGTAAGAAAACATACGGTTTATTTCTTAAATTCTGGTGGGGCTATGCAAGATCCTTAGAGATCCGAAACCCTTCAAGGGCTCAAAACTATGACTTAGAAAGCCATATTAAGGATAAAAACGAGTGTAGCACGGCTAAATCGACAATGCAAGCGTTTTTCAAGGCAGTTGAGAGGGTATTTTAAAGACTCTCTCAGCCTAAACATTCGAATTCCTCAGGACTTTGCCTCGCCTTCCCTTAAGGGTGAATCTGACTAAAATTCTAGATGTTCCGCTAGCCAGGTCTTTAACTCAGATAATGTGCGTACACCGATAGTAGTCCCCAATACTTGCCCATCTTTAAACAACAATAAAGTCGGGATCTGGCGAATGCCATATTTGGTAGGTGTTACAGGGTTAGCATCAATGTCCATTTTGACAATCTTAAGCCTAGGACCCCATTGCTCAGCCACTTGTTCAAGCAGCGGTGCCATCATACGGCAAGGACCACACCATTCTGCCCAAAAATCGACCAGAACAGGGTGTTCTGCTTGAATGACTGCAAGCTCAAAGTCTTGATCGCTGACCGAAGAAATTAAATCACTCATAGATTAAAGCCTCTTAATTTATTGAAGTGGCCATCATACGCCTATCTTGGGAAAACTGCAAAGAGCGTTTTAAGAAATTCAATAGCATTTTCAAAAAACCCGACTATTTTAGCCTGTGCTTTGTCGTACCCTCCCTTAGGGGGAGAATAGTTACTCATCGGTAACTACTCCTGTCTCTTTTCCAGTAAAGCAATATAATATTCTTGTAAAAACTTCACCTTTCCCAAAGCACCCCAGACCGTGTAAATCCGTAGAGCTTCTTTAAGGTAATGCTGCGCTGTTTTCTCACGGCCTTCCTTTAACCAAAGATCCAGGCAACGTTCACAGGCTAAGCCTGCATATTCAAATTGTCGAGTACTCAAGGCTTCTCGAATGGCTTCATCATAGCTTTGGGTGGCTAAATTTAAATCCCCTTTCAAGCGAGCATACTCGGCTTCCATGAAAAACTTAAACAACAAAAAATTATTAGGCGATAAATAAGACCAGGATTTTATGTTCTTGTAGGCCTTCTGCATTCTTTTTTTAACATTTTTCTTTTTAAAAAATGAAAGTTTAGAATAATTTTCAGCGTCTACAATAAACATATAAAACAGCATCCTTAAGATTCTAAAATAATTGTTAGTGTCTACAATCCTGTCCATCTCAGGCAGCAACTTTTTTTGGTACTCAAAAGCCTGATCATAATCCTTGTAATGAATAGCACTCATCAATTTAAAAATGTACAAGCTGTTTAGGCCAATGAAATATTGGTTTTCTTTGCAGAATTTTTCTATCTCAAGACTTGAAAAAAGCTCATCCTCCCAGCAATTGACTTTAGTCTCCCCCGTTAAATTTCGACAGCTTTGTTTTAAAATCAAAAACAAAGTGAATACTCTTGGGCTGATCTCTTGAACTAAACTACTGTGCATATCTAATTCCAGTTCCATTTCAGTTAAGCTTAAATGAGTATTAAACACCACTTTATACAAACAAGTAAACGAGAGAAAATCTAAATTACCCGCTTGCTCCGAAACCTCAACGGCCTTATTCATAAAAGGGAGCAGTTCCGTAATAGGAAGATGCCAAGGCGCGTG
>VFKP01000112.1 GCA_009885495.1 Gammaproteobacteria bacterium | reverse complement strand
AGGACAGTGCCATCATCTATTAAATCTTATATTTTACACCCTCTCCCCCAACCCCTCTCCCAGAGTACTGGGCGAGGGGAGTTCTCATTTTCCCCGGATAATACTGCAGAGTTCTGGGGAGAGTTTTCACTTACGCCTCAGATTCTGCTCCAGAGCTAAGAGTAGCTTATCCTCAGGTCAAACCGTTTGCGGCAAGGATGCCGCAATCGAGCCTTGTATCTACAGGGATGTATTTACGGCGTGTTTGACCGAGGGTGAGCTGCTTTTAGCCCGCTGAGGCTGAAGACCCTCTCCCGGAGTACAGAGCCGTTCTTCCAAACTTACTTTTCAGGTTCACAATAAGCGGTGATCTGTCTTTGACTCAGATCCAATTGTTTTTGTCTGTCTTCGGGAGTCAAGTATTTGGGTTGTCCATCGGGACCCGTGGTAAAGATACGTTGGGTTTGATTTTCTAATACAGCTAGATTGTCTTTTGCTGTTTGGCAGCTTTTTTCTATAGAATCTACGGCTGGCTCAGCTGCATCTGTTTTCGCTTTGTCGGATTGTGCTGGAGCAGTTACAGGGATTGCTGGCGGTTTAGAAGCTGAGTTGGCAGAAGAAGCAGGCGCTGGCGCATCGATATTATATTTCTGAGAACTAGGATCAGCAGGGGCATCTCCATAATGCACGATCCCCTGGGCATCGGTCCATTTATAGGTGTCAGCACTTTGTCCGCTGGTTTGCGCGCCGGTATTTTGACCTGGATCCGAACGGGTCTCAGCCAAGGCAGATGAAACCATAATACTGATTGCTATGACGATTAAAGCGAAAGTGCGATTGCCCACGATAAAACCCCTCCATTATAAACTAGCTGTCACTGCAAGTTTAGGTTAAAACTCCTCGACTTGCCAGAGCTCGAGCCAAGGTTCCGGCATCAATAAATTCTAAATCTCCCCCCAAAGGTACGCCATGGGCGATGCGGGTGACATGGACGCCAAAAGGTTTGCTGAGCTCAGAAATATAATGAGCGGTGGCTTCTCCTTCAACCGTAGGGTTGGTTGCAATGATGATCTCATTGATCTGCTCTTGACCTAATCTTTCTTTGAGCTGCGGCAGGCCAATTTGCTCGGGCCCTATGCCATCCAGCGGTGATAAATGACCCATTAAAACAAAATACAGGCCGTGAAAGCCCGTTTGTTCAATGGCCATAAGATCGGCAGGGGATTCAACAATACAAAGCAAACCTTGATCACGCCTTGGGCTGCTACATAAAGGGCAGCAGGCCAATTCGCTGAAGGTACGGCAGCGATCGCAATGCCCCACTTTCTCCATAGCGATTTTCAATGCTTCAGCAAGATTATGGCCGCCCAAGCGATTACGGGCCAGCAAATGAAAGGCCATGCGTTGAGCCGATTTGGGTCCTATGCCGGGCAAATGCCGTAACTGAGTGATCAGTTTATCGATCAAAGGGCTAAAGCTCATCGTCTTCCTTAAAGATCGGGTTATTCGTTAGTGTCAAAGCCTTCAGGTAAAGAGCCTAGATTGCCGGCCAAGGAAGAGAGTTTTTCTCGAGAGCGTTTCTCAATTTTTGCCGTAGCATCATTGATGGCCGCAGCGATCATAGCCTCTAAAAGTTTGATATCGGGCGCGCTCATACCTTTGGTGGCGATTTCGCCTAAGACCACTTTTTTGCAATAGTGTAAGCCATTCAGATGTACATTGACCATATCGCCACCGGCTGAACCGACTAAGATCAGAGCGCTTAATTCATCCTGGGCTTTTTTCATATTGGCTTGTAATTCTTTTGCTTGTTGCATTAGCTTTGTTAGATTATTATCCATTTTTATACCTCATGAGTTAGACTTGATCGGAGTTAGAACGGTCCCTGTCATAACTCTTGATTGAATTCGGAACGATTGTAGCATGAAATTGTTCTAAAATTTGCTTAAGTGTGACATTTTCTTGTAATTCTTGCTCGGCTTTCAGTTTAAGCTCTGTTTTTTGCTGTTCTGCCCTTTGTGAAGGGGTTTCTAAGCTTTCCTCTGTTATTTTGAGCTGCACCTGGATAGGCTGAGCTAAATGAGTGCTTAAAGCCTGAGACAGGTATTTTTCTTGTTCAGAGTTGAATAAGACGGCCTGTGTTTTATCCAAGCCAAGAGTCCAATGAGAATCTTCTATTTGCAAGACAGTGCAATGATTCGCTAAGAGCAAGGTTAAACCGCTGAGATTCAGTTGGGGTACTAACTGATGCCAATCATAAGTCTCTATGCTTGTTTCATTTTCCGAAGAAGCGTTGTCTTTTTTTTTCACAAAAGGCGATTCTTGCTCAGATTTCACTGCAGGGAGTGTTTTTTTTTGCGCTTGAACAGGGCTAAAGGCCAATAAGCGAATGAAAATCATCTCAAAACCCATGTGTAGATCAGGGGCTAAAGGCAGATCGCGCCGGCCTATCAGGGCTATTTGATAATAGAGTTGTAGGCATTCGGCGCTGATAGGGTAGGATGCCTCGGGTTCCAGGAGTTGACGCAATGCTAAGCGATGTAATAAAGCCATAAAATCTTCAAGGATGCGGGAAAAATCAAGATTTTTATCTGCCAATTCGCGGATCAGCTTAAAGATGCTCTGTGCGTCCTTCTGAGCTAAAGCTTTAAACAAAGCCTGTAAAGCGCTGTCTGTGGCTCTACCCAAAAGTGCTGCCACCTTATCTTGTTCAATATGCCCTTCACAAAATGCGATACATTGATCGAGTAGACTTAAAGCATCACGAATACTGCCGGCAGCGGATTCTGCGATGAGTCTTAAGGCCTCTTCTGTAAAGTCTATCTTCTCTGTTCTTAAGATCTCGGCCAAATAAGGGAGCAGATGTTCAACACTGACGGGTTTTAAATGAAATTGCAGGCATCTTGAGACAATGGTGCTGGGTAATTTTTCCGGTTCTGTAGTGGCTAAAATGAAAATTAAATGTTCTGGCGGTTCTTCTAAAGTCTTTAAAAGAGCATTAAAACTATGGCCTGATAACATATGGACTTCGTCGATCAAGATGATTTTATAATGTCCTAGAATCGCGGGATAATGGAGCGTTTCCAACAATTCGCGAGTGTCTTCAACTTTAGTGCGTGAAGCGGCATCGATTTCCATGAGATCCAGATAACGACCTAAGGGGATCTGTGTACAGGCTTGGCATTGACCACAGGGTTTGGAACTAGGCCCCTGGATACAACAAACGCATTTGGCCAAGAGTCTAGCCAAAGAAGTTTTGCCAATCCCACGAGTGCCGGTGAATAGATAAGCGTGATGTAATCGAGCGGTATCTAAAGCTTGCGTTAAGGCCTTAACGGTATTGTCTTGCCCAATGACAGCTTCAAAGGATTGGGGCCGCCATTTTCGCGCTAAAACCTGTGTTGCCATGAAAGTCCTGGAGTTTTTAAAATGGGCTAAAAGTATGTTTGGAGGCGGTTCACCCGTCGATATTTTGCGCACACTGCAGCCACTACCGTTGCTTCCTTCCGGATCTGGCGGGGTTTGCAGCCTAGTGTCGCAAATTGACCGGCGAACCACCATGAATGAAGGGCTATTGGAGCATACTTTCAGATAGAACACAAGTCTGAGATCGGCCTTTATTTGAAGAGCGGCTTTCTTTTTGCTATAGTCGATTGTTAGTGTTTTTGGGGATGGTTTGTCTTTGCTCTTTATTCTAGAAAAAAGGCACGACTCGTTACAAATTAAGGAATGATAAATACCATGCACAGGATTAATGGGAAGAAAATCAGAGCGTTTGCTAAGCTATTAAACGCTAAAACAGTCTATCCTGAAACTGCCGTTTATCTCGAAGCCATACAATTGTTTAATGCGGCTATTCACAAAAAACCTGCCGCGATTATTTATCCTAGGGATGAAGCAGAAGTTTTCAAAGTGTTGTGTTTTTGCCGTGATCAAAGCATTGAATTGGCTGTAAACGGCGGTTGTCACAGTGTGGATGGATACGCGCTTTCTGACGGGGGTTTAGTTTTAGATCTCTCTTTATTGACTCAAATGCAAATTGATCCTATTCAAAAAACAGCGATCTTGGGGGCTGGAGTTAGCCCAGGCGCTTTGGAAAAAGCCTGCGCTCCGTTTAAGTTAATGGCTGTGCATGGTGAGTTTCCCAGCGTGGGTTTCATAGGGCAGACTCTCAACGGCGGCTATAGTCTTTTGTCTCGCTGTTATGGCATGGGTTGTGATAATCTCATCAGTGTTAAAGTGGTGACGCCTACAGAAGGGCTTTTAACCGTCGATAAAGATCATCATCCCGATTTGTTCTGGGCCTTATGTGGTGGAGGGGGAAATTTTGGCGTGGTGACAGAAATCCAGATTCGATTACACCCACAAAGGTATTTGTGCACGGGGTTTCTAGCTTATCCTTTGAATGAGGCTAAGAGCATTATTCCAAAATGGCGCGAGTATATGTTGAATCAAGCCCCCAATGAATTGAGCATCAGTGCAGTGTTTGCGACCTTGCCAACGGGAGACAAGGGTTTATTATTAGCAACGATGTTCTGTGGTGAAGAAACGCTTGGGAAAAAGATTTTGCACGATCTACGGCAATTTGGGACAACCCTGATGGATAATTTGATGCCTAGATCAATGATTGAAACTCTAGAGTTGTATGTGCCCATCACACCTGCAGGCTTGATGCATCATTGGAGGTCTGATTTTTTCATTGCTCCGACTGATGAGATGCTGAATATTATCTTGCAGGCTTTTGAAACGGTGCCTTCGCATAGAACCTTGGTATTTTTTGAATCGCATGGAGGTGCCATTGGGCATATTGCACCAGAGGCAACAGCTTATCCTTTACGTCAATATCCCTTTAACTTTATGATTTCAGGGACTTGGGAAGTTTCACAGTCCAGTGCAGACTGTATTCGCTGGACCGATGAACTCTATCAGAAAGTGAAACCTTATCTATCGGGCCGAGCCTATTTAAATTATATCGGTGCTGAAGGGGCTGAGCGGATTAAAAGAAGTTATGGCCAAAATTATTATCGATTGCAAAAAATTAAACAACACTACGATCCTCGTAATATATTACATCTTAACCAAAATATCGCCCCTTAATTCCGATGAATAAGAAAGCGGTTTTTATTCTTTTGGGTTTATTGTGCTGTTTTGAAATCAGGGCCTATGATTTGCCGCCTATGAATTTGGGTTTGACCAGTTTTCTGGATGGGACTAGTTTGCCGCCGCATTATGGTTTTTACTGGATCCAGTATGCAGAACAGTATCACACTGATGAATTCACCAATGCAAAGGGGCAAAAATTAGCGGGGGTTTCTTCTCCTGATTTTGATCCTATGTATACCCTTACGCAATTGACTTATGTCTCGCAGGGGAGATACCTTCTGGGGGCGCATTCAGTGAGCACCTTAATTATTCCCTATATGATGGATTTTCGCTTACAAGAAGACAATGCCTTAGGTTTAAGCGCGACCTCGTCTGGCCTGGGAGATTTGACTGGGGGTATAGGGCTTCAATGGGATCCGCTGATGAAAAATGGACGTCCTTTTTGGGTCAATCGCGCAGAGTTCAGCATGAATTTCCCTACAGGAGAATATGATGTTCATAAGAACATTAACCCTGGCAGCAACCATTATTCTTTCGATCCCTATTGGGCCAGTACCGTATTTATAACAGCGCATTGGTCGGTATCAACGCGCATGAATTTTTTGTGGAATCAGCGAAATGAGGACACGGGAGTCAAAGCAGGTTCTGCGTTTCATATGAATTATGCCAGTGCCTATGAAGTGCTCGATAAAAAACTATATTTAGGGATTGCCGGCTATTATTTGAAACAGCTCAAAAATTCTGAGGGTGATCCGGCCGCGGATTCTAAAGAGCGTGTTTTTGCCATTGGACCTGGATTTTTGTGGGGGATTACGCAAAGCACAGGTGTTACTTTTAATGCTTATCAAGAAATGGCGGCTGAAAATAGAACACAAGGGCAGCGCTATGTTTTGAGTCTGGCGCATGGCTTTGCTTGAATCTAAAACAAGATTATGGTATAAAAGCAAATCTCAGGAATAGTCCTGGGTAAATAATACACACATGGGCCATAACGGCTAGCGGGGTCCTAAGGTTTAGCTTTAGGTCGCTATTCGGGCACGTGGAGGTTTAACCCAACTGGAGCAATACACTCATGATCAACATGAAAGAAATGTTAGAAGCCGGTGTTCATTACGGGCACCAAGAACGTTATTGGGATCCTAAAATGGCCCCCTATATTTTTGGGGCTCGCAATAAGATCCATATCATCAATTTAGAGCACACTTTGCCGATGTTTCGTGATGCGCTCAATTTTATATCGTCTAAAGTCAGTAATCGCGGCAAAATTTTATTTGTCGGAACCAAATATTCTGCACAAACAGCGATTAAAGAAGAAGCTTTGCGCTGTGGGATGCCCTATGTGAATTATCGTTGGTTAGGTGGAATGTTAACCAATTACAAAACCATGCGCCAATTAATCAAACGCTACCGTGAATTGGAAAAAATGAAAACCGAAGGCGCTTTTGAGTTTTTCACCAAGAAAGAAGCCTTATATTTACAGCGTGAAATGGATAAATTAGAACGCGGTATTGGCGGAATTAAAGATATGGGCGGTTTGCCAGATGCTTTGTTTATCGTTGACGTGGGCAATGAAAAAATTGCTGTGGCTGAAGCTCAGCGCTTGGGTATTCCCGTGATTGGCATCGTGGACACCAATCATTCTCCTGATGGGATTGATTTTGTTATCCCAGGCAATGATGATGCCACAAGAGCTATTCGCTTATACGCCAAAACCGTGGCGGATGTTATTTTAGAAGCTAAAGCCGCTTCTCGGGCTTCTATGGGTGTGGTGCCAGAGGGACTGGTTAAAGATGAAGCTTTGCCTGAAGCCAAAGCCCCTGAAAGTGGAGAATAGTGAAAATGAGTATATCGGCAAGTTTAGTCAAAGAATTGCGTGAGCGTACTGGCGCGGCAATGATGGACTGTAAACGTACTTTGGAAGAAACCGCTGGCGATATTGAAGCGGCGATCCAAGCCTTGCGTGAAAAAGGCGCCATCAAAGCGGCTAAAAAAGGGGATCGCATTACTGCAGAAGGCTTAATTGGCTTGGCGGTGAGTGCGGATGGTCATAAGGCAGCCATCTTAGAAGTCAATTGTGAAACTGATTTTGTGGCTCGAGCCGAAGATTTCATTGCTTTTGTACAAGCCTTGGCAGAATTGGCTTTAGCCCATTCTGTGGATAATCCAGAAGCCATGCAAAGTCTGCCATTTGCTGCAGAGGGTGTTACCGTTGAAGCCAAACGAGCAGCCCTCATTGCTAAATTGGGTGAAAATATCAATTTGCGTCGCATTGCCTTGGTGATGGCGGATGGAAGCATTGGAGCCTACAGCCATGGTAGTCGCATTGGTGTTTTAGTCGCGATGAAAACGCCTTCCCCAGAACTGGCTAAAGATTTGGCCATGCATATTGCAGCCTTACAACCTTTAGTGGTTCGAGGCGAAGATATCTCTGCGGATCTCATTGCTAAAGAAAGAGAAATTTACACGGTACAAGCCGCAGAAAGCGGAAAACCAGCCGAGATCATCGCTAAAATGGTTGAAGGACGTGTGAGCAAGTATTTAGATGAAGTCAGTCTTTTGGGGCAACCCTTTGTTAAAGATCAGAATGTCAAAGTCGCTAAAGTTTTGGCCGCAGCTAAGGCTGAAGTGGCGAGCTTTGTGCGCTTTGAAGTCGGTGAAGGGATTGAAAAGAAAACTGTTGATTTTGCCGGTGAAGTGATGGCGCAAGTCAAAGCGAATTAAACGCTGTTTTTGGGTATCCTTTTCAGAACTCCCCTCGCCCGGTATTCCGGGAGAGGGGTTGGGGGAGAGGGTTAAGAAATGGCTATTCAATTAAGAATACAAGAGGACTTTATGCCAGACAAACCGAATAAAACTCAATATCGACGTATTTTGCTTAAAATGAGTGGTGAGATATTAATGGGTCATTCCCAGTTTGGGATTGATCCCGCGGTTTTAGATCGGGTGGCCAAAGAGGTTCTGGAAATTGTTCAGATGGGCATTGAAGTGGGGGTGGTCATTGGCGGGGGTAATCTATTCCGCGGTGAAGCCCTGGCCAAGGTGGGTTTAGGTCGAGTCACGGGCGATCATATGGGCATGCTGGCCACCACCATGAATGCCTTAGCCTTACGCGATGCCCTGGAACGTGCGGGAACAGAGACCCGAGTCTTATCTGCCATTAGCATGACGGGTTTAGTGGATCCTATGGATATGCGTAAAGCCGATTATCATCTACGTCACAAACTGGTGGTGATTTTCTCCGGAGGCACGGGGAATCCTTTTTTCACCACCGATTCGGCTGCTAGCTTACGTGCCATTGAAATAGGTGCGGATGTTTTATTGAAGGGTACCAAAGTGGATGGTGTTTATACGGATGATCCTGTTTTAGTGCCTAACGCAGAACGTTATCGCAGTTTAAGTTATCAAGAAGTGATTGAAAAAAATTTACGGGTGATGGATACTACCGCCATTTGCATGTGCCGAGATCATGAGTTACCCATTGTTGTCTTTAATATTAATAAACCCCATGCTTTAAAGGGGATTATTTTAGGGCAGGATGAAGGGACCGTCATCAATGGGGCAAATTCTCATTTGAATTGATACTGAATATTTAAGGAATCTAAATTATGTCAAATGCTATTTATGCTGAAGCTGAAACACGCATGAAAAAATGCATAGAAGCTTTACAAGCTTCTATGCAAAAAATACGGACTGGGCGTGCGCATTCCAGTCTTTTGGATTCTGTTAAAGTGTCTTATTATGGCAGTGAAATGCCCTTAAATCAGGTGGCGAATGTCACGGTCGCGGACTCACGCACTTTGTTGGTCACTCCCTGGGAGAAAGGTACCGTGTCTGCCGTTGAAAAAGCCATTTTAACCTCCGATCTAGGATTAAATCCCGCTACAGTGGGTTCTGCCATTCGCGTCCCTTTACCGCCTTTGAGCGAAGAACGACGTAAAGAATTGATCCGTCATGTCAAGGTTGAGGGTGAAAATTCTAAAGTCGCTGTTCGCAATGTGCGTCGCGATAGCAATGCACAATTGAAAGAAGCCCTTAAGGCCAAAACTTTAAGTGAAGATCAGGAAAGACAAGGGCAGGATAAAATCCAAAAATTAACGGATAAATACATTGAAGAAATTGACAAAATCTTAGCGCATAAAGAAACTGAATTGCTTGAGGTTTGACAGTGAACAGCTCGCCACAGCATTTGGCCATTGTGATGGATGGCAATGGCCGCTGGTCTAAACATCAAGCTAAGCCCAGACATTTTGGGCATAAAGCAGGCTTAGATGTTTTGAAAAAAATCATTGAAGCAGCCGCTCAGCGCGGAGTTCGTTATCTGACTGTCTTTGCTTTCGGTATTGAGAATTGGCTGCGTCCCAGCACGGAAGTCAGTTATTTGATGGAACTTTTTTTAAGCGCCCTAAGCCGAGATGTGGCTAAATTGCATGAACATGGGATCCGCTTACATTTTATTGGCGATAAAAAAGGCATCCACGCTGATCTATTGCAAAGTATGCAAAAAGCGGAAGAGCTGACTGCCGCTAATCAAGGGATGCATTTTATTGTAGCGTTTAATTACAGTGGTCGCTGGGATATCCAACAAGCCTGTCAAGCTTTGACTCAAAAGGTTTTATCGGGAGAACTCGCGCTGAGCGATGTCAATGAAGCGCAAATTTCCGCCCATTTATCCACTGCCCAATTTCCAGATCCTGATCTGCTTATCCGCACCAGTGGCGAACAAAGGATCAGTAATTTTTTACTCTGGCAATTGAGTTATTCTGAATTTTATTTTACCCCTAAATATTGGCCAGATTTCGATGAAGCAGAATTGGACTGTGCATTTGCATTCTATCAATCCAGGGAACGCCGTTTTGGCCAGATCAGTGAACAGATCGAGTCCAAACATGCTTAAACAACGATTGATCACGGCTTTATTATTGCTGCCCTTGGTTTTGGGTTTAGTCTATTTCCTGCCAGGCATTTATTTTTTTGCAGTGCTGTGTTTAGTGGTTGCTTTGGCTGCCTGGGAATCCTGCACTTTGTTAGCGTATCAACAACCGAAAACTAAAATTTTATATACAACGCTCTCGGTTCTTTTACTCGTCTTATATTGGATTTTGCCAACGCAGCTTTTGATGGCCTTAGGCGCTCTCTGTTGGGCGGCTTTGTTCATCGCTTTACGCCGATATCCACGAGGTGTTGAGTTTTGGATGGCCCATCCTTGGCTTCGGGGATTAATTTTACTGCCTATTTGGCTGGCTTTTGTGTCCAGTATGATGTTTTTAAAAATGGCTTCGCCAGAGTTTATCTTTACGCTTCTAGGCATTGTATGGAGCATGGATATCGGTGCTTATTTTGCGGGACGTTTATGGGGCAAACACCCCTTAGCGGTTTTAATCAGTCCTAAAAAAAGTTTGGAAGGGGTCTTGGGTGGTTTTGTGTTGATGGCCCTATTATCCATACCTTGTTTACTAGGATTAGAACCTTATCGCAGTGCTAAAGGATTATGGCTGGTATTGGGTATTCTTTCGGCAATGGTTTCTGTGTTAGGGGATTTGGTCGAAAGCATGGGCAAAAGGATTTATTCAGTGAAAGACAGCGGTACTTTATTGCCGGGCCATGGTGGAATTTTAGATCGCATCGACAGTTTGTTGGCCGCCTCTGTTTTTTTTGCTTTAGGATCTTGGGTTATCTTCGGGATGGCGGGAATTTAAGTTAAGATCAAAAAAATTCATACCTCTCTTCCCCAACCCCTCTCCCAGCACTCTGGGCGAGGGGAGCTGATCTCAAGACTCGCTCCCCTCGCCCGTACTCGGGAGAGGGGTTGGGGGAGAGGGAAATTCTCGCTGAGGCAATGCCTGAACAGTCACAAATAAGGAGCAAGGATTTGTCCATTATCATCAGCGTGCTGGCTTTTTTGTTAGCCATTTCAATTTTGGTCGCCGTTCATGAATGGGGGCATTTTATTGTTGCCCGCAGTTTTGGCATTAAGACTTTGCGCTTTTCTATTGGCTTTGGAAAAATTATTTGGCATAAGATCACGGCTCGCGGCTTAGAGATCGCTGTTTCAATTCTTCCTTTGGGTGGCTATGTTAAATTTTTAGATGAACGTGAGGGCAAGGTTTTACCGGCTGAGCGTCCTCATGCCTTTAATCGACAAACTGTCGGGGTACGATTCTGTGTGGTCTTAGCAGGACCCCTATTTAATTTTTTATTAGCATTTATTTTATTTTGGTTGGTTTTTGTGATTGGGGTGCAAGAGGTCAAACCATTGATCGGAGAAGTGGTACCGCAGAGTATGGCGGCTAAAGCAGGGTTTTTGCCAGGGCAGAATATCGTGGCTGTGGATACGGATAAAACCAGCTCTTGGCAGGATATACGCTTGGCCGTATACCAAAGAATAGGTTCAGAAAAGCCTCTGACGATTTGGGTGCAAAAGGCAGGAGAGCAGAGCCCTCATGCCTTATATGTCGATGTTTCGGGGATACGCTTAGATGAAGACAATGTTGATGTTTTAGAAGATTTTGGTCTTTTTCCCTTTGTGTTAAAGATCCCAGCGGTGGTCGAGAATGTTGAAGCCAAAAGTCCAGCGGCTGCGGTGGGCTTACAAAAAGGCGATCGCATCGAAAGCGTGGGTCAAGAAAAAATAAACAACTGGCAGGATTTACTCAAGGCAATCACCAATAGAGGTGGCCAAACAGTCAATTTAGGATTTGTTCGTAGAGGTAAAAACGAATCTCTACAAATTACTTTAGGCCGTCATGTGGATCACCAAGGCGAAGAACGAGGATTTTTAGGCGTTAGGGCCAAAGCGATTCAATGGCCTAAGAGCCTGTTTATCCAAAAGCGTTATGGTCCTATGGCCGCGATCCCTGCTGCATGGACAGAATTTTGGCAGGTCTGTACTTTATCGACGCAATTGCTTTATAAAATGCTGACAGCACAAATGGGATTTTCGGGATTATCCGGACCTATTGGTATTGCTCATAGTGCAGGTTCAATTGCCCGTGCCGGCATTGCCCCTTATCTAGAATTTTTAGGACTGATCAGTATAGGTTTGGGGATTGTCAATTTGCTACCCATTCCCGTGTTGGATGGTGGTTTTTTACTCTATTTTTTGATAGAGGCCATTCGCAAAAGACCTTTAAGTGAACGATCGCAACTCATCGGTATCAAAATAGGCTTTTCAATCCTGGTTTTAGTGTTGCTGTTCGCCTCGTATAACGATATCATGCGACTCTTACAATAAGCCTAAGTTCTAAAGGATCATTATGAAACGAATAGCGCAACTTTCTTTACTCACCAGCATTTTGCTGACTTGCCTTGTGCCTATCGCGCAGGCAGAAGAATCCTTTGTCGTTCAGAAAATTCAAATCAAAGGCTTAGAACGTATCAGTGAAGGAACGGTTCTAAATTATTTACCGATAGAAATAGGGCAGACCTTAGCCCCTACGGATACCGCTAAAATCATTCGTATTTTGTACAAGACAGGCTTTTTCAGTGATGTGAGCTTGGATCATGAGGGCAACACACTGATTGTACAAGTGGTTGAAAAGCCAACAATCGGTCAGTTCAATATCACAGGAAACAAAAGCATTCCCACTAAGACTTTGCGCAAAACTTTATCTGATTTAGGCTTTGCCGAGGGTCGGGTTTATGATCCTTCTTTATTAGAAAGTATTCGTGATTCTTTGCAACGTGAATATTATAATCGCGGTAATTATAATGCCACAGTAAAAACAGAAGTCACGCCCACTTCCAGTAATCGCGTCGATATTAATATTACCGTTTATGAAGGTCCTTTGGCTAAGATCTCGCAAATTTCAATCGTTGGCAATCACGCTTTTAAAGAAAAAGAATTACAAAAACAATTTACCCTCTCAACCACCGGCATGTTTTCTTTTTTAACCGATAATGATAAATTTTCCCAAGAAAAATTAGATGGCGATTTAGAGACTTTACGTTCTTATTATATGGATCGAGGCTATGTACAATTCAAGGTCGATAGTTCTGAGGTTTTGTTAAGCCCAGATAAAAAGAAAGTGACTATTTTGGTGCATATTACCGAAGGCGATCAATTTACCATCAGTGGTTATAAATTGGCAGGAACTTTTGTCGAACCTAAAGAAAAGCTAGAGAAATTTATTCATTTGGCCCCGGGTGAAATTTTTAACCGTAAAAAAATTACCGATATGACGCAAGCCATGAACAATACGATGGCCAATGATGGTTATGTCTATGCCCATGTGGATCCGCTGCCAGAAGTCGATGCGGATAAGAAACAAGTGTTTGTCACTTTCTTGGTGAGTCCAGGCAATCGTTATTATGTGCGCGATATTAATTTTCATGGCAATGATAAAACCCAAGATGAGGTCTTGCGTCGTGAAATGCGTCAGCAAGAAGGTGCTCCTTATTCTTTGAGTAAGTCTAAGCTTTCTGAAACCCGTTTGAATCGAACCGGTTATTTTAAAACGGTGCAGGTGGATAATAAACCGGTGGCCGGTAGCGATGATCAAGTGGATTTAGATTTTACCGTGGCCGAAGCCCCTTCAGCCACCATGACCATGGGCTTAGGCTATACCAATACTTTAGGCTTTTTGATCAATGCGGCTTATTCGCAACCGAATTTTCTGGGTTCGGGACGCTCGGTGAGTGCAAATGCTCAGGTGGCAGAAGGCCAGCAGAATGTTTCTTTCAGTTATTTCAATCCGTATTACACTATGGATGGTGTGGGCCGTGGTTTCAGTGCCTATGCTGATCATTATAATACCGAGGATAATTTCACAGATAATGCCACTTATGAAATGAGTGATTATGGCGCTAAAATGTTCTTCAGTTTCCCGATGACGGAAGAAGATCATTTGGGTGCCGGTTTGGGCTATGGTGTGACTTTATTAAATGTGGGTAATGAGGCTGATGATGAAATCATTAACTTTATGCAAGACTATAATCTAAGCCTGCCTTTGCAGCGAGATCCAAACACGGATCAACCGCTCGATCCAGCGACAGGTCTTCCTTTAGACTATAAACAAAAAGAAACCATTTTTAATGTGAATGCAACGGGTTCTTGGTCTCATAGCGGTTTTGATCGCGCGATTTTCCCAACCCGGGGCTATTCTCATTCCTTCAGTACCACACTGGCCTTACCGGGAGGCGGCGCTGATGAGGTCAGTTATTATAAACTGGATTACACCGGTCGCCTCTATCAACCCATCACGCATGGATTTATTTTCTCTGCTCGCGCTGAAGTGGGTTATGGTGGCGGTATGTTTGGTACTGAATATTTACCGTTCTATCAAAACTTTGGTGCCGGTGGTATTGGGGTGCCTGGAGAAGTGCGAGGCTATCAAGGTTTCTCGATTGGTCCTAAGGGCAATGGCCCTGAAGGAGAGGCGACCATCGGTGGTAATTTAATGACTGTAGGCAGTTTAGAAATGATCGTACCTACACCCTTGACACCCGATAGTTTCCGCGTCACCACTTTCCTCGATGCCGGTAATGTCTATAATCCCAATGGCGCGCCGGTGAGTGAGGATTCCGGACCTATGCGTTATTCAGCCGGTGTGCAGGGCGAATGGCGTACACCCATGGGAACGATCATCTTTAGTTTGGCTAAACCTTTAAATGAACAGCCCGATGATGATACCGAAGTCTTCCAATTCTCTGCGGGAACTTCATTCTTATAGACCTTCTAGCGCCCTTCGCCCAGTATTCTGTAGTACTGTCCGAGGAAATTGAAAACTCCCCTCGCCCAGTATTCTGGGAGAGGGGTTGGGGGAGAGGGTATGAATAACTTCAGTCAATGTTGGGAAAGGCTATTCTTCGTGATCGAAAGTTCTGCCCTTAGGCTTTGCTGCAATATCAGTGCCAGCGTGGGAGTTAAAAATCCCTAGAATCCTTCGGATCGCAAATAAAACCAGGCCTAAGCCCAATCCTATCAAGGTAATACAGCCAAAGATCAGAAAGATAAAGAAGCGAAAGACGATACCCACTCCTGCCAATAAAAACAGGGGAAGATTGGAAGGGCGGGGACTCTGATTTCTGTGCATTTTACGCTCGCATAAACTAGGATCAAGGCCTTATTATAGCATAAAAAAAAATCAAACAACACGGTTCAAAATGATTGTAACGGGGACCTCAAAAGCTCCCCTCCCCCAGTATACTGGGGGAGGGGTTCGGGGAGAGGGGTAAAATACTCTTTTTGAAATGGACACAAAAAACACGCTTCAAAACGATTGTAACTGGGACTAGACTTCAGGTATAATATCGGCTTCTTGCGAAAGTGGCGGAATTGGCAGACGCACTGGATTTAGGTTCCAGCGGGGAAACCCGTGAGAGTTCGAGTCTCTCCTTTCGCAGTTAGTTAGAACATTTTTAATACAACCGAGGTTGAACAATGAGTGCACAAGTACAGTTAGAAAATCTAGAGGGATTACGACGTAAATTGACGATCCAAACGTCCTGGGATGAAGTTTATTCCAGAGAAAAGAAAGAGATCCAAAAATTAAAAGGAACTGTGCGGATCCATGGCTTTCGCCCCGGCAAGGTCCCTGAAA
Organism: Gammaproteobacteria bacterium; assembly: GCA_009885495.1. Lineage (GTDB taxonomy): Bacteria > Pseudomonadota > Gammaproteobacteria > UBA1113 > UBA1113 > VFKP01. The sequence goes on along the minus strand of VFKP01000112.1, from coordinate 9,236 downwards.
AATTATTAATAGAACGTTATGGCAAAGGCCTTCGTCAAGAAGCTTTTTCCGAAACCATGAATGCAGAAGTGCGTGCTTTAGTTGAAAAGGGCGAGCTTTCTATTTTAGCGGTCTTGAATGCAGAGGTCGAAACCCCAGAAGAAGAAACTGGCGTTCCTTTTCGTTTTCATGTCTTAGTTGAAGTTGAACCTGAAATCAGTTTGAAAACCCTAGAGGCTGAAAAGATCCAAAAATTGGTTTCAAAGATTGAAGAAGCCAATATCGATGAAGTCATTGTGCGTTTGCAAGAGCGTTTCAAGCAATGGACAGAAGTCAGTCGTGCAGCAGCGCTCAATGATAAGGTGCGGATGGATTTTGTGGGTTATCGCGGGGATACGCCTTTTGAAGGAGGCTCGGCTCAAGCTGTTGAATTGGTTTTAGGATCTAAGCAATACATTCCTGGTTTTGAAGAAGGGCTTTTGGGGGTGAAAGCCGATGAAGCCAGAACCTTAACTCTAAAATTTCCTGAAGACTATCATCAAAAAGAATTAGCCGGTGCTGAAACTCGTTTTGAGGTGACCGTGCATAGCGTATCTGAAGGTACGCCACATGAATTAAATGAAGGGTTTGCTAAAATCTTGGGAGTAAAAGAAGAAACCATGGAAGCGGTGCGAAAAGAACTGCGTTCTGGTCTAGAAAGAGAATTGGCCACAGCCTTACGCGCTCAAAATAAAGAACGTGTATTTACAAAATTGCTAGATTTAAATCCGATTCTGCTGCCTGAAACGATGGTGCAAGATGAAATCAAACAATTGGGTGAAATGATGAAGGCAGAGGCCAAACGTCAGAAACGCCACTTCCAGATCCCCGCACCTCAGCATTTGTTGAAACAAGCTCAACAAAGAGTGCATTTAGGCCTTTTACTGCAAGAAGTTTTAAAAACCTTTGAATTGAAGGTGTCTCCCAGCGATGTGCGCGCCTTATTGTCTGAAAAAATGAGTGCCTATGATGATCCCAGCGAAATGATGGGACTATTCTATAACAACCAAGATATGATGAAGCAAATCGAAAATGAAGCTTTAGAATTACTGATTGTGGATAAACTTCTAGAAACGGCTGCCATTGAAGAAGAAGCGGTGGGCTATGAAGAAGCTATCCGTGGTAAGGCTATGCTGGATCAAGAATCGATAGAAGAAGAACATGTGCATTCTGCCGATTGCCATCACGAGCATGATCATAAGGATTAAGACACAAGAATTAGGGTTATCTTTATAGAGACGCGATTTATCGCGTCTAGCTGAATGTAAGAGACCTTTATGCTTCGTTGAATTGAACGATAATGACAGACTTCTAATTAGGATAAAATTCATGGATAAAAATTTTTACGCTTGGCAACAACATATTGAAAAGAATATTGGCTTGGTGCCTATTGTGGTAGAACAAACGGCTCGCGGTGAACGGGCTTATGATATTTATTCGCGTTTATTACAAGAGCGTATTATTTTCTTAGTGGGTGAAGTCGAAGATTATATGGCCAATCTGATTGCCGCACAGCTCATTTTTTTAGAATCCGTGAATCCTGATAAGGATATTTCGCTGTACATCAATTCTCCGGGTGGAGTGATTACCTCAGGCTTAGCCATTTACGATACCATGCAATTTATCAAACCGAATGTCAGCACCGTTTGCATCGGGCAAGCTGCCAGCATGGGCGCAGTCCTATTGACCGCTGGAGAAAAAGGTAAGCGCTATTGTCTGCCCAATTCTCGTGTGATGATCCATCAACCTTTGGGCGGTTATCAGGGCCAGGCCACAGACATTGAAATTCATGCGCGCGAAACTTTGTATATCCGCGGGCGTATGAATGCTATTTTAGCCCTACATTCTGGCAAGACGACCGAAGAAATCAACCGCGATACGGAACGAGACAATTTTATGTCTTCTCAAAAGGCGCTCGAATACGGTCTTATCGATCATATTTACACTAAACGAGAGTCTTTGCCTGATAAACCTCTTGAAAACTAGCAGTAGAGTCATCATATCTATAACTTATGGGCTATCCTCTGCCTTGTGCCAGGATCAGCCCTATGGTTTTGAGTCAGCTAGAGATAATTATTTTTATATGCATAAAAAATTAACCTACGTTTTTCTAAAAAAACTGCGAGTCTGTACGCAAATATGGCAGATCAGCATATACTTAAGTAAGATGGGGTGGGAAGCTTCCATCTTTCCAGCCTCTCAGGGGCATGGGGGAGACCGAGACCTAAAGCTCCCCTCGCCCGGTACCCCGGGAGAGGGGTTGGGGGAGAGGGCTAAATGTTTTTTCAAAGGGTTTCAAGACCTAGTGCCTATATTCAGTTGAGGAGTCGATAATGGCCAATAAAGATGATGATAAAAATAACGAATATGAAGGCATGGGCCCTCTGTTTTGTTCGTTCTGCGGCAAAAGTCAGCATGAGGTGCGTAAACTGATTGCCGGTCCTACGGTCTTTGTCTGTGATGAATGCGTTGAATTGTGTAATGATATTATCCGCGAAGAATTGCAACAGGAAGAAACTGTTGAAAGTAATGGCTATTTGCCCGTGCCTTCAGAAATTCATCAGATCTTGAATCAATATGTGATAGGGCAAGAACACGCTAAAAAAGTATTGTCTGTAGCCGTCTATAATCATTATAAACGTTTATTTTATCCTTCCCCCAATCTCTCTGAAGAAGTCGAATTGGGAAAAAGTAATATTCTGCTAATAGGCCCCACGGGTAGTGGTAAAACCTTATTAGCAGAAACCTTGGCGCGCATTTTAAATGTGCCTTTCACGATTGCCGATGCCACCACCTTAACCGAAGCCGGTTATGTGGGTGAAGATGTTGAAAATATTATTCAAAAACTATTGCAAAAATGTGAGTACGATATTGAACGTGCGCAAACGGGGATTGTCTACATCGATGAAATTGATAAAATTTCTCGTAAATCGGATAGCCCTTCTTTAACCCGCGATGTTTCAGGTGAAGGGGTGCAACAGGCTTTATTGAAATTGATTGAAGGCACGATCGCTTCGGTTCCACCACAAGGGGGCCGTAAACATCCACAACAAGAATTTTTACAAATCGATACCTCCAACATTTTATTTATTTGTGGGGGTGCTTTTTCAGGTTTAGAAAAACTCATTCAAGACAGAACGGCCCGTTCCAGCATTGGTTTTTCGGCCAATGTTCGCAGTGAAGCGGATGAACGACAAAATATTGGCAGTATCTTAGAAAAAGTAGAACCTGAAGATCTGATTAAATTCGGATTAATTCCTGAATTTGTAGGACGCTTGCCAGTTTTGGCCACTTTAGAACAATTGAATGAAGCTTCTTTAATTTCCATTTTAACAGAGCCTAAAAATTCTTTAACCAAGCAATACACTCGTCTTTTGAATATGGAAGGCGTGACGCTGGAATTTACCTCAGAAGCTTTACACGAAGTCGCTAAAAAAGCTTTAGAACGTAAAACAGGCGCCAGAGGATTGCGTTCCATATTAGAGCATGTGTTATTAAATGTGATGTATGAATTACCGGGCTTAGAAAATGTCAGTAAAGTCTTAGTGGGTCGAGAAGCCATTCTAGGACATTCAGAACCCGAAATTGTTTATGGAAAAGTTGATGAGGTTCCGAAGAAAAAAATTAGAAAGGCCAAACCCCAGGCGCAACGTAAAGTCGCTGAATAGGGACGAGAAAAGAGGATACCATCATGACAGAATTAGAATTTACGCAAGGACAGACTCTAGCACTTCCTACCTTGGCTTTGCGAGATATGGTGGTATTTCCCCATATGGTTTTGCCCTTGTTCGTAGGTCGGGACAAATCCATTGAAGCGTTAGAAAGAGCCTTAGAGGGCGAGCGACTGGTTTTTTTAACGGCTCAAATGAATTCTGAAAGTGAAGATCCTCCAAAAGAAGAATTGCATGAAGTGGGCTGTATTGCACAGATCTTGCAAATGCTTAAATTACCTGATGGTACCGTTAAAGTCTTAGTGGAAGGATTACAACGCGCCAAAGTGCAATACTATAATACAACCGTGGTTTTCTATGAGGCTTCAGTGGAAGTTTTGATCTCTGCCGAAGTCCCTGAACAAGAAAATCAAGCCTTAGTGCATTTAATTATTTCTGAATTTGAGCGTTATGTTAAAGGTAATCGTAAAATACCACCGGAATTATTGGCCTCTTTGATGGGGATGGACGAGGCTGCACATTTGGTTGACAGTGTGATCGCACACATTCCTTTAAAATTAGAAATCAAACAAAAACTATTAGAAATTCTAGAAGTTCCTAAAAGAGTTGAAGAATTGGTGGCCTGCATCGGTTCTGAATTGGATATCATGGAAATGGAAAATCGCATTAAAGGGCGTGTCAAAGGGCAGATGGAAAAAAGGCAGCGCGATTATTATTTGAATGAACAACTTGAAGCCATTAAGAAAGAAATGAGTGGCGAAGAGGGTGAACATGACGAATTGTCGAAATTGGAAGCTAAAATAAAAGCTTTACCCGACGCTGCACGTGAAAAAGCAGAATCTGAATTTAAAAAGTTAAATGCGATGCCACCCATGTCGGCAGAAGCCAGTGTGTCGCGAAATTATTTGGATACCTTGGTTTCTGTGCCTTGGACAGAGGCCACACCCGTAAATAAAGATTTAAAACAAGCCATCGATGTTTTAGAACACGATCATTATGGTTTGAAAGAAGTCAAGGAACGTATTATTGAATATATCGGTGTTCAGCAACGGGTCAAAAAAGTTAAAGGGCCGGTGCTATGTTTTGTCGGACCTCCAGGGGTGGGTAAAACCTCTTTAGGTGAATCGATTGCTCGAGCCACAGGGCGAAGTTTTGCCCGTGTTTCACTGGGTGGTGTGCGCGATGAAGCTGAAATTCGTGGGCATCGACGCACTTATATTGGCGCCTTACCCGGTAAAATCATTCAAAAGCTGATGAAAGTCAAAGTGCGCAATCCTTTATTTTTACTCGATGAAGTGGATAAAATGGCCATGGATTTCAGAGGCGATCCGGCCTCGGCTTTATTGGAAGTTTTAGATCCCGAACAAAATAATACTTTCAGTGATCATTATCTTGAATTGGATTATGATCTCTCCGATGTGATGTTCATCTGTACCGCAAATTCCTTGAATATTCCCGATGCTTTATTAGATCGCATGGAAGTCATTCGCCTAGCCGGGTACACTGAAGATGAAAAAATTCACATCGCCAAGCAACATTTATTGGATAAGCAAATGCAGATGCATGGTTTAAAAAGCAATGAATTTAGCATGTCCCACGAAGTGCTCAGAGATATCATTCGTTATTATACTCGCGAATCCGGTGTGCGTAATTTAGAACGCGCCATCGCCAAATGTTGTCGAAAGGCCGTGAAAGAATTATTGATGAAGAAAACGCGTAAAAAAGTGGTGATTAGCCCTAAAGATTTAGAACGGTATTTGGGCGTTGAAAAATTCAGGTTTGGCAAAGCCGATGAAGAAGATCGCGTGGGTCAAGTGACGGGGCTTGCTTGGACGCAAGTGGGGGGCGAATTGCTGACCATTGAATCTTGTGCAATGCCGGGCAAAGGCAAGGCGACGTACACTGGCCATTTAGGCGATGTCATGCAAGAATCGATTCAAGCAGCGATGACCGTGGTGCGCTCTCGTTCCAAACAATTGGGTATTTCACCCGATTTTTATATGAAAATGGATATCCATGTACATGTTCCTGAAGGTGCAACGCCTAAAGATGGCCCGAGTGCCGGTATCGGCATGTGTACTGCTTTAGTGTCTTCTCTCACCGGCATTCCAGTCAAGGCCAATGTGGCGATGACCGGAGAGATCACTTTACGCGGTGAAGTTTTACCCATTGGCGGCTTAAAAGAAAAACTCTTGGCTGCACATCGTGGCGGTATTAAGACGGTGTTGATCCCACATGAAAACAAGGCCGAATTAAAAGAAATTCCCAGCAATATCACTCAAGATATGGATATTAAACCCGTGCGTTGGATTGATGAAGTTTTAGCTTTAGCCTTACAGCATTTACCGATCCCTTTAAAAGACGAAGATCTGAATGCCCTGGATGAAGATCCTTTAGATAAAGTATTGCCGAAGAAGACAAAGCCAGTGCGCCGTAAAGATTTACCGCATTAGGATATTTTTCGTCATTGCGAGGCGCGTAGCTTTGCGGTAATCCAGGATAAGATTAAGCTCCCTCGTGCAGTATTCTGCAGTACTGTCCGGGAAAAGTGGAAGCTCCCCTCGCCCAGAATACTGTGGGAGGGGAGCTTATAAGCTTTCCCCGGATAGCACAGCAGTACTCTGGGAGAGGGGTAAATACTCTCTAACTCAGCTTTAATCCTCCGCCAAAATCCGCTATAATCAGTTTCAATTTTAAGAGCGGGCATTATCCGATCTTCTCTCATCAAAAGGTTATCTTATGCAATTTTCCGAACATTGGTTACGTACTTGGATTAATCCTGCTATAGATAGGGCAGAGCTTGTCCGGCTTTTAACGGGCTTGGGCCATGAATTGGATGCAATGAGTCCAGTGGCCGGCGTCTTTATGGGCGTGTGCGTGGGGCTGGTTTTATCGGCAGTTCAACATCCTGATGCCGATAGGCTGAGAGTCTGCACGGTACAGGTCGAAGAAGGGGCTGAGCCTTTACAAATCGTCTGTGGGGCAGCTAATGCGAGAGCAGGCTTAAAAGTGGCGGTGGCTCAAATCGGTGCAGAGCTTGATGGCGGCCAATTTAAAATTAAACGCTCGCGTTTACGGGGCGTAGAGTCTCAGGGCATGCTGTGTTCTGCCTCAGAATTGGGTTTGGCAGAAACGAGTGAGGGGATCTTGGAATTGTCGCCAGAAGCGCCTTTAGGCCAGGATCTACGGGTTTATCTGGATTTAGACGATGTCTCTATTCGTTTGGATTTAACGCCCAATCGCGGGGATTGCTTATCTGTGCGCGGTATTGCCAGAGAGCTGTCTTTAAAAACAGAAGCCGTATTGCAAATGCCTTTTGAAAAGGCAAAGTTTGTTATTGATCCTAAAATGGTTTCTCCAGACGTGCAGATTGAAGACAAATCGGCTTGTGGTCGCTATCTGGGGCGTTTGATTCAAGGCATTGACAATCAAAACCTCACACCTTTATGGATGCAAGAGCGTTTAAGACGCAGTGGCTTACGTTCGATTTCGCCCGTGGTGGATGTGGGTAATTATGTGATGTTGGAATTAGGCCAGCCTTTACATGCCTTCGATGCCGCGAAATTACAGGGCACTATTCAGGTGCGTAAGGCTAAGGCCGGAGAGCAGTTGCAGTTATTGGACGGTAAAACGATTCAATTGGATCCCTCAAGTCTGGTCATTTCCGATGAGCATAAAGCTTTGGCTTTGGCGGGAGTGATGGGTGGGCAAGAGTCGGCGGTGAGCGCTGATACTTCCAGCCTTTTTTTAGAATCTGCCTTTTTTACGCCTTTAGCTTTGGCCGCCCAAGCCAGACGTTATGGTTTACACAGTGATGCGGCGCATCGTTTTGAGCGGGGCGTGGATCCAGAATTGGCGGCTTTAGCCTTGGAGCGTGCTACGGATTTATTAATATCTATAGTGGGCGGACAAGCAGGGCCTGTGATTGAGCAGATCTCAGAGCAAGCGCTTCCCAAAAGCACAGAGATTAAATTGCGTGCAGCACGCATTAAACGGATCTTGGGTATAGAATTCCCTAAAGAAAGAGTGTCCTTTATCCTTAAAGCCTTGGGCATGCAGGTTGCTGAAGATCCAGACGGCTGGCGTTTGACAGTACCTAGTTTTCGTTCTGATCTGAGTTTGGAAATTGATCTGATCGAAGAGTTGGCACGGGTGCAGGGTTATGAACATATTCCGAATACCTTGTCTTTGCAAACCTTTCAAACTCCAAAAGAAACGCTTGCTCGCGCGATCTCCAAAGATTTAAGTGCAGTGCTCATTGCTCGCGATTATCAGGAATTGGTGAGTTATAGTTTCGTCGATCCTAATTTGGAAGCCAGCTTATTTCCGGACAGAATAAGTTTAAAATTAGCCAATCCCATTTCTCCTGAATTAAGTCAAATGCGCACAAGCTTATGGCCGGGTTTATTGCGTGCGGCTATTTACAATCAAAATCGGCAACAAGAGCGTTTGCGATTCTATGAATGGGGCGTTGCTTATCAAGAGTTTGCAGGGCAATTAACAGAATCCTCTATTTTTGCAGGCTTAGTCGCGGGTCCGCGCGCTGATTTGCAATGGGGGCAGCCGGCAGCCACAATTGATTTTTTTGATCTGAAGGCTGATGTAGAAGCCTTATTAGGCTCTTTAAAAATAGCTCAAGATTGCGATTTCAGGCCTCAAGCGCTCGCCTGTTTACATCCCGGGCAAAGCGCCAGTATTTACCATCAAGATCGATTGTTGGGCCATATGGGCGCTTTACATCCTGATTTAAAGCGAAAATGGGATCTCAAGGGGGAAATTTTCCTCTTTGAACTTGATTTACAGCCTTTAAAACTGGCAAGTTTGCCCAGATTTGCTACACTTTCAAAGTATCCAGCCATCAGGCGGGATTTGGCGTTTACGCTGCCTTTGGAAGTGGACTATGAAAAAGTCAAAGCCATTTTAAGGGTGCAGCCTAAGGCATTTGAGATCAGCGATCTTAAATTATTTGATGTTTATCAAGGCCCTGGAGTTGCTGCTGGAGAAAAGAGTTTTGCAGTTGCATTGATTCTTCAGCATCCCGATAGAACTTTGGTCGATGATGAAGTCAATGCCTGGTTGGAAAATCGTATTCAAGCCTTATCTCAAGAATTGGGGGCTGTTTTACGAAGATAAGAGGGCCAGAAGCCTATAAAAAGGGGATTGATCATGACTTTAACCAAGGCCAATTTAAGCGAGCATTTAGCCGATGAGCTTTCTTTGGATAAAAAACACAGCCAAAAGCTTGTCGAAAGTTTTTTTACCTTAATCAATGAAGCGCTGATCGATGAAGGCGATCTTTTATTGTCTAAGTTTGGGAAATTTGTGACTCGAGATAAAATCAGCCGACCTGGCCGTAATCCTAGAACGGGAGAACCTGCTCAGATCTCAGCACGACGAGTGGTTGTTTTCCGTTCGGGACAAGTCTTAAAACAACGTTTAGCTGAGCTGGCGGATAAAGAAGATTCGGCGTAACTACTCGCGCCTTTTTTCCAGAAAGCCCATATTTGGCGCATCTTAAACGCAAAATCCATCAAAAAAATACTCATT
>VFKP01000096.1 GCA_009885495.1 Gammaproteobacteria bacterium | reverse complement strand
TCCATATAGTTCTGATAAAACTGAAAAAATTTATAAAACGGGTGATTTAGTGCGCTGGGATAACAGTAAAAATTTAATATATTTTGGTCGATGTGACCATCAAATAAAATTTAAAGGCTACCGTATAGAGCCGGGAGAAATTGAAAATGTCTTGCAGATATTCCCGGGAGTTATATTTGCTTCTGTTTCTGTTATAAAAAATGATACTAATGAAGATAAGCTTGCCGCATATTTAGTTTCAAACATATCCGATCTCGTCGATGAAAATTCAATAAGAGAACACCTTAGCGCATATTTGCCACATTACATGGTCCCAAGTGAATTTTTTTTCGCTGATAAAATACCACTTACAAGCAATGGAAAATTAGATATTAATATTTTAAAAAGAACAGCTTCTAAAAATAGGATAAGTAGTACATCTTTATTACCAAAGACAGAAGAGGAAAAAATGCTTCTAGAAATATGGAGCATCGTACTAGGGAAGTTAGAGATAGGTGTAAATGATAATTTCTTTTCTCTTGGAGGAGATTCTATTATTATTATAGAAATAATAGCACGCTGTAAAAAAAATGGATATCAGCTTAGGGCAAAGCAATTGTTTGAATATCCAACTATACGAGAGTTATCATCTCAAATATCAAAAATGGCGTTATATTCCAACATAAATGACATGGAATCCAATAGTCACATGCTTGCACCAATTCAAAAATGGTTTTTTGAGTTAAATCTAATAAATATTTCACATTGGAATCAAGGAGTCTCATTATGTATCAATAATAAATTGAACATTGATGTGCTAAGAGAAAGTTTATATGTGTTAATACATCAGCATAGAGTTTTACTATCATTTTTTTCAAAAACCACTGCCGGTGAATGGGAGCAGAGGTATTATGAGAAATGCGATTTTGATATTTTGAATATTATTGATTTAACGACTATAGGAGAGAAACAGCAGAAAAAAGTAGTGCTATCAGCAAAGCAGGAAACGCAGCAGAAAATTAATATTTTAAAAGGACCTATTCTCTCTGCATTACTTTTGATACGCAAAGATAACGAGTATGAACTAGTAATCTATATTCATCATTTAGCAATTGACGGGGTTTCATGGCGTATTTTAATTAGCGATTTAGAGCGAATTTATGGTCAAGTTAATGCCAAACTAGCAATAGAGCCACCACTATCAAGTGATAGCTATCAAACATGGATTAGAGAATTATATAATTATGCATTTGCAGCGGAGGTGTCCACGCAAAAGGAACTATGGACACAAAGCACTGATAATAGGATGCCTGCAGAAAACCTAGCGGGAAGGAATAAAGAGCAGGATCTTGAAAGTATGAGCACCATATGGGATGAATCTTTTACCGAAAAATTATTACAAAACACAGCAGCCGCATATAATACACAGATCAATGATATACTATTGGCGGCGTTGTTGTTATCTTGGCAAAGATGGTCTGGATTAGAAACAATGTTAATTAATTTAGAAAGTCATGGACGCGAAGATTTATTTAATGAAATAGATCTATCTCGAACTATAGGATGGTTTACAACTTTTTATCCAATTGAATTAGAGTTTAATTCTGGAAATAGTCTTGAAAAGTTAATTGTTTCAGTAAAAGAAAAACTGCGAACAATCCCAAACAATGGAATTGGCTATAGTCTTCTACGCTATTATAGCGCTGCCAAGGAAATTACTTCCCTGGATAAGAAAGAGCCATTAATCAGTTTTAATTATCTTGGGCAGTTTAACGAAGGAAAAGAAAATAAGCTCTTTCAATTGTCAGCTATGTCTTCAGATGTAGTACGAGGACTTGAAAATAAGCGAACACATTGGCTAGATATAAATTCTATTGTCCATAACAACTGCTTAAAAGTAGATTGGTTGTATAGTAATAAAATCCATAATAAGAAGATGATCGAGGAATTTTCAGATTCTTTTAGACAAGCGCTTAAGGAATTAGTATGTTTTTGTAGCTCAAAAAATACTACTACGTATATAGCGTCTGACTTTAATATTCCGTTTTTTGAACACGAGACATTAAGCGCACTTTTATTCAATAAGGAAGAAGTCGAAGATATCTATGGTTTATCTCCACTACAAAATGGGTTTCTGTTTCATCATATTTCTAATACGAGATCAGGAGATTACCATACCCAACTGTGTTGGGATATTACGGGAAATATATCTGCTGAAATAATGAAACTCTCTATAGAAGAGTTAATTAAGAAGCATAAAGGATTGCGTACATGCTTTGACTGGACAAATAGCAAACATCCATTTCAGGTGGTGATGCGCAAGGGGCCTTTTATCTGGAAATACCAAGATTGGCGGACTAATACTAGAAGACAGATAAATGAAGCGTTGAGTGCATTGTTGGAAAAAGATCGAGAGGAACAATTTAGTCTGTCTAGTTTGCCACTTATTAGATTTTACTTTGTTCAAATTAGTGAAAGTAGTGCTAAATTAATATTTAGTCATCCCCATATACTATTAGATGGTTGGTCAATTTCAATTTTAGTAAATGATTTAATGGACGTGTATTCGAAAATAATAAAGGGCGTATATGATAAGAACCTTATTATACATAGACAATATAAAGACTATATTAAATGGATTGAAAAATTAGATAAAAATAGTGCGTTGGCTTTTTGGAAAGGCTATTTGTATGGATATAATGAAGTTGTTCATATTGATTTTAAAGAAAAAACAGAGCAAAAAACTCAAAAATTTACTTATTCTTCTATTGAAAGAAGGTTATCTTTTGATAAATCAGAATTAATAAAGTGTTTTGCAAAAAAAAATGGGTTAACATTAAATACGGTTATGCAAGGGGCGTGGGCATATTTGTTATACCGTTATACCATGTGCCACGATATTGTTTTCGGCACAGTTGTTTCCGGACGAGCAAGTGAGGTTGATGGTATTGAAAAAATGGTTGGGCTTTTTATTAACACTATTCCTGTTAGAATTCATATTGATAATGAGCAGGACATTGCTCACTGGCTTAAAAGCATCCAAACTGAGTTTCAGAATATGCGTGTTTACGAACATACATCGTTAGCTGAAATTCAAAATGTTAGTTCTATTCCAAATGGGCAGAATTTATTTGAAACATTACTAGTATTTGAGAATTATCCAATTTATGATACCCCAAGTATGGAAATAGAGTTAAACAATATATATTCTATAGAACAAACACACTATAACATGACTTTAGTCATTGCTCCTTTGGATGAGTTAGCTCTTAAACTTGCATATAAACAAGATCTTCTCGATGAACATTTGATGGAAATAATTCTAGACCATTTTATTATTATACTGGAAAACTTTACCGATTCTATAACTAAAAAAATGTCAACGCTTCGCATTCTATCTAATGAAGAAACTCTTCTATTAAGTCATACTTGGGCTAAAGGAGAGATATTATTTGACGAGAAAAAATGCATACATAGACAGTTTGAAGATGGTGTTTTGCGGTACGGTGATTACATTGCCATTGAATCTTCACAAGAAAAAATTACATACAAAGAACTAAACCAGTATGCAAATCAATTAGCACAATACCTGTATGCTCAAAAGATAAAAAAAGGAACTATTGTAGCCATTTGTTTAGATCGTTCAATAGAAATGTTTGTATCCATATTAGCAATTTTAAAGGTAGGATGTGCATATTTGCCTATTGACCCTAATTATCCATCTGATCGCATTAACTATATGCTGAAAGATGCTGCAGTTACATGGGCTATTGTTCATGGTGAACACAGCCATTTTTTTCATCAGATACTACAAGAACAGTTAATTATCGTGGATGAGGATAACTGGAAGGCATTGAGTACCCAGAGTATAGAGAACTTAGCTTATCATGTTGACCCACATGAATTAGCGTATGTTATTTATACATCAGGTTCAACAGGAAGACCTAAAGGTGTTCTAATTGAGCATTATGGTGTGGTTATTCTGGCAAAAGGGCAGCAGCATATTTTTCAAGTAGAGCCAGGGAGTAGATTATTACAATTTTCTTCCATAAGTTTTGATGCCGCAGTCTCCGAATGGGCTGTAGCATTATTATCTGGAGCAGTACTATGCCTTGCAACAAAGGAAGAAATGTTGCCTGGAGAGCCGCTGTTGACTCAGTTAAAAAACAGGAAGATATCGGTTGTAACACTCACGCCAGCAGTATTAGAATTTATGCCAGAGACTATATTGCCGGATCTTAAAACACTAATTGTAGCAGGTGATGCTATGCCTGCGAAACTGATAACCGCATGGAGTAAAAGTAGGTTATTGATAAATGGCTATGGCCCTACAGAGGCCACAGTTTGTGCATCCTTAGGTATATGTACATTAACAGAGAAAAGAGTAAAAATTGGCAAGCCTTTTTATAACAAGGAGCTTTATATCTTAGATGATGAACAACGCCTTGTACCAATGGGTATCCCCGGGGAGTTATATATTGCTGGAGATGGTTTGGCTCGCGGTTATTTAAATCAAGAACTCCTTTGGACTGAAAAATTTGTAGCAATCACAATCGACGATAAATTAATATATGCATATAGGACAGGAGATAAAGTGCGGTGGGACAGTTATGGTCAAATAGAGTTTATCGGCCGTATTGATAGACAAGTTAAAATAAGAGGTTTCAGAGTAGAGATTGGTGAGATTGAAAGTCAGATTGAAAGTATAGAAGATGTTAAGAAAGCGATAGTCACTTATGATAAGATGAATGATGGTATGCAGATACTGATTGCATTCGTCCTACTGAAGAATACGAGTATAAACAAGCCTCAAATTAGTAAACATTTAGAGAACGTATTACCCGAGCACATGGTTCCAACAAAAGTTATTTTTATTGATGAAATTCCAATTACTGCTAATGGGAAAATTGATTATCAATATCTTAACCAGAGTGTGAAGCATATTGAATATAATCAAGCTCACGAGTCTCCACAGACAGAAACCGAAATAAAGTTGGCATCAATATGGATGGAAATTTTAGCAATCAAGTCTATGGATAAAAACAATAGCTTTTTTGAGCTTGGAGGGCATTCTTTACATGTTATACAAGTGCTAGTAAGAATAAAAAAGACTTTTAACGTAGATTTACCAATGGATATGTTTTTTAATAAAAAATCATTGGCGAGCATAGCCGGCTGTATAGAATATACTCAATGGGCTTTGGCAAGTGAAAAAGAAAATCTTGAAGATTATGAGGAGATCCAAATATGAGTGTTGAAGAGTTAGTTCTGTTACTAAAACAAAAAAATATTAGAATATTTTTAAAAGATGGAGAATTGAAATTATCTGCACCAAAAGGAGCCGTAGATGATTCTTTAAAAAAAATATTGACGGACAATAAACAAAAATTAATGAGCTACTTCCAAAATCAAGATGAAAATAAAAAAAACAGAATGATTTTAGAAAAGTCTCCTTGTATGGAAGAATCATCTTTGTCATCAGTACAACAGGGTATATGGTTTCAATTACAACTTGACCCTGATAATTATGCTTATAATATACCGATTGCTTTTGAGATGAATGGTAATATAAATGTGAATGTTCTAGAAGAAGCCTTCCGCCTATTAATTGAGAGGCATGCGACTCTTAGAACAAGTATCGTCACTATAGAAGGGGCTCCTCGACAAAAAATAAATAATAATGCGCTTTTTAATATAGATTATTGTGTCTTAGAGAACATGAGCTCTATTGATAATTATAATTTATTTTTAAAACACTCTGCGGTAGAAGCAAGAAAGATATTTGATCTAAAGAACGCCCCTTTGTTAAGAGTAAATTTGTATCAAGCCAACACAACTCAGCACTATATGCTGCTTGTTATACATCATATTATTTCTGATGGTTGGTCAATGAGTGTTCTGCTAAAAGATCTCTCTTATTATTATAACTTTTTACTTGGCCAAGACAACGGGAAATTGCCTGAACTTAAATATAATTATGTTGATTATTGTTATTCAGAGGAAAGATTTTTTGAATCAGAGTTTTTTAATGCCAAGCTAGATTTCTGGAATAAAACACTTTCAAATAGTGTTGAACTGCTCAACATGCCAGCTGATAAAATGAAAGAGTCAACAGAAAATTATAAAGGTTTTGTCGAAAAATTTAGTTTTGAAGGTAAGATAGTTCTCGATATAAATTCATTTATAAGAAAGTATGATACTACCTTGTTTACACTTATGCTTTCCGTATATTATGTTACTCTACATAAGTATTGTGGGCAAGATACAATACTTGTTGGTACTAATACTGCTAATCGTTTAGACCTCGATTTAGAACTCATGGTTGGTTGTTTTGTAAATACGCTAGTTTTAAAGATGAATTTTTGTCAAGATCAGTCGTTTATATCTTTATTAAAAGAAACCCAACAGAACACGCTCTTAGCGTATAGGCACCAAGAGGTTCCATTTGATAAAATAGTCGAGACAGTCTCTCCAGATAGATCTTTATTATATTCGCCACTTATTCAAACGATGTGTATTTTACAGAATGTGGGGGAAATGGAGCTGTCACTGTTCAGCATTGATACAAGAACAGTCAATATTGATTTGCAAGGGATAAAACACGACATTAGTCTATCTTTAAAAGAAATTGGATCAGAAATAGTGTACTGTATTGAATATAATCCTAACATTTTCAATACGTCAACAATAGAACGTTTCGCAATGCATTTTAAAACGATATTACTTAGAGTCATTGAGAATCCAGAACTTAAAATTAGTGAAATTTCTATGTTAGATAATAATGAATGGAAGACGCTTATAGAAAGTTGGAATAATACAGCCTATTTTTTTGATAAGAGTTTAAATGTATATACTCTATTTGAAGAACAAGTCGCAAAAAACCCTAGTGCAACAGCATTGTTTTTTGATTTTAAAACAATTAGTTATATGGAATTAGATGCAAAAGCGAATAAACTAGCAAACCACCTAGTGGAACAAGGTGTTAAAGCTAATATGATCATTGGTGTATATTTCCCTCGGTCCATAGATCTGATAGTCAGTATTTTGGCAATTGGTAAAGCTGGCGGAGCATATCTACCACTCGATCCCGCGTACCCTAGTGAGCGCTTGAGCTATATGTTAACAGACTCTAATGCTCAATTTGTCATTGGCACAACTGAATTGTTAGATGAACTACCTATTACGCAAGCTAGCTATATTGACCTAGATGGCGATGCATCTCGATTAATATCATACTCTTCTAAATCACCAAAAGTAGTATTGGCCCCAGATAGTCTCGCTTATGTTATGTATACCTCTGGAACAACTGGCAAGCCGAAGGGCGTTTTGGTTACACAATTGAACTTAATCAACCATATGCTATGGATGAAAAGGACTTTTGATTTAAATCAAAGCGATCGAATATTGCAACGTACTTCAGTTAGTTTTGATCCTTCAATATGGGAAGTCTTTCTGCCACTCATTATTGGTGCAACGAGTTATATTGCTAATAATAGTGCGATAGAAAATGCTTCTGAGTTGATTACCATGCTCGATGAACATAAAATTACAGTAGCTCAGTTTATACCAGAGTTATTGAATGCGTTATTAGATATAAAAAAAATGCGCGGATGCACTAATTTGCGTTTCATTTTTTGTGGTGGTGGATGCTTAACTAAAAAAACCAAAGAAAAGTGTTTAAAAATTTTGCCAACCCGCTTATACAATCTATATGGTCCAACAGAAACGACTATTGATAGCAGTTATTTTGATACATCAAATAATGAGATAGGAGAGATTGTTCCTATCGGCAAGCCAATTGATAATACGAAGTTCTATGTACTAGATAGAAACTTACAACCGGCCCCTATTAACGTACCTGGAGAACTGTATGTTTCTGGTTATGGCGTGAGTATGGGTTATTGTGGTCAAGAAAAATTGATAAGTAAGAACTTTATACCAAATCCTTTTGATAATACCTTGTATTATAATAAGATGTATAAAACAGGAGATATTGTTCGTTGGCTAGAATCAGGGAACATTGAATATCTTGGTAGACAAGATGAACAAGTTAAAATTCGCGGATATCGTATTGAGTTGAAAGAGATAGAAAATAAACTGTTTTCATACAAACATATTAAACATGGCGTTGTGACTTTTGAGCAAAAAGAGACTGAAAACAAGCAAATCATCGCCTATGTCATTCTTAAGGAAGAAGTTAATATTGCAGAAAAAGATATTCTGCAATATTTAGGGAAGTTCTTCCCTTGCTATATGTTGCCATCATCAATTGTTATCATAGATAAAATACCATTGCTACCAAATGGAAAAGTAGATAAAGTCGCATTACAGAAATTAAGAGAAATTACTGCGCACACAACTAAAGGACATATCGCACCATCTACAAATTATGAAGTGGCTATCGCAAAAGCATGGTCCGATATATTAGGGATAGAGAGAATAGGCGTAAATGATAATTTTTTTAGTCTCGGTGGAGATTCAATACTGATTATTCAGATTATTGAGAAGCTTAACCAATCCAGTATCAAAATCACCCCTAAAGAAATGATCCAAAATCAAACTATAGCTAAACAAGCTATGATAGCAAGAGCTATGTGCAATTTGGACACTGATATGACGATGCTAAAGGGGGGGTTTCCGCTCACACCAATTCAGAAAAGATTCTTTGAATATCATGGGACATTAGCGCATTGGAATCAAGCTATTATATTAAATTTACACAAGCCAATCTCATCATATATTATAAAAGAGGCCATAAAGTTACTAGTACTACAACATGATAGCTTACGAATGATATTTTATAATGAGATGGAGCATGTTGACCAAATGTATTCCGATAATTTTGAAAGTTTTATTTTTGAATCTATGGAAATTGCTATAAAAGACACTGGCGATCATCAAGAGTGCAAATCTAAAATAATAGAAAAAAATCAGAAACAATTCAATCTGTTTAATGGTCCATTATTCGCAGTGGTACATTTTAAACAAATTGGAGCACCAGAACAGCTATTATTAGCAGCACATCACCTTGTTGTTGATGGTATTTCATGGAGGATTTTAGTTCGTGATCTTGAGGCGATTCTTAATCAAGCTCTTGATGGCCATGAGAAGATTGTTCTCCCTCAAAAAAGCACTTCATACAAAACTTGGGCTAACGCTCTCGCAGAGCACGCGCAATCGCCGCTTATTAACAAGGAATTATCATTTTGGTTGCAACAGACCAATAATGCAGATGGTTCTGTGCCACGCGATTTGGAAGGAGATAACATTGTATCGTCATTAACAACAGTGAAGAGACATTTTAGTAGAGAGCATACATATATTTTATTTCATGATGTGTTAAATAGATATCGTTGCCAAGTCAATAATATTTTATTAACTGTAGTTGGTATGGCTCTATCTAAATGGTCCGGAAATGCAGATTTATTTATTGATGTTGATGGGCATGGTAGAGAAGAAATCATAGACGATCTTAATTTAACGCGTACTATAGGATGGTTTACCTCAATCTATCCATTGAAATTAGAGATTGATCCAACTAGCTTTGAAAAAAGCTTATCTTCAATTAACCGCAATGTTCCGTTGATTCCTAATCATGGCGTAAATTACGGTGTTTTACGATATTTATCGGATGATTTTATTATTAAAAAACAGTTGTTTACGCAGAGAACTGCTGAGATATGTTTTAACTATCTTGGTCAATTCGAACAAGGGACAAAATCTAATACTTTGCTGAGTTATGCTGAAGAATCTCCTGGCTTTTTAATGGCCGAAGATGCTAATCGTGAATATTTACTAGATATTACAGTCTACGCTCTTAGAGGTTGTATGACGATAGAGATAAGCTATAGCCACAATATTCACAAAAAGGAAACTATAGAAAAATTAATTTCTTCTATAGAACATTATTTGCAACAGTTGATTTTCAGCAATGAGAAAACGGAGACTATTTATGAGTAACAAAAAACTTATGTATTTAAAGAATAATATCAAAGTTGAACCGCTTGTGAACACTTGGTATGCCTGGTCATTTTTGATATCCCCAATGACAGCAAGTATGATTATTGCTAATGCGCACTTAAAGATTATGAAGTCATATATTCAATCTCCAGAGGTGCATGAAAGAGCGCTAAAGCATCCTGAAATGTTGGGGGGGCCATTTATAGATTGTCCTGCTAATAAAGTGCAAGACATTGCAAATCTGATTGACAAAATAGAGACGGATTATGGTCAGGTTATGGAGTTTGAAGGGGCTGTTAGAGAGCTGGATTCTTTGTTGAAAGAAGAGGCTGTAGGCATGTCTATGCAAGATCTATATTCTAAGGTGCCGCAAGGTTTAAGAGGATATGTAGAACTGTTTTATGATTTAAATCATAAGCCATCTTTCAGATTTATTGAACGGCTTCTTTATAAAAGCAAATATTTTCTTGAATCAGCACAGTCTGCATTTTTAGAAGAAATTAATGATGATTATCGCCCATTTGCCTTAGGCACTCCACGGTTGTTGAGTGAAGAACAGATACATTGCAAACTTCCATTCTCTAGTCTTCTATGGGATAAACTCTTCCGTTTGAAATGTAACCCCGTAACAATAGAGCAGCTCCAAGATTTTTTAACTGAATTTAGCCAAGAGGCTCAGATCCATCCTAATGCCTTATCTGAATTTTTTACTAATATTCCGCCAAAGATATCATCTGTTGAAAATCGTTATCAAGGTGATGGTGTTAGAATCCGCTATTTTGGACACGCGTGTATTTTGGTTGAGTCTAAACACACATCTATATTAATTGATCCTGCAATTAGTTATACATATCCAAATGGCCTTGATCGCTATAGCTATGAAGATCTTCCACTTAATATTGATTATTTGCTAATAACACACGCTCATCAAGATCACGTTATGCTAGAACACCTACTTCAATTAAGACATAAAATTGATACAGTCATCGTTCCTAGAAGTGGCGCTGGAGAGTTACAAGACCCATCATTGAAACTTTTCTTTGAGAGTTTTGGTTATCTTAAAGTTCTAGAGATTGATGAAATGGAGACCATCAACATACCCGGCGGTAGTATTACGGGGGTACCTTTTTTAGGAGAACATTCAGACTTGAATATACGAACAAAAATAGCGCACTTAATTCAACAAAACGGTAAAACTATTCTTTGTGCGGCAGACTCAAATAATATTGAGTCCGAAATTTACCGACATGTTAAAAAACAAATACAGCATATTGATGTACTACTTCTCGGAATGGAATGTTCTGGAGCCCCGTTGTCATGGTTATATGGACCACTTTTGTTGTCGCCGATAACTCGCAAAATGGATCAATCACGCAGATTAGATGGTTCTAACGTGTCCTTCCGGCAAGCTCGTGTCAGCAGCTATTTAGCTAAAAAAGATTTAAGCCTAAAGCTTATTCATTCCGGATCCAACCCATTTGTCGGGCAT
>VFKP01000008.1 GCA_009885495.1 Gammaproteobacteria bacterium | reverse complement strand
TTTCACTTTTTTTGAACTATTTTTTAGATTCTGAAATGAGAGGATTGGGATGGGTTGTGCTTATACATAGCCACACGGTCGGTTACCCTGGGATTTGAAAGGGATACACTTTTTTGGTTCGAATTAGATACAATATAATGGTATCCCTTTCAATTTGTGGGGTGAAGGGCCTAGCCCTTCAAAGCTGTGCAGGCCCAATGTAGGAGCAATTGACGAATTGCCCCTACGCAAAGGGTACAAACCCAGTTAAAATTCAACTGACCCTGGGATTTGAAAGGGATACATATAAAATATAGGATAGATACAGCGATGATAAAAATAGAGAGAGGCTTAAATAATGACTGATTTTTCACAGGAAACAGCAATAAGAATAGAAATACAAAGACAAATACAAAGAGACCTTGATCTAGAAGGGCTATTTAATGAATTTGAATTCGCGGTTCAATCCTTGCACGGGGATACCATTAGATTCATTTGGGGAATGTGTGACGATGTTAAACGCCTTCAATTCTATAGAAAGATTGCTGAGCTTGTTGATGATAAGCATTGGGCGTGTATTCGAGCTATTAAAGTCGTGAGTAATTTACAACAGCGCAGAAACCTTTTGGCCAAGACGCTTAACCAATTGGACCTCGGAGTAATTCAAGTTGCCATTTGTGTGCTGAGGGACAATGAGCTCAAGAACTTGTGGACAGAGAGTATAAATAAGAATTTTGTGGCGGGTCAGGCCAATGTTCCGTTGCCTGAGAAGAATTTGAAAATTGAACGGTTTATACAAGGTGTTTTTAATTTGGGTCTTCAGGGAGTCTTCATAACCGCTATTCAAGAATCTAGTCAAGACGTGGGCAAAACGATGATAAATTTATTGAATGAGAGACAGCGTTTAAACCTGGTAGTGGATACGATTGAAACGAAGGATATTCCAATAATTCAATCTGTTTTTAGGACAATGGAGAAGTCTCAGCTCGAAAGTTTCTTTATCGATCAGGGTAAAAGTGGTGATCTTAAGAATGTTCCGATAATTCTGAATGCGTGTAATGATGAGCAGCTTCTGGCTCTCTTTATGTCTCAGGTTGAAAATGATAATGTTAAGAATGTTCGCAGAATTCTGAAGGCGTGTAATGATGAGCAGCGTCACTATCTCTTTATGTCTCAGGTTGAAAATGATAATGTTGATAATGTTGAGATAATTCTGCAGGCGTGTAATGATAAGCAGCGTGAGTATCTCTTCTCTACTCCATCGCTAATAGATGATGATTATGATGATTTTGATAATTTACAGTTGCCCCCTTATGCTCTGTATTTAGCATGCGTAAATGATTCTTGTGATATGGTCGCGCTGCTATTAAAGTGCGGTGATTCTGCTAGCATTACTCTGTTACAGTATGCCGTCAGTCAAGATCTAGCGGAGATTACTCAACTGCTTTTAGCTGAGCCTGGAGTTAAAGATGAGATAGATCTACAAGATGAAGAGGGTTGCACGCCTCTTCATCATGCCGCTGAGAACAACCGTAGCGATCTAATCGGAATATTGTTGGCGGCGGGGGCCAACCCCAATATTATCGACAAGGAAGGGAAAACTGCTTTAACTTATGCCATTGAATATCGAAATGTAGAAATGGTAAAATTTTTATTGGCCGCTGATGCCAATCCCGATGAGATCAGAGATCAATCGAATGCAAAAACGGCACTGCATATTGTAATGAAAAATTATTTGCAGGCGTACTACATGCCAAAGAAGAAAGAAGAAATAAGAGAGATAATGAAAGCGCTGGTTAATGCTGGTGCTCGCTGTGATCTTCTAGACTCCAAGCAGCGTAGCGTTAAAGCACTTGTTCCTGAACCTGAAAAGGAAAACCTCCTTTTTTTATATTCGCCAGTCAGTATGCCAAAGCGCAAACGGGCCGAGGGCAATGACTCTGGACAAGAAGCCGGTCCTGCCAGGAAAAGAAGAGCAATACAGCCAATATCTTCGTTTTTCGAGAGTCCAAGAGCAAGAGCTGCTCCTAATGCAGCTCAGTTTGCTACTTCGGGCAAAGGCTATTATTCTGCTTAAGCGTAGGGGGTTATACTATAAAAAAGGGTAACTCCTCAGATCGGAAAGCCATCCTCTAGGAGATGGGGGGCTCTTCTTCTGGGGGATTTTCATCTAATAATTTTAAATGCTCGCTGGCCGAATTCATATCAGTGCCTTCACTCAATTGAATACGTAAGCGTAGGTTATTAGCGGAATCAGCATTTTTTAACGCTTCATCTAAAGTGATGGCATTATTTTTATAATGCTGAAATAAGGCGCTGTCGAAGGTTTGCATGCCTAAATTCTCAGATTTTTCCATGATCTCTTTTATCATGGCCACTTCGCCCTTACCGATAAAATCTTTAACCAGGGGGGATGCCAGCAGGATTTCAACAGCGGCTACACGCGTATTCTCTTCTATACCCGGAATCAGGCGTAAAGAAATAATGGCGTTTAAATTTAAAGACAGATCGTATAGAACAGCATAACGTTCACCATGTGGGAAAAAATTAATGACGCGTTCTAGTGCTTGGTTGGCATTATTAGCGTGTAAGGTGGCTAAACACAAATGCCCGGTTTCGGCAAAATTAATGGCGTATTCCATGGTTTCTTTTTCACGGATTTCACCAATTAAAATCATATCAGGTGCTTGGCGCAAAGCGTTTTTTAAAGCCGCTGAAAAACTTAAGGTATCGACACCGACCTCGCGTTGGCTGACAATGGATTTGGCGTGTTGATAAACAAATTCGATTGGCTCTTCGATGGTCATGATATGCCCGTCGTGATTTTTATTGCGATAATCAATCATGGAAGCTAGGGTCGTTGATTTACCCGAAGAAGTCGCACCCACCACCAAAATCAAACCTCGTTTGGCCATGACCACTTCTTGTAATAAGGGCGGCAAGCCTAAACTTTCTAAACTGGGGATCTGTGTGGTAATACTGCGGATCACAATGGCCACTTCATTGCTTTGTTGATAGATGTTGACCCTAAAACGCCCGATCTCAGGATCGGAAATGGCTAGATTGGCCTCTAAGGTGTGATCGAAGGCGCGTATTTTTTCATCATTGCCTAAAATTTCATGGGCCAATTCTTTGACTTTTTCGGAAGTGATCAGCAATTCACCGATGGGTTTGATGCGGCCGAAGCATTTCATACAGGCCGTTTTCCCGACCGTTAGAAACAAATCGGAAGCCTGTTCAGCTTTCATTATTTTCAAATAATGTTTGATACTCATAGCTCTTCCTTTTACAGGGGTGATATACTCACCCCATCGTATTGATCGCAGTACTAAATACAGCATAGCAGATGAAGAGGAAATGGGTTAAAATATGAAAAAAGAATCCCTTAAAAATTTTTTGACGGCCGAACTGGCTAACTTAAAAGAAAATGGCCTTTATAAGGCCGAGCGCATTATTCAAACGCCGCAGAATGCGGAGATTCGAGTCAGCGGTGGGCAGAACGTGCTTAATTTCTGCGCGAATAATTATTTGGGCTTAGCGGATCATCCTCGCTTGATCAAAGCAGGGCAAAAAGCTTTGGACGAATATGGCTATGGCTTGAGCTCGGTGCGTTTTATTTGTGGAACACAAACGGTCCACAAACAGTTGGAACAGAAAATTTCTGAATTTCTGGGGATGCCAGATACTATTTTGTATTCTTCTTGTTTCGATGCCAATGGCGGTTTATTTGAAACACTCTTAGGCGAAGAAGATGCCATCATCAGCGATGCCTTAAATCATGCCAGCATCATCGATGGTATTCGCTTGTGTAAAGCACAGCGCTTTCGTTATGAAAACAATAATATGGCTGATTTAGAGGCACAATTGAAACAAGCTCAAAACGCTCGTTTTCGTTTGATTGCCACCGATGGCGTGTTTTCCATGGATGGAGTGATTGCTAATCTTAAAGGCATTTGCGATCTAGCGGATCGTTATGAAGCCTATGTCATGGTGGATGATTCACATGCCGTGGGATTTATGGGTGCACAGGGGCGTGGCACGCCAGAATATTGCGGCGTTATGGATCGGGTGGACATTATCACCGGCACTTTGGGTAAAGCCTTGGGCGGCGCTTCGGGGGGTTATACCAGTGCCAGCAAAGAAATAGTCGATTGGCTACGCAATCGCTCACGGCCGTATTTGTTCTCCAATACTTTAGCCCCTGTGATTGCCGCCACCTCTCTTGAAGTTTTAGAGTTATTAAAACAAGAACCACAGTTACGTCAAACCTTAGCTGAAAATACTCAGTATTTTCGCACACAGATGACGGCTGCTGGATTTGACATTATCCCTGGAGAACATCCTATTGTGCCAGTGATGTTATATGATGCTAAAGTAGCGAGCAAAATGGCGGAAGGTTTATTGCAAGAGGGGATTTACGTGATTGCTTTTTCTTATCCAGTGGTGCCTAAAGAAAAAGCCAGGATCCGCGTGCAATTATCTGCAGCTCATACGCCAGCGCAAATTAAACAGGCTGTTGCTGCCTTTAAGAAAGTAGCTCAACAGTTGGGTGTCCTATGAAAGCATTGGTCAAAGCAAAAGCTGAAAAAGGGCTATGGTTGCAAGAGTTGGCGCGTCCAGAGTATGGCCCCAATGATGTGTTAATCAAAGTTAAAAAATCTGCCATTTGTGGCACCGATCTGCATATTTATTTATGGGATGATTGGGCGCAAAAAACCCTTGTCCTGCCTATGGCCATTGGTCATGAATTTATGGGCGAAATAGCGGCCTTGGGCACTGAAGTACGAGGATTTAATTTGGGCGATCGGGTGTCTGCAGAAGGGCATATGACCTGCGGACATTGCCGTAATTGCCGCGGTGGTCGACAATATTTATGCCGTAAAACCATTGGTTTGGGGGTGAATCGTCCAGGCGCTTTTGCAGAATATGTCACTATTCCTGCGAGCAATGTCTTTAAACTCTCAAAGCATATCAGCGATGATATCGGCGCTATTTTAGATCCCTTGGGCAATGCCGTGCACACGGCCTTGTCTTTTGACTTGGTGGGTGAAGATGTTTTAATCACCGGTGCCGGGCCTGTGGGATTAATGGCGCTGGCGATAGCCCAACGCGTAGGTGCGCGCCATGTGGTCGTTACCGATGTGGATCCTTATCGTTTAGCCTTAGCTGAAAAGATGGGCGCCAGTCGCACGGTGCATGCTAAAACGGGCTCTTTGGCCGCGGCGATGCAAGATTTAGAGATCCTCGAAGGCTTTGATGTGTGCATGGAAATGTCGGGGCAAATTACCGCTTTACAGCAAATATTAGCCACGATTAATCATGGTGGGCGTATCGCTTTATTGGGCATTATCAGTGGCATGCAAGCCATCGATTGGAGCCAGGTGATTTTTAAAGGGTTAGTCATTAAAGGGATCTATGGACGTGAAATGTTTGAAACCTGGTATAAAATGGCTTCCTTATTGCGTGGTGGCTTGGAGGTTAAGCCCGTGATCACCCATCAATTTGCGGCCGATGATTTCCAACAAGCCTTTGATTTAATACAGACAGGTGAAGCGGGTAAAGTGATTCTGAATTGGTGAGAGGATCTCAAGATCCCTCATTTTTTTTGGGTTTTAGAATAATCCTCAATTCTTGAATATGAGAGCGATAAATTTCTTCGACAATGACGCTAAAATTTTCAAATTCAATGAGTTCGCCGATTTCAGGCATTTTCCCCAAGCGATGTAAGATGAGTCCTCCCAGAGTGCTGATATCTTCCAAATCATCTTCATTTTCATCGAGGACTATATTTAAGGATTGTTCTAAGGCATAAAGTGTACACTCACCCTTTACGATAAAAGAACCATCGGCTTGTTTTGTCCAAGCTTCATTAGTTTTGTGAAACTCATCGGTAATGCGACCAAAGAGGATTTGAAGCACATTGTCTAAAGTGATGAAGCCCACTAAAGTTTGTTGTGCATTGTACACCAGAGCCAAATGCGGTAAGCCGCGTTGGAAATGTTGAAATAAATCCAAAGCACTGAGTTTATAAGAGACTTTAGGAATGGGGCGTAATAAGTTTGGCCAATCAAAATCAGCCGTATTCTCTGAAAGCAATTGAGAACAAGGCAGTAAATCCTTAATGTGTAATAAGCCAATAATATTTTGTTCACTCTCTTTGTAGACGGGATAACGGCTATAGCGATGTGTGGTGATCATTTCCAATTGAGTTTTTTTATTGTCGCTCAAATCTAAGCTGATGAGTTCATCTTTGCTGCGCATGATATCAGATACTTTTATTTTTGAAAAATCTAAACTATGGGCAATAATTTTACTTTCATGCTGAGTTAAATCGCCATGATCATGTTTAGAGTGAATGATAAATTTTAATTCATCGGTTGAATACTGATTGCCTTCGCTGGATTCGGAGACGCGGATCAACCGTAAAAGCGCATTGGAACACAAATTTAAAAATTGAATGGCGGGATACATGAGAATATAAAAACCATATAAGGGCAAAGCGGTCCATAGAGCGATGCGTTCGCTTTGTCGTATGGCTAAGGATTTGGGCATCAATTCGCCAACGACAATATGTAAAAAAGACAAAAGGCCAAAGGCCATTAAAAATGAAACAATGGTGAGCCATTCGCCTGGATCAAAACCTAAGGCATCAAAAACAGGAGATAACAGTCTAGCCATGGCGGGCTCTCCCACCCAACCTAAGCCCAGAGAGGCAAGGGTAATTCCTAATTGGCAGGCCGATAGATAGGCGTCCATATTGTGGTGGATCTTAAACAGTATCTTAGCTCTCAATCCTGTATTCTCAGCCAATAATGCAACGCGAGAATGACGTAATTTGACCATGCCAAATTCAGCGGCCACAAAGAAAGCGTTTAAACAGATTAATAATAGCGCTATAAATAAGTATAAAGAATTCATCACAGAGGTCCCTGTTCGTTAAAATAATAAATGTGTTTTTCGGTCATCACAGCATCCAAGCGGATATCCCAGGGATCAGTGCAGAGGCTGTCGGCTTTCTGTATTTCATAGGCCAAACCCAGGAAAAGAGCTCTTTTAGGATGGGTCGCGATTTTCGAAAGTGTTCTATCATAGAAGCCAGCACCCATTCCTAAACGATGTCCTTGCAGATCGAAAGCCAACAAAGGGATGAGCAGCAGATCTAAGGTTTCAAGGCTGGCCAGTTTCGCCGGGTCTTTGGGTTCTGGGATCCCAAAACGATTGGCTTGGCAGCGAGTATCTGCGGAGTATAGAGCAAATTCTAAGCTTTGATCGGGGCGTAATCGGGGTAGATAAGTTTCAATTTGATCTTGCCAGAGTTCTGGTATTAGGAGCTTAGCATCGACTTCTTGATCAAAGGGCCAATACAGGGCGACTTTTTTGAGCCTTAACTGCTTTTTAAAAACTTTAAATTGTTGTTCAATGGCAAGGCTCAAGTTCGCGATTTCTTCTTGCGATAAATTTTGACGAAGACTGCGAAAGGCTTTTCTTTGCACGATTTTATCAGCAGACAAGTAGATGCTCTCCACATTTGACCCAAATTGGCATTCTGGACCCTGATGCTATAGGAGGGTGCGGCTCAAAGTCAACGGCCGGCTCATCCCCTGCCTTAAAACGCACTGATGGCGTATTGATCTATCGGTCCTCGCCGACATTGAATCAAATGCATGGAAAGCATCTAACTTAAATTATAGCCGATCGGTCGAAAATGTCTAGCGCTGATCCATGGGTTTAAAATCCCGTTGTTTAGGTCCTGCATACCATTGACGTGGACGTGCAATTTTATGGCTAGGCGCATTCATCATTTCTATCCAATGTGAGATCCAACCCACGGTTCTGGCTAAAGCAAAAATAACGGTGAACATATTGGTGGGAATGCCAATGGCGCTTAAAGTGATCCCAGAATAAAAATCAACGTTAGGGTATAGCTTTTTCTCTATGAAATAGTCATCTTCCAAAGCGATTTTTTCCAGAGCTAATGCTAGCTTAAATAGGGGTGTTTCACCTAAACCGACCAGATCAAGCACTTCATGACAGACTTCACGCATAATCTTAGCTCTGGGATCATAGTTTTTATACACTCTGTGTCCAAAACCCATTAAACGGAAAGGATCATTTTTATCTTTGGCTTTTGCAATGTATTTGGCAATATTATCTACACTGCCGATTTCATGCAGCATGGTTAAAACAGCCTCATTGGCACCCCCATGAGCGGGACCCCAAAGAGTCGCGATCCCTGCGGCAATGCAAGCAAAAGGATTGGCGCCTGAAGACCCTGCCATGCGTACGGTAGAGGTTGAAGCATTTTGCTCATGATCGGCGTGTAAAATAAAGATTTTATCCATGGCGCGAGCTAACACCGGTGAGGCTTTCCAGGGTTCTGAAGGAACACCAAACATCATTTGTAAGAAATTTTCACTGTAATCGATGTTATTTTGCGGGTATATAAAAGGCTGGCCTATGGAATATTTATAGCACATGGCTGCTAAAGTAGGCATCTTAGCAATTAAGCGATAAGCCGCTATTTGCTGATGCTCTGGATTTTGAATGTCCAGGGTATCATGGTAGAAAGCTGATAAAGCACCGACAACGCCGACCATAATGGCCATAGGATGAGCATCTCTACGAAACCCATTGAAAAAAGAACGCATTTGTTCATGCACCAAAGTATGGTGTTTAATTTGCTCAATAAAACCTGGTTTTTGCGATTTATTAGGCAGTTCGCCTTCCAATAATAAATAACAAATTTCCAAATAATCTGATTTTTCAGCCAATTGCTCAATGGGATAACCGCGGTATAAGAGTTCGCCCTTATCACCATCGATATAGGTGATCGAGGATTGGCAAGCGGCGGTTAAACTAAATCCTGGATCATAGGTAAAATAGCCAGTATTGGCCATAGGTGCCAGATCAATCACGGCTTCACCTAAGCTGGCTTGATGGATATTCAGTTCGATGGGGGTGGCATCACCTATGGTTAATTGGGCACGATCAGTCATTCTAGGTCCTCGTTGAGTTTATTGAGATCTTAAGTTTATCACTGAGCATCGAAAATGGCGAGTTTTGGCCATTCGCCCGGATCATGGCCCAAGGGGACGGTGGTCTTAGACCAAAATGCGGGGCGAGGATCAAGTCCCTTCTATACTCATCGCCAATGAAGATGCGAAATCGAGAGGGATCAGAGCTGATGACGAATAGAATTTTATACTTCATCAGCGCTTTCATAGCCGCTCGTTATGTCAAACACGCCGTAAACCCATCCCTGGGGGCTCGGACGCAGGCATCCTTGCTGCGTACGGTTTGCCACAATCTAGCGGCTATGAAAGCGGCTGGTAGCCGTCCCCCGTTATCTCGATAGAAACCAAACCCTTTATTTAATATAAAAGCCAAAATTTTATTGAAAAACCATTGCAAAATCTGAAT
This sequence comes from Gammaproteobacteria bacterium, assembly GCA_009885495.1. Classification (GTDB taxonomy): domain Bacteria; phylum Pseudomonadota; class Gammaproteobacteria; order UBA1113; family UBA1113; genus VFKP01. Next base: position 32,685 of record VFKP01000008.1, on the reverse strand, counting down.
GGATATGATCAAATAAGTTTATGAAACATAAACTGACTCGCAAAGAACGTGAAAATTTATGGGTTTTGCATCGTCAAGATTTTATGGAGTGAATATGAATGTTCTCATCTTTGTAGCGATGGAAGAAGAAGCAACAGCGTTGATTAATCATTTGAGTTTGCAGAAAGGATCTGCAGCACAACAATTGCCGGATGATCTGGACACTCAAGTTTATCACCGTCAGATTGGCATACATGATATCTGGCTGACCATGAGTGGTAAGGATCCTGTTTATCCAGATACAGATTGCATTGGGCCCTTAATTCAACCGGCATTGCGAGAGAGCCTCCTAAAATTTAAACCGGATATGATTATCAATGCCGGAACCGCGGGTGCAATTTACGCTGCGGGTGCAGAAAAACATAAAGTCTATATTGCCACTACAGCGATGAGCCATGATTTACATTTTCCTAAATCGGATGAGAAACATCGAGCTTTAGCTCTAGGCAATTATCCTGTCCCCGATGAATCCGTACTCGCAAAGGCCTTAGGTTTTGAATGTGCGCGGCTATCAACCACGGGATCTATGAAGACAACAGCCAATGGGAAAAAACAACTCACAGAAAATAAAGCGAAATTGGTGGATATGGAGTGGAAATACATTGTTCAGAGTATTCTGAGATGTTCTCGAGGAGACTATAAGCCCAGGTATATGGCGGTTAAGGTTACAACAGATTTTATCGATACACAGGATTGTCCCCAAGAACAATTTCAGAAATCTATGAAAGACAGTGATGTCAAAAAACAGCTTGCACAAGCGTGCCAGAGAATTATCGAGAACATTTGTCAGATTGAAATTTTTGAAGATCTTGCTACGGGATGATCTTCATCGAATGGAACACCACGATTTCTCAAGCCGCAAGTCAATAGGGTCGGCACGGAACCAGCGCTCAAGAGGCGAAGAAAAAGTCTTCAGAACGGCAGTGAATTTTAACGATTGGATCCGCGCATGCGGTAACTGTAGAAGCCAGCGATCCCAAAAGACAATAGAGCAGCAAGCCATAAGATCCACATTCCCTGTTGATATTGAGCATCAGGGCCTGCAAACCCAACTGAACAATGGTGGGCAGTAGCGTTTATTCAACTGCGGCTTTAAACGTGAATTTAGCTTTATTTTGGCCATTCGGCCGGATCGTGGCCCAAGGGGACGGTGGTCTTAGACCAAAATGCGGGTGTATTTGATAATTTTAAGATAGGTGCAAAATGCTCTAACCGTCCAAAAGGCGTGTCAGTTTGGGTCAATAGTTCGGCGATATCGCTGGATTCTGGAATAGAGCAAGATGAGAAATTCGATACTCGCCCAAAGTTTTTCAGTATCTGAGCCACCTGTACCAATGAAGTTCTGAGATGATAACTTCCACCCTCTAGAGCCCGCCTTCTTAAAGCTTCAGCCACGCCAAATGCGCTCAAATAACCTGCCACATAATCCAGCGTTTGTGCGGGTAAATGCTTAGGGCAGTTTTCTGATGCGCCTTGTTCATCAGCAATGCCTGTAGCCGATTGCACAAGCGTGTCATAGCCATGGCGCTTAGACCAAGGGCCTAAATGCGAATAAGCACTCAATTCAACATAAATAATGCCCGGTCTTACTTTGACAAGATCTTCTAGACTGAAGCCTTTCTCATTTAAGCCCCCAGGACGATAGGCTTGTAAAAAAACATCCGCCGTTTGTGTCAATTCGATAAGACGTTGATGATCTGCCGCTTGATTAAGATCGAGAAAGGCGGAATGTTTGCCATGTCCTGTGTCCATGACCAGAGGCGCAATAGAAGGAAGATGAGGGCTGCTGATGTGTAAGACCGTCGCTCCATGTTCAGCCAATGTTCTTGCACAGACAGGGCCTGCGATGACTCGGCTGAGATCAAGGACTTTAATGCCCGATAGAGGGCGTGCAGATTTTTGAAAACATTCTCTAGGGCTGTCGCCTACTTTAATAATTTCAAGAACAGGCAAATGAGCAATCGCTTGAGACTGTGGATGTTCGGCCCATTCAGAAGCGCTGCGTACCTTACTGGCGCATAGGCCACGATCGCATAGAATGGTCTCTAAAGATTCGGCAGACCAATTGTTTAAGATCGCTTCTGTAACGGCTGCTTTATCATCCGTACAACCCAAAACATCGATGACGCCTTGGCGATGATGAGGAAAATTACAATGCAATTGGATCCACTGTTGATCTTTGCAGCGATAAAATCCCGATAAGGGATCCCAACCGCCCGGAGTTTCGGCATTTAGAATACGAAAATATTGATGTGATCGTTGCACCAGAACCGATTTTTTCACCTCAATTTCAACATTTTGCCTTTCGCCGGTTTGTAAAAATGAGATCTCTGCAATGGAATATCCTAATGCGGCCAGAGCCAAGGCCCCCAGTTCGCCGATTTTGAAAGGCGTTGGCAATATAGGGTCTTGTCCTAATATTTTAATATGCGATAAAGATTCAGCGCTGAGATCTTTATCTTTCACGCCCGCAGTTTTGAGAAACTCAGATAAGGTGGGCATTATTTTATCCTTCAAAAACTATCAATTAACTCGATCATAGCATGATTTTTTTGATGTTTGCAAAGCTGAACAAGTCAATCCCCAAAGAATGTTTGGATCTGTCATAAGGTTGACGGATTTGCTTTGGCGCTAGGCAATTATCCTGTTCCCGATGAATCTGTACTCGCACAAGCGTGCCAGAGAATTATCGAGAACATTTGTCAGATTAAGTTTTTTGAAGATCCTGTTATGAGAGGATCTTCTTTGAATGGATCACCATAAAAACCCTAGCAACCATAACGGGATTTGTTCTTTATCAGCAGACAATACATCGTCAGCAAGAACGAAGCTGTTTTTGATAGATTTGAGCTGTTTTCTATTTTTGTTTTTTCCACCCACTTCAAAGGTATAATGATCGTCCAAACAAAAATCTCCAAAAGTTGGAGCGGTTAACGCGCCACTGCCCGACAAACAATTGACCACAAAAGTTTCACGGATTGTTCCAATCAATGGCTCTTGACAATAGGCATAAGAAAAATTGGTATTATTTAAAAATCTTATGTGGTTTTTAAAAATCTTATGTGGTTTTTGAAAATCTTTATGTGATTTATTGGCGGAATATAAATGGGTCAGCACTGCTTTTTCACTTAAATTTCGAGCAATAATACCATCTATAGATGGTATTATTGGGATAAAATTACCATCTCTGGGTGGTAATTTCAAGCCAATTTCATGATAGGCACACATTATTGCCTTTGGATCTAACGAAGCTGCGATCCACACAATAGATCTTTGTCTATATCAGATCTTGCCTAAATTCTAGAATAGGATTATAGTCGCTCCTTTCTCAGTAGAGATCAGAATAAAGCATGGAATACCCTCATATTAGGAGAACAGGATGAGTAATCCCGTACAGAGCAAATGGATACAACGACTGGCCGGTTTGGATGATTTTGATCCCATTAATTATCTGGCCATAGAAATATTGGAAGAGACAGGCAATTGTGAGCCTTCACAAGATGAAATTGACCAGGTTGAAGCGCGCATTCAAAGCAGTTTAAATCAGATCATGAATGATCTCAAAAAAAAGGTCTAGTCCTTTTATTCAGTTAGAATTTTCTGGCACTGGTTATTCCGCTTTGAAGATGATAAAATACTGTACGATTTTGGATGTTTATTTCAAACTCCAAGTTAAGCGATGGTATGTCCACTAGGATAAGCTTTAATTTTATTCAATGTGATTGATTTTAATGAAAAAAATACTGATTGTAGCGCCGGCTTGGGTGGGTGATATGGTGATGGCACAAACCCTGTTCAAAAATATTAAAGGCCATCAGCCTCAGGCTGTCTTAGATCTTTTAGCGCCGCCCTGGACTGCAGAAATCGCTCAAAAAATGCCAGAGGTCAATGCCATCCATATTCTTCCTTTAGCTCATGGTATTTTTGGCTTAAAAAAACGTTGGCAGATAGGGCGGGCCTTGCGTCATCAACAGTATGACGAAGCGATTGTTTTACCTAATTCGTGGAAATCGGCGCTGATCCCCTGGTTCGCAGGGATCCCTGTGCGCAGCGGTTTTCAGGGAGAAATGCGTTTTGGCCTTTTGAATGATAGACGCCGCCTGGATAAACAGGCTTTGCCCTTGATGATTGAACGTTTTATGATTTTGGGACAAGCCTCCGATCAACCCTTATCAAAGCCTTATCCTAGACCTAGGCTTAGTGCTAGCCCAGAGGCCGCTCAAAGCTTGATGCAAGAGTTGGGTTTAGATCCTCAAGTCCCCAGTATTGCCCTGTGCCCGGGTGCTGAATATGGCCCGGCTAAGCGCTGGCCCAGTGAGCATTATGCTTCGTTAGCGCAATTGCTGAGAAACCAAGGTTATCAAATTTGCCTGATGGGCTCGAAAAAAGATGAAGCGATTGCCAACGAGATTAAAGCTCGATCGGGGGTTGAATGCCATAACCTGTGTGGACGTACGGGCCTTAATCAAGCGGTTGATATCTTAGCGGCAATGACTGCTGTGGTGAGCAATGATTCGGGATTAATGCATATTGCCGCGGCCTTAGACAAACCTATGGTGGCCATTTATGGATCTTCTTCAACAGCATTTACGCCCCCTTTAAGCGATCGGGTTAAAATTTTAAATCTTGCTTTGCCTTGCAGCCCTTGTTTCCAAAGAGAATGTCCGCTAGAGCATTTAAATTGTCTCAAGCAGATCAGTCCTATATCGGTTTTAACCGCCCTGCAAACGATGCTCAAAGAAGAGAGTCGCTTGAGATGAAAGTATTGATCGTAAAAACCTCGTCTTTGGGAGATGTCATTCATGCCTTACCGGCATTGACGGATGCAAAACAAGCTTTACCTGATCTTGAAATCGATTGGCTGGTTGAAAAAAATTTCAGCGAGATCCTCTCTTGGCATCAGGGAGTCGATCGCATTATTGAGATTGAATTTCGTCGCTGGCGTAAAAATCCTTGGCAAGCGTTCAAGGCAGGGTATTGGCAAAAACTCTATCGGCAATTACGAGAAAGAGAATACGATTTAATTATCGATGCGCAGGGACTTTTAAAAAGTGCTTTGATGGCCTTTTGCGCCAAAGGTCCACGCCATGGTTTAGCACGAGGTTCTTCTCGCGATCCTTTCTCTGCGATTTTTTATCAGCATCATCATACGATTGATTGGCAATCACATGCCATTGAACGTTTGCGAGATTTATTTGCAAAGGCTTTGAATTATTCTCGGCCCAGTACGCCAATCGATTATGGATTGGCGGCTCATTTCAATTCACAGCAGCAGAACGAAAAGAGTATCTTATTTTTACATGGTACGACCTGGAATACTAAACTATGGCCTTTGGCCTATTGGCAGGAATTAGGGCGCCGATTGATGCAAGAAGGCTATAGTATTTTTCTGCCTTGGGGAAATGAAGTTGAAAAAAATCGAGCGGAAAGTATCGCAGCAGCCTGCCAGGGTCAAGTATTACCCCGTTTAAATTTATCGCAAATGGCTTTAGAACTATTGAAAGTAAAAGCGGTGATTGCAGTGGATACGGGCTTAGGGCATTTGGCGGCGGCTTTATCGGTGCCCACGCTTTCTTTGTATGCTGCCAGCAATGCGCTAAAAACCGGTACTCGAGGTCGTCAGCAAACCCATTTGAGTGTAGACTATGCTTGTGCGCCTTGTTTTCGTCAAGAATGTCGTTGGGTCAAGGATGAGCAAATGCCGCCTTGCTATACGAGTTTAACACCCTCACGGGTCTTGGAATTATTGAATGTTCTATGGGGAGATTCAAAATCATGAGCCAACGCTTATGTTTTGTGATTTTTAATTATGTTCCTTATGGTGAATTGCAAACTCACTTTTTAGAAACAATTAGCTTGTGTCAGCAGGCAGGTCATCAGGTCGATGTTTATACTTTAGAATGGCGGGGCGAAAAACCCCCAGGCATTTCCATTCACATTTGCAGAAAATCAGGCTTGCCTTGTTTTCGACAACAAGCGCATCTGGCGATCTCAGTTCACGAAGCGCGATTGCGAGAAAAGTATGATCAAATCATTGGGTTTGATCAAATTCCAGGGCTAGATATTTATTATGCTCATGAACCCTGCGTGGTTGAACTGATTGAAGGTGTGCGGCGTTATTTACCGCGATATCGGCAATTATTGCATTTTGAAGAGGGCGTGTTTGGCACACAGAGCCATTGCCAGATTGTCACTTCAAGTGTTGTATTATTGCGCGCCATGCAAAAACATTATCACACTCCTTCACAACGCCTGCATTGTTTGTTGGTACAGGAAAAGGCCAAAGAGACTTTAACTTTATTGCCCCCTGAAATAAAAACATATCCCAATCGCTTGTCCAGAACCGTATTAACCATCCTTGAAACCCATAAAACCTTACAAACTCCTTTGGGCTTGCATCCCGGTATGGCGTATTATGGTTGTGCAGCGCCTCATTTCAAAGAGATTATGTGTTTAACGGGCCAAGTGGTTCGCCATAAAGAAGGGCGTAAAACATTGCGATTTGAATATGCCGGTCAAGGTTTTTACGCTAAATTGCATTCGGGCATTGGTGTACGAGAATGGTTTAAAAATTGGGCCAGTTTAAAACCTCCGATTGTCAGTGCACGCACTGAATGGAAGGCCATTGCCCGATTAAAAGAATTGAAAGTCCCCACTTTGAAGGGTGTGGCTTTTTCGGAACGCGGGCGAATTGCTTTTCGCAGGCAATCTTTTTTGGTGACAGAGGAATTAAAAGACATTGAAAGTCTAGAGACCTATTGCAAAAACTGGAAAGACCATCCTCCTATAGCCGGCGAAAAAATAAAGATGATTGAGCAATTAGCGGAATATGTGAAAACAATTCATAATGCCAATCTTTACCATCGCGATTTATATTTATGTCATTTCCTGAAAGATTTGAAAAAAGACAATGAATACTATCTGATTGATTTGCATCGTATGCAAAGAAAAATATTTTTATCGCGACGTTGGCAAATCAAAGATCTCAGTGCCTTGTATTTTTCAGCGATAGATTATGGTTTGACGCCTCGCGATCAACTTCATTTCATCCATTATTACCATGATGGGCAGTCTTACCATAGCCATAAGAAATTATGGAGCAAAGTGGGGCGAAAGGCTTTAGCATTGTACGCCAAAGAAAACAGAGTGGCTGTATGACAGTGTATTTGCAATGGGGGAGAAAGATCAGTGAACTTGAAAAACAACAGTTTTCAGATGTCGATGCGATAAAACGCTGGACATGCAATGCGGAAAAAATCAGCGAGGGGCCTTATAATCAACTGTGGCGAATCGAAATTGCAGAAGAAGAATACTATATTAAAATTTATCATCGCAGAGGTCGCTACTTACGTCGTTATGGTGCGCGCTCGAGGGCGAGAGGTGAATGGGAAAATGCTCATTATTTTGAGGAACAAAACATCTTGACACCGGCTTTATTAGTGTATGGAGAATCCGATCGCAGAGCTCATTATGAGGGGGGATTTTTAGTGCAACGAGCGGTGCCGCAGAGTTTGGATTTGTTGCAGTTGGCACAACAGTATAGTGTGTGGCAAGAAGACAAGCACTGGCGACGTGGACTGATGTTTAAAGTCATGGATTATATAAAAGGTTTGCATGAAATGCGATTTATCCATAAAGACTTTAAATGGCGTAATATACTGGTGCAATACAGTGTTCCAAGCCATGTTTATTTGATCGATAGCCCTCTGGGTCAACGTCGTTTCGGCTTGATGTTTGGGTTAGGGCAATGGCGAGATCTGCGCGATTTTGATAAGGGAGCCTCTTTGTATCTGTCTAAAACGGATAGATTAAGAGCGTATCTGCACTATTGTGGCGAAAGTCGATTAACGGTTCGTTATAAGAAACTGCTTAAAAAAATTTTAAGGAATGAAAAAAAATGATTGCAGATGAATGGAAAATTTTACTCAAGGAGCAGGGGCTAGATTCTTTTAAGAGTCTTTGGGATTATCAAGGAGATTGGTTTGAAGAGCCTAATCAACGTCGGGGAGGTTGGAGTGGTGTTTCGCGAATTATATTAAAGAGCCCGATGAGTCAAGAGCGCGTGGTGTTCCTAAAACGTCAATCTAATCATACGCATCTTTCCTTACGCAATCCTTTGCGCGGAAGACCGACCTTTGAGCGAGAATTTCATAATATGCAACGCGCTCTGCGAGCAGGTATCCCAACGCCTAAACCCATTTATTACGGACGTTCAGGTCAAAAGGCTATTTTGCTCACAGAGGAATTGACAGGCTATGCTTCTTTAGAACAGCATTTTTCGCAATGGAAAACAACGGGGTTTCCTGCGATGGAATTACGCAATCAAATCATTGCTGAATTGGCTAAAGTCATGCGCCATATGCATGATCAACATTATAAGCATTGCCATTTGGCCTTGAAACATGTTTTTCTCAAAATACAGGACAATCAAGTGAGCGCTGCATTCATTGATTTGGAAACGATGAGGTTTTGGCCCGTAAAATCACGTTGTCGCAATAGAGATCTCAGGCAATTTGGGAAAAATCTGATAGATGTTCGTCTCACGGATCGCTGGCGTTTTATCAAAGCCTATGTGGGCGTTGGGAAAGGGGCTCCGCTGCTGAAGGCTAAACAATTATGGAAAGAATTAGAGCGCTTGCGCTTGAAACGTCAGAAGAAAAAGGCACGGGCTTGATGTCAATGCCAGCTCCCTTTGTGAAAGGCTGTTTTCAGGATTGGCATTATCTGGTTTGTGAAGAAGAAAAAGACAATATAGATTCAGTGTTTTCTCAGATTACTGGTTCGATTCAACGATTTCGTTTTTTAAAAGATGATCGAGGCTGTCTAGTCTTTTTATATCCGCATGGAGCTCAAAATTGGGTGGTCAAACGCTATCGAATTAAATCATGGCGTCACGGATTAAGCCGTTGTTTTCGCAAAACGCGGGCTCGTATTTTTTTAAAGGCCGCACAATGCTTGCAAGAAGCCCATATTAAAGCGGCGAAGCCTATCGCCATTTTAGAAAAAGCTTGGGGATCTTTAAGGCGAGAAGCTTATGTGATCATGGAAGATTTACCCGGATATGCTCTGAGTGACTATATTTTGAAAGTACAACAAGATCCCCTAAAGCGTCAGAGGATGATACAAAAGGCCATCCAAGTTTTGCAGGCTCTCAAATCGCATTGTTTACGCCATGGGGACTTAAAAGCGGATAATTTTCGCGTGGTCGCGGGGGATTTGTATTTGATTGATTTAGATTGTTTGGTGGATTACCGAAAAGTGATTTTTTTTAAGGGCTTGCGTTTTAGAAGGGCCTTTCGCAGTGATCTACGGCGATTTTTAAGAAATTGGGAAAAGGATCCAGATTTGCATCTTTTTTGTAGAAGTTTGTTTTATCAAGAGGGTCTCAGCTAAGCGCTGGTTAAAATTGCCGACCTTTGCGCTTTGCCCAATTTAGGCGTAGACTAACAGGATCTTTTATGTTTAGACAGTTCAAGAGGAGCTCTCACATTGAACGATATGCTCAAGAATTTAATTATCTGGTCCATTATAGTGGTTATACTGGCCTCGATTTTCAGCAACTTTGGTCCTCGGCAAGAGCCCAGTACCCAGGTTTCCTTCAGCCAATTTTTAGATAAAGCGGATAAAGACGATCTGAGTTCAGCGGTCTTTACTGAGGGAGAAATCCAGGGGATCACCAAATCTAACCAAGCCATTTATACGATTGTCCCTGTAGGGCCACAAGACTTAGTGCGTGATTTTTTGCATAAGGGCATTGAAGTTAAAGGTAAATTACCCGAAACGCAGCCTCTTTTAATGCGAATATTGATCAATTGGTTCCCATTATTACTCTTTGTGGGGATTTGGATCTTTTTCCTGCGCCAAATGCAGGGCGGTGGCGGCAGTCGTGGTGCGATGTCCTTTGGTCGTAGCCGGGCTCGTTTATTGTCTGAAGATCAAGTCAAGGTCACTTTTGCGGATGTGGCTGGGGCTGATGAAGCCAAGGAAGAAGTTTCTGAATTGGTTGATTTTTTACGCGATCCAGCGAAATTTCAACGTTTGGGCGGTCGTATTCCTCGTGGGGTATTGATGGTGGGCCCTCCCGGGACCGGTAAAACCTTATTGGCTCGCGCGGTTGCCGGTGAATCTAAAGTACCCTTCTTTACGATTTCAGGATCTGATTTTGTGGAAATGTTTGTCGGTGTTGGGGCTTCACGCGTGCGTGATATGTTTGAACAAGCGAAAAAAAGTGCGCCTTGCATTATTTTCATTGATGAAATTGATGCTGTGGGTCGACATCGAGGGGCAGGCTTAGGCGGTGGGCATGATGAACGCGAACAAACCTTGAATCAATTATTGGTTGAAATGGATGGTTTTGAGGGCAATGAGGGTGTTATCGTGGTTGCTGCGACCAATCGTCCCGATGTTTTAGATCCGGCTTTATTACGACCCGGGCGTTTTGATCGCCAAGTCGTAGTGGGTTTACCCGATGTCAGAGGGCGTGAACAAATTTTGAATGTTCATCTACGTAAAGTGCCTTTATCAGAAGATGTGCGTGCAGGGGTGATTGCTCGAGGAACGCCTGGTTTTTCAGGGGCCGATTTGGCTAATTTAGTGAATGAGGCCGCCTTGTTTGCCGCCAAGGCCAATAAGAAAGTCGTTGAAATGAGCGAACTAGAGCATGCCAAAGATAAGATCTTAATGGGTGCAGAACGCCATTCGATGGTGATGAGTCTAGAAGAAAAGAAATTAACCGCTTATCATGAATCGGGCCATGCCATTGTGGGTTTAAGTGTGCCTGAACACGATCCGGTCTATAAAGTGACGATCATTCCTCGAGGACGTGCTTTGGGGGTGACTATGTTTTTGCCAGAACAGGATCGCTACAGTCATTCCAAGCAGCGCCTACTCAGCCAATTGTGTAGTTTATTTGGTGGGCGTATTGCCGAAGAATTAATTTTTGGTGTATTGGGTGTCACGACGGGTGCTTCCAATGATATGGAACGTGCCACACAAATTGCACGCAATATGGTGATGAAATGGGGTTTTTCTGAAAAAATAGGCCCGATTGTTTTTGGTGAAGATCAAGGTGAAGTGTTCTTAGGGCGTTCAGTGGGGCGCACTAAAGAGGTTTCAGAAGGAACAGCAGCTCTTATTGATGCTGAAGTCAAAATTATCATTGAAGAGTCCTTTAACCGTGCTAAACAAATTTTAGTGGATAAAATTGATATTCTACATCTGATGGCCGAGGCCCTCATTAAGTATGAGACCATCGATGAAACCCAATTGAAAGATTTGATGGCAAGACAAGTGCCTAAACCCCCTAAAGGTTGGACTGAATCAGATGGCAATGGGCCTCAAAAGGGAGAGCCTATCAAAGCCGATGATGCCAGCCTTCCTGTGGATAAACCCTCTTATCCATCCGATTCTAAACCTCAAGATGGCTTGGTTTAAGATTGTATGTTCTGGCAGTGCGGGTCTTATCGTTTAGAATGTTCAAAACCTCTGATCATGGGAGTGATCAATTTACATCCTGCTTCTTTTGTGTCACAAAGTTATTGTGCTAGCCTTGAAGAAGTTTTAAATCAAGCCGAGGCTATGGTATCGGCCGGTGCCGATATTTTAGATTTGGGCGCTGAGCCGACTAATCCCTCGATTGCCTCTGTGCCTGTTAGCGCCGAACAAGAGTTAGTCGCTTTGCTGCCTCTGGTTTTTGCCTTAAGCCAACATTTTGATATTCCTATTTCTGTCGATACTTCTGCTCCTAAAGTGATGGATGCTGTCTTGGATGCAGGCGCTAGCATCATTAATGATGTGCGGGCCTTAAATGTGGAAGGAGCGGTCAATGTTTTGGCGCGCTATTCTGCTGGGGTTTGTTTGATGCATCGCGGTCAAGATAGCTCTATTAAAAAGATTGCTGAATTTTTAAGGAATAAAGCCAAAATCTGTCAAGAAGCGGGCATTGCCAAAGAGCGTATTGTCTTAGATCCCGGAATAGGAGCGGGCTCCTTTGGAAAAAACCTGCCACAAAATCTAGCCCTATTAAAGTCTTTAAATGTCTTAAAAGCACAGGGATTTCCGATTTTGGTCGGTGTGTCTCGTAAATCTTTTATTGGGGAACTTTTAGATCTGCCTGTGGAAGAACGCTTAGCCGGTTCTTTGGCGGCGGCGATAGTCGCCTATCAGCAAGGAGCCTCTATCTTACGAGTTCATGATGTGGCCCCTACGGTTCAAGCCTTGAAGATGGTGAAAGCGATTAGCCAGAGCCAGGAGGAGTTACGGTGAATAAACGTTATTTTGGCACGGATGGTATTCGAGCTAGTGTCGGTACTCCTCCGATGACGCCTGACTGGCTCTTGCGCTTAGGACGAGCCTTAGCCTGTGTATTGCCGCCCAGTGATAAGCTTGTTTTGATTGGTGAAGATCCACGGCAATCCAGTGCTAGTCTGGCGCGCGCTTTTGCAAAAGGCTTGGCTTTACAGGGGCGTTCAGCGGTTTTGTTAGGGGTGTTGCCCACACCGGCCTTAGCGTTTATGTGCCGACATAGAAAACCCGCTTTAGCGGCGGTGTTAAGTGCCTCTCATAATCCTTATCAAGACAATGGCATTAAATTTTTTTCTGATACGGGTTTTAAATTAAGCGATGCAGAAGAATTGGAAATAGAGCGAATTCTCGATGCTATCGATGAAGTTGAAATCGCAGAACAACCCGGACAGATTGTAGAAGATAAAACGGCTGCACAAGAATATTTAGCCCATTGTCAAAATAATTTTTTAAAACCAGAGGCTCTGTCCGGTTTAAGCCTGGTTTTAGACTGTGCCGAGGGCGCGACCTATCAAATAGCGCCCGCTTTGTTTCGTCATTTAGGGGCCAAAGTCGAGATCTTGCATGCCAGCCCAAATGGGATCAATATTAATGAACGCTGTGGTGCTACCGATCTAAACGATCTCAAAAAAGCAGTGCTGGAACAAAAAGCCGATCTGGGGATTGCCTTTGATGGTGATGGCGATCGCTTAATGATGGTCGATGCCACGGGCGCCACAGTGGATGGAGATGAATTGCTGTGGATCTTAGCGGCAGACCGTTTGGCCCAAGGTTTGCCTTTGGCTGGGGTGGTGGGCACTTTGATGAGTAATTTAGGTTTGGTTGAGGCTTTGGCAGATAAACAGGTTGTTCTTTATCGTGCTAAGGTGGGCGATCGCTATGTTTTGCAAGCGCTACAAGAACGAGGCTGGTGTTTGGGTGGGGAGTCTTCGGGGCATCTATTACATCTGGAATATGGCAGTACGGGCGATGGTATTGCCTCTGCCTTGTTGGTGTTACAAGCTATGTTGTCTGCCCAGCAATCTCTCAGTCAGATTAAGCAAGGTATGTTTAAATATCCACAGATTATGTTGAATATCCGTTATTCAGCGGGCAGCATTGATTTAAATCATCCTTCGATTCAGGCGGCGGTGAAGGTCGTAGAAAGCGAGCTGGGGCCTCATGGTCGTGTTTTACTGCGAGCCTCAGGCACAGAACCCTTGGTGCGGGTGATGGTTGAGGGTAGAGATAAAGCGGTCGTTGAAGCTTATGCCAAAGAATTAGTGGCCGTTATTCAAAAGACAGCGCTTTAGGGAGGATGCGCCAAATAGGTGCTTTTCTGGAGAAATGGTCTGAACAGTTCACTTGCAAATACTCTGCCATTTAGTGAATAATAAGCTCACTCAAAACCATTTTACTTAGGAGTTAACCATGATCTCAAATCTTAGAAGAACACTGTCTTTTTTTATGGGCCTCTTGCTTTTCGTAGCCCTTGTAGCCTGTCATGCCACCCCGACACGAGAAAGTACGGGTGAATACATCGATGATAGTGCCATTACCACCAAGGTGAAAACGGCTTTATTCAGTGATAAGGAAATATCCAGCAGTAGTGTTAGTGTGGAGACTTTCAAGGGTTCGGTACAGCTGAGCGGTTTTGTGTCTAATCCTGAAGAGGTCCGTCATGCTGGAGAAGTGGCCGCTCAAGTAGATGGGGTTAAGGTTGTGCACAATAATTTGATTGTCAAATAGTCTCTCTTTCAAATCGCAGGGCAATTGAAAGCTCCTCTCGCCCGGTACTCCGGGAGATGGGGAGAGGGTTACGAAATTTTATATGAGTTTTAACCCCTAACTTTTGGAAGGGATACGTCAAATAAAGGCTTTTGTAAGATAGTTTTGAAAATCAGGGCTTATCCCCTTGTATCTTGCCCCAATATTTTGTAGAATGGCGGGTCTTCGGTCCTGTCCTATGAGCGATTTGATTGATTTTTGGACTAAGACCTTGAAATAGATAATTTTGTGCAAAAACAGTTCTGAAAGACGAGCTTCAGTCGATTGGGATTTTACGGTAGGAAAGAATTGATGAAAACATTTAGCGCCAAAACAAACCAGGTTGAGCGAGATTGGTATCTTGTTGATGCGACCAATAAAACTCTGGGTCGCCTGGCCAGCGAAATTGCCCATCGTTTGCGTGGCAAACATAAGCCGATTTATACCCCCCATGTAGATACTGGGGATTACATTATTGTGATCAACGCTGAAAAAGTCGGTGTAACAGGTCGAAAAATGACCGATAAAAAGTATTACTGGCACACTGGCTATCCTGGTGGCATCAAGAGTATTACTTTAGAAAAGTTGTTGGCCAAATCTCCTGAGAAAGTCTTGGAAAAGGCGGTCAAAGGGATGATGCCGAATAACCCTCTGGGGCGGGCCATGCTGCGTAAGCTGAAAGTCTATGCGGGTGCAACCCACCATCATACAGCCCAGCAACCTAAAGTATTAACTATTGAGACGGATTAAGATTATGGCAGTGAGTAAAAAGTATTTCTATGGAACCGGTCGACGCAAATCGAGTGTTGCTCGTGTATTTTTATCCAAAGGTGAAGGAAAGTTCACCGTCAATGATCGGGAATTAGCGGATTATTTCCCACGAGAAACCGCTCGGATGATCATTGAACGTCCCTTGGATGCAGTGGACATGAAAAATCGTTTTGACATCAAAGTGACTGTCAAAGGCGGTGGTTTAACGGGACAGGCTGGGGCAGTACGCTTAGGCCTAGCTCGAGCATTGGTCGTTTATGATGAAGAAGGTGGTACTATTTCTAAAGCAGCGACCGCTGAGGGTGAAGAAGGGCCTCTGACTTTCAGACAAAAATTGCGCCAAGGCGATCATTTGACTCGTGATGCTCGTCGAGTGGAACGTAAAAAAGTCGGTCTTCGTAAAGCGCGTAAGCGTTGCCAATACTCTAAACGTTAAGAGTATTCGCTCTTCAAATTTCGTAGAGACGCGATTTATCGCGTCTTTTTTATTTCTTAGGATTTTTCTATGAATTTATATGTTTATGGCATGAATCATCGTAGCGCATCCTTGCAAGTGCGTGAACAAGTGATGATTGGCCATGAACGTCTTCCAGCGGCATTGCAATCGATTCTAAGTGAAGAAGGTATCCTAGAAGCGGTCATCATTTCTACTTGTAATCGCTGTGAACTCTATGCTATTGCAGATGATGGCCAACGTTTGGGCCATTGGATGCAAAAGCAGCATCACGCAGCAGAAAGCGAATATGAAAAATACACTTATCTTTATAGCGGAGAAGCTGCGGTTCAGCATCTGTTACGTGTGGCGGTGGGTTTAGACGCTCAAGTTCTAGGAGAACCGCAAATCTTAGGCCAGGTCAAACAGGCTTTTGCGCGGGCTTTGGAATTGGGAGCTGCCGGTCCTGAATTAAATCATCTTTTTCAGCAAATCTTTAATCATGCTAAAGCCATACGCCAAGACACGGATTTAGGACGTTATGCCATTTCGGTTTCTTATTTAACTTCATTGAAAATTAAGCAATGTTTACAGGGTGTAGACAATCCCAATCTGCTTTTGGTGGGTGCAGGGGAAATCATCTCTGATTTGCTGCCTTATCTGAATGAATGGCCAGAATTAAATTTAACGATAGTCAATCGTACGGCAGAGCATGCGCGGGCTTTAGCGCCTAAAGCCTGCATTTTGGAGTTCTCCGATCTTGAAAGGGCTTTAAAACACTGTGATTTGGCTATTTTTGCAATTGAGAGTCGAACCCCTTTGTTCACTGAAATGATGGCTAAAAAACTTATCGCAGAGCGGACATCGTCTATTTTGTATTGTGTGGATTTGGCTTTACCTCGGAATGTCGAACCTTCTGTGGCTAATCTGAAAGAGATCCAACTCTATAATTTAGATGATATTCATGCGATCATCGATGCCAACCAAATGAAACGCGAAGAAATCGCGGCTTTAGCAGAAGAACAGATTAAGCAGTATAGCCAACGTTATCAAAAGCGCCTAGAAAATGTTGAGTTCAATGAAATCATCCGTGTGTATCGTCGTAAAATTGATGATTTGCGTGAACAGGAATTACAAAAAGCCTTACAGCAATTGCTCGAAGGCGTGGCAGCAGAAACTGTCTTACTTCAATTTTCACATGCCTTGTCCAATAAAATTATGCATCAACCCAGCGCGACTTTAAATCAAGCGCGATTTGAAAAAGATAGTGAGTGGCTTAATTTAGCGAAAGACTTGTTGGGTTTGGCATGAAAATTTCTTTATTGAGTAAATTGGATCAATTGCGTTTACGTCATGAAGAAGTGTCTGCCTTACTCAGTGATCCTCGAATCATTTCAGTTCAAGATGAATTTCGAAAATTATCGAAAGAATATGCCCAATTAGGCCCTGTTGCAGGCGCCTTTTCAAAATATCAGCAGACCGAAAAAGACATTGAAGCGGCTAAGGAACTGTTAAAATCCAGCGATCCGGAAATGAAAGCCTGGGGCGTAGAAGAATTGAAAACAGCAGAAGCTTTGATGGAGATCTTAGAAAAAGATCTGCAACTTTTGCTTTTACCGGCCGATCCCAATGATGATAAAGATGTTTATTTAGAAGTACGAGCGGGTACTGGTGGCGATGAAGCTTCGCTGTTTGCCGGTGATTTATACCGCATGTATACGCGTTTTGCGCTGACTCAACATTGGCAATGTGAATTGATCAGTGAAAGCTTGGGTGAGCAAGGAGGGTATAAAGAAGTGATCGTTAAGATCAGTGGTCAAGGGGTGTATTCTAAATTAAAATTTGAATCCGGTGCGCATCGAGTACAACGCGTTCCTGAAACAGAAGCCCAAGGACGAGTGCACACTTCGGCTTGTACCATTGCTATTTTACCGGTGGTCGAAGAAATCGATCAAATTGATATTAATCCGGCCGATTTAAAGATAGACACCTATCGAGCTTCTGGCGCGGGTGGGCAACATGTCAATAAAACTGATTCTGCTATTCGGATCACTCATTTACCCACAGGTGTGGTGGTGGAATGTCAGGATGAACGATCGCAGCATAAAAATCGCGCTCGCGCGATGTCTTTATTGCAGGCTAAATTATTGATGGCCGAGCAAGAAAAACAACGCCAAGAAGAAGCGCAAACCCGAAAGTTATTGGTCGGCAGCGGTGATCGCTCTGAACGCATTCGCACTTATAATTACCCTCAAGGTCGGGTCACCGATCATCGCATCAATTTAACCTTATATAAATTACAAGACATTATGGAAGGTGCCTTAGATCAGATCATTGATCCCTTGTTAACAGAATATCAGGCTGAACAGTTAGCGAGTTTGGCAGAAGACTAATGGCCAGTACTCAGGCCTCTTTTCCAGCAAAGCCGATATTTGGCGTATCTTACACGCAAAATTCGTCAAAAAAATGCTCATTAACGACTCTGTTAACTCCGCTTTTTTCGCTGAATTTTGCGTGTAACCTGCATCCAAATCTGTGCTTTGTCGTGCCCCGCCTTCTGTTAAGAGAAGCCAAAATCTAATGGCCAGTATTCGCGAACTATTGTTTGAAGCAGAAGCTTTGGGGGTTTTACGTTTTGAAGCCGAAGTCTTATTGGCGAAGGTTTTGCAAGAGGATCGCGCTTATTTAATGACTTGGCCCGAAAAAAAAATTACGGACGATCTGGAAAATCATTATCGCTTATGGCTGGTCCGTCGAGCGGCTGGTGAGCCCATCGCTTATATTTTAGGAACTAAAGAATTTTGGTCTTTACCTATTTTTGTCGATCCCTCTACATTGATCCCTCGCTTTGATACAGAATGTTGGTTGGCCTGGCTTTTTAAAGAGTACGAATCTCATTCCAAATTAGACATTTTAGAATTAGGCTCTGGCAGTGGTGCCATTGCGCTAGCCATTGCCCATGAGAAACCACAATGGTCGATTTGTGCGGTGGAACAGTCGGCAGAAGCTTTGGTGCTTGCCAAAAAGAATGCCGAAATGTTATCCTGCCCACAGATAGAATGGTTGCAAAGTGATTGGTATCAAGCGGTATCAGGGCGTTGTTTCGATCTGATTTTAGCTAATCCTCCCTATATTGCTGAAGAAGATCCTCATTGGCGCCAGGGCGATCTGCGTTTTGAGCCTAAACAAGCATTGGTATCCGCTGATGCAGGTTTGCGTGATTTGACGCATATCATTGAACAGGCTCCCCAGTATTTACGAGCAGAGGGTACATTATTAGTGGAACATGGATTTGAACAAGGCTGTGCTGTTTCTGATCTGTTGAAAGGTGCTGGGTTTAAAGACGTTAAAACCTACAATGATTATGCTGAAAAACCGCGTTGGAGTGTGGGGAGGCTTGTGTAAAAGTGATCCATTAACCTCTCTCGCCCGGTACTCTGCAGTATTGTTCGCGAGAAGTGGAAACTCCCCTCGCCCGGTACTCCGGGAGAGGGGTTGGGGGAGAGGGTGTTAAAATATAAGATTTTTAATAGATGATCACACTATCCTTATAACTCCAAAATATGGAGTCTATTTTAGGAACTTAGATTTTTGAGTTTGGAATAAATAGATCTTGAAGAGATAATAGCTATCGTAGACTGAGATAGTGGAAACTTTCAGCGAAAGAGGCCGTACTTTTTAAACACCCTCTCCCCCAACCCCTCCCCCAGAATACTGGGGGAGGGGAGTATTCTGTTAAGCTTCAGACAGTACTGAGGTCCCGGGGAGTGGGCAAGATTTGCAAGAGACATTTCTAAAGGATACATTAAATGGACACAAAAATTATCATCACATTTATAGGCTTTAGTCTGTTACTCTTCAGTGCTTCGGCAGGGGCGAAGATCTTTTGCCCCATGGGTACCGACCCATTGCAGCGTCAGCTTTTAGATTGTGATGAAGTCCTAGAGACTGCGGTTTCTTGCGATTTGAATATTGCCCTAGACAGTGATCAAACGGTGAGTTTTTATTTGAAAGATCTAACCGCGGCACATCGTTTAGGCACTCTTTTTGCAGGTCAAGAACTTCAGGACAAACGTTGTTTTTCAGATGAAAAATTAATTGCGATTACTTGGGATGAGAGGGCCAAACGCTATGAAAGCAAAACTTGGGATCGCTTAAGCAATCGAGATCAATCTATTTACATCGAATATCCCAAAGATTTTAAAGAGGCTTTTGTTCCCAATAAAGAAGTTTTATGTGAAACGGAGATCAGCAATAACTCCCCTGTTTTTGTGAATTATTATGCAGGGCATGCTGATCCCGAGCATTTATTAATGCGCCTGGCTCCTTGGCAAGATCAAGCTAAAATGACACCTTGCTATGATGCAAAAACTATTCATGCCTTGTCTGCGGGTTCAGTCGATGGACATTTACAGGCCGATACCTTCGCCAGTTTAGCTCAGTACAGTGATGATAATCATTATGTGTATTTGGATTTCCCAAAAGATTTCAGCGTTTCTTCTAGATTTTTATCGTACCTATTAGAACAACGCGAACGCAAACTGCTCAAGGAACAGATGGCGGTGGCGGCGGCCAATCCTGAAAAAGCGTATCAAACGCTACAAGACAAGAGAAATGGTGATCCGGATGCCCCTACAAACAATACCTCTGATCAGAAACCCGAAATCATCGTGAAAAGCGGTGTGGTGAATCAGGATTAGAGTGGACATTTAGATCTATGGCTTCACTCCGTTCGCAATGACGGATCTCGCATCTTGAAGTGTAATGGGCTTTTCTAGAGAAGAAGCTCGAGTCCTGGCTAGATCTTGTTATTCAAACAATACAATTCGCAAAGGGCTTCCAATTTCTACCTCTAAGAGTTTAGCCGCTTCAGGCGATAAACTGATGCTCTCAGGGGAATGAAACTTGATGGGAACACGAATGGCTCTAAGCTGGTCTGCAAAGCTGCAGACCAAATGCAGGGGTTCCTCTCCAAGAGCGGTGATATTCTCTACTCGGACGGCGAGGCTGTTTTTAATACTTTTAAGCGAGGAAATGGGGGCTTCTAAGATGGGACCACCGTCTAAGATATTGATATGATTTTTAAAAGAAAAACCTTCGCTTTCTAAAATTTTTCGTCGGACTTCATCATTGGGATGTGTTTGTGCAATGGCGCTTCTTGAAAATTCAGGGAGTAATTGTGTGTAAATGGGATGACGAGGTACCAAATCAGAAATAAACTGTTTCTTACCCAATTGCGTTAAACTATAAGCTTCTTGGAAGGGAATGCCGAAAAATTGAAGGCCTAAACCTCGCCAAAAAGGAGAATCATGACCCTCATCCGTAATCCCTCGTAATTGAGCGATGAGCATGCTGTCAAAACACTCAGGGTTCTCGGCAATGAACAATAAACGAGCTAAAACAAACATCCTTCCTAAATCTTGCTTGCGATACTGTGGGTCTAAATAAAAAGAGTAGAGTTCTGAATAATTTTCATAATCATTTGATAAAAATAATAATTCTAATTCTTTGAAAATGGCTAAATCATGAGAGAATTTCTTAATATGCGTGACTTTATAAGAGTAAAATGCAAAATCATGTCCAGCGGCAGAGCTCATGGTGGCCAGACCCATTAATTTACCGCTGTCCATATCTTCCATGACAAGAGCATAGAATTTTTTTTCGTGATGGGCAGTGCTGAGCTGGATACTGACAAGGGCATGTTCTAATTTATCCTTGACCATTTGTTTTAGATGTTCAGGAGAATTCATTTCAGGGGCAGTGGGGCGGATAAGCTCTACAATTGCAGCTGAATCTTCAGGCCGTACATAGCGTATTAGGATCATGAATTTCTCCTATACGCCAGCTGCGAAGGAGAGATAATCTTAATTCTCCATATTCTCCATAAAGATCTACAGTTTGCCATAGCCATCGCTGGAGTTAAATTTTTAGATTCATCTATCCTGAGCATTTTCACTAATATCCTATTTTTCATTTTTTGAGAAGACTTTATTGAGTCAATCTTCAGGCTCAAAACTCTGCTGTTTATCTTGCACTCTATGCTCAGTGCTGAGATAATCAAAGGCACTATCGTATTTATAGTTGATTTGTTATGACCTGTAAATAAGATAGATCAAAATAAGAGCAGAAAAAGGATTTATCGCCTTTCTCCCCTTTCAGGCTACTGGGAGAGAGACCCTATTGTACCGGCCGATCGCCAAATAGGCGCTGAGATATATATGATTGAAATTAATGCAGATTTATTAAAAATTGCCGATTTACGAGCCCGCGAAACCGCGCTTAGGGGGTATCTTTGACTACGATTTAATGGTCGATCGTTTAGATGAGGTTTTGCGAGAATTAGAAAGCGATAAGCTTTGGGCAACTCCTGACAAAGCGCAAAGCTTAAATAAGGAAAAAGTTCAACTCAGCCATTTGGTCGGTGTTTTAGATGAATTAGAAGTTAAATTGGCTGACTTAGATGTGCTCCTAGAATTGGCCAATAGCGAGGATGATGATCTGAGCGTGCAGGCCTTGCGGCAAGATGTACTTGATTTAGAGGCTAAGGTCATGACTCTTGAATTTCAACGTATGTTTTCTGGAAAAATGGATGCCAATCATGCTTTTCTAGAAATTCAGTCAGGTTCTGGGGGCACAGAAGCTCAGGATTGGGCAGAAATGCTGTTACGCATGTATCTGCGCTGGGGCGAACGTCATGGCTTTAAAATGGAGCTTTTAGAAGCTTCAGCGGGTGATGTAGCGGGTCTGCGCGGTGCTACAGTCCGGATTGAAGGGCCTTATGCCTATGGTTGGCTGAGAACAGAAACTGGCGTGCATCGCTTGGTGCGTAAATCTCCTTTTGATTCAGGCAATCGCCGCCATACTTCTTTTGCGGCCGTTTTTGTTTCTCCTGAAATCGATGATGATATTGTGATTGATATTAATCCCAGTGATATCAAAGTCGATACCTATAGAGCCTCGGGTGCGGGTGGTCAGCATATTAATAAAACGGATTCTGCTGTACGCATGACTCATATTCCCACAGGAGTAGTGGCACAGTGTCAAAGCGATCGTTCACAGCATAAGAATCGTGCTCAAGCGATGAAGCAATTGCGTGCTAAATTGTATGAACGACAAATGCAATCGCGTCATGAAGAAAAACAGGCTCTGGAAGAAAGCAAAACAGAGATTGGTTGGGGGAATCAAATTCGATCGTATGTTCTAGATGCTTCGCGTATCAAAGATTTGCGTACGGGAGTGGAAGTGGCGAATACACAGGCGGTGCTCGATGGAGATATCGATGTGTTTATTGAGGCGAGTTTAAAAGCGCAAGTTTAGGAGAGATGATGTCAACTGAAAATACCCAGGATCCGGTGATCCCTGAAAATGAACAGATTGCTGAACGTAAGCATAAATTATTGAAATGGCGTGAACAAGGCCAGGCTTATCCTAATCATTTCAAACGAGATCATCTGGCTTTGGATTTGGTAGAAGCCTATCAACATATGAGTGAAGCCGAGCTGGAGAAAAGCCCTAAAACCTTGCGTTTGGCGGGCCGCATGATGACGCGTCGCCTAATGGGTAAAGCCAGTTTTATTCATTTGCAGGATATGTCGGGACAATTTCAATGCTATGTCAAACAAGAAACTTTGGGTGAAGACGCTTATCAGAGCTTTAAGAAATGGGATATTGGTGATATTTTAGGGGTAGAAGGGCAGGTGTTTAGAACCAAAACAGGAGAATTATCACTGCGCGTTGAAACCATTGAATTATTGACCAAAGCCTTGCGACCCTTGCCGGATAAATTTCATGGCTTACAAGAGATTGAAGCTAAATATCGCCATCGCTATTTAGATTTAATGATGAATGCCGGCACACGCCGTGTTTTTGAGATCAGAAGTCAAACGGTTTCAGCCATTCGTGAGTTCCTCTGTCAAAGAAAATTTTTAGAAGTGGAAACGCCCATGATGCATCTATTGGCCGGAGGAGCGGCGGCTAAGCCTTTTGTAACGCATCATAATGCCTTGGATCTGGAACTGTATTTACGCATTGCGCCAGAATTGTATTTAAAGCGTTTGGTGGTTGGGGGCTTTGAAAAAGTATTCGAAATTAATCGTAATTTTCGCAATGAAGGGATGTCGGTACGACATAATCCTGAATTTACCATGTTGGAATTTTACGAAGCTTATGCCGATTATCGCGATATGATGGACATGACCGAAGCCTTATTATCCTTTGTCGCTGAAAAAGTGTTAGGGCAAACGGCCTTTGAATATCAAGGGCATTCTTTTGATTTTGGCAAACCCTTTACGCGGTTGAGTATGAGTGATGCTATTATGAAATATCATCCCGAGATCAATGCAGAGGGTATTATTGAAATTTCAGTTTTACGTCAACGTTTAGAACAGCTAAAATTACCGTATAAAAAGACAGACAGTCTGGCTAAATTACAGTTGATTTTATTTGAAGAAACGGTGGAAGAGCAATTGATCCAGCCGACTTTTATCACGGCATACCCCTCTGAAGTCTCCCCTTTGGCACGGCGTAATGCCGATAACCCTGAAGTGGTGGACCGATTTGAATTGTTTATCGCCGGTCGTGAATTGGCCAATGCTTTTTCTGAATTAAATGATCCCGAAGATCAAGCAGCGCGCTTTCAATTGCAAATGCAAGAAAAAGCCGGCGGTGACGAGGAGGCCATGTCTTATGATGCCGATTATATTATGGCCTTAGAATACGGTTTGGCTCCTACGGCGGGAGAAGGGATAGGCATCGATCGTCTGGTGATGCTATTGACGAACTCGCCCTCTATTCGCGATGTGATTTTGTTTCCGCATATGCGCCCTAAAAATTAGATTTGCTTTGTTCTGCAGTACTGTCCGGGGAAACTCAATACTCCCCTCCCCCGGTACCTCGCAGTACTGTCCGGGGAAAGTGCATAGGCTCCCCTCTCCCGGATTACCGGGCGAGGGGAGTTTCGATTTTCCCCGGACAGTACTGCAGAATACTGGGGGAGGGGAGTAAGTATTCTGGGAGAGGGTCTATTTGAAAGACTTACTGATTCATGCCTGAAGGTTGATTCATGTCTTGTTGCAAAGGTGTTGGTGCAGGTGGCATGGAAGCGTCCGGTGTTACTGAGTCGCTGGCTGGCATGGAAGCATCAGGCATCGGTTTCATTTGCCCTTGCATCATTTGCATTAACTTGTTTTGTTCATCGGCAGACAGGCTATTCCAACGCATCATCATTTTATCCGTGACCATTTGCTTTTCGTCATCGGTTAAGCTGGCCCAACGATCCTGCATTTTCTGCTGCATGGCCTGTTTATCAGCATCGCTCATGTTTTTCCAGTCTTGGCTTTTCTTTTGCATCATTTGCTGATGTTGTTCAGGCGTCATATTACACATGTTTTTTCCGGACATCCCAGGCATTTGAGAACTGGAAGATGCCGCTGGCATGCCTGTAGAAGAAGTTGCTGGCGTCGAATGGGTTTGTGCGAAAACTAAACTGCTAGCGCCAATCAAGCTGAGAGAGATGAGCATGGCTATTTTCTTCATGTGAAACTCCTTGAAATGAAAGATTAAAAATTTTAAAGCAGGAAGCATTGAATTTAAGTTTCCAACTTGCCAAAAGTATAGCCTAGAATATTCGATAATTCTCTTAAGCGCTGGAGTTCTGAGCTAATTATCGTTATAATCAAGCGGTCTTAAATGATTGCATTGCCTTCAGAGGAGAAAAGAGTGGATAAAAAAAGACCTGTCTATTTAGATTTGACTAAAATACGCTTACCGCTTACAGGAATGGTCTCTATTTTACATCGAGCTTCAGGTTTTGCTCTATTTTTAGTGATCCCTTATCTGCTTTGTTTTTGGGCCAATTCGCTGTCTAATCCCGAAAGTTATGCCTATATTCAGTCTGTTTTGCATCAAGGTCTAACGCGCATCTTCTTTTTTGTGATTCTTTTGGCCTTAGTCTACCATTGGGTGGCCGGAATTCGGCATTTATTGATGGATCT
Organism: Gammaproteobacteria bacterium; assembly: GCA_009885495.1. Lineage (GTDB taxonomy): Bacteria > Pseudomonadota > Gammaproteobacteria > UBA1113 > UBA1113 > VFKP01. The sequence continues at coordinate 7,401 of VFKP01000008.1, read as the reverse complement.
GGGGGTGGGGGAAGAAAAAATCAGTGGCCGCCGGGGTGCGCTGATCGTTTTAGGCTTGGTCTTAATATTGGCGATTTTGCTGGGGATAGTCTTATGGTAAGCTCTGCGACATCTTTAACAGGTAATGGTTTGAGAGATTGGTTATACCAGCGTGTCAGTGCCCTGGTTTTGGCAGTGTACACTCTGTTTATTATGGGTTTTATCATGACTCGTTCGATGGATTATGCTGCCTGGGTGGGCTTATTTCATCATACTGGGGTTAAGATTTTCTCTGTTTTAGCCGCTTTATCACTGTTGGTGCATGCTTGGGTGGGGGTTTGGACGATTCTAACCGATTATATTAAAATGGCCTCTCTTCGCTTAAGTTTAGAAATAGTGGTGATTTTAGCGCTGCTGTTCTATTTTATTTGGGCAATTATTATTGTGTGGAGCGTATAATGGCATTAACAAGGTATACTTTTGACGCGATTATTATAGGTGCTGGAGGGGCGGGTATGCGAGCCGCTTTGGCTTTAGCAGAATCCGGGTCTCAGGTGGCTGTAGTCTCCAAGGTTTTTCCCACGCGTTCACACACGGTTTCTGCGCAGGGAGGGATCACCTGTGCTTTGGGCAATGTCCATGAAGACGATTGGCGTTGGCATATGTACGATACGGTCAAAGGCTCTGATTACATTGGCGATCAAGATTGTATCGAATACATGTGCGAAGTCGGGCCTGAAGTGGTCTATGAATTGGAACATATGGGATTGCCCTTTTCGCGTTTAGACGATGGCCGAATTTATCAACGGCCTTTTGGTGGACAATCCAAAAATTTTGGCGGCGATCAAGCGGCTAGAACCTGTGCCGCTGCCGACAGAACGGGCCACGCTTTATTACACACCTTGTATCAACGCAATATTGCCGAGAAAACAAATTTCTTTTCTGAATGGTATGCCGTTGATTTAGTCAAAGCAGCCAATGGTCAGGGTTTTTCCGGTGTCATAGCCATTAATATTGAAACGGGTGAAACCGTATTGTTGCAGGCTAAAGCGATTATTTTTGCCACGGGTGGTGCTGGACGCATCTATCAGTCCACCACCAATGCCTTAATTAATACGGGCGATGGTGTGGGTATGGCCATCCGTGCTGGTCTTCCTATCCAAGATATTGAAATGTGGCAATTTCACCCTACCGGCATTGCAGGAGCGGGTGTTCTAGTCACGGAAGGTTGTCGAGGGGAAGGCGGATATCTGATCAATAAAAATGGTGAACGGTTTATGGAGCGTTATGCCCCCCATGCCAAAGATTTAGCCTCTCGCGATGTGGTGGCTCGAGCCATGTCTTTAGAATTACGGGCGGGTAATGGCGAAGAAGTCAATGGTGTGTCCTGTGTTAAATTAAAACTGGACCATTTGGGTGCAGATTTAATCGAATCTCGCTTGCCTGGGATCCGTGAATTATCCTTAACCTTTGCCGGTGTGGATCCTATTCGCGAGCCTATTCCAGTGGTGCCCACTTGCCATTATATGATGGGTGGTATTCCCACGAATCGCTTTGGTCAAGTGATTACGGTAAATGCTAAGGGTGAAGAGTCTTTAGTCGAAGGTTTGTATGCTGTAGGAGAATGCGCTTGCGTTTCAGTGCATGGTGCTAATCGCTTAGGCGGTAATTCCCTATTAGATTTAGTGGTGTTTGGTCGTGCTGCAGGTTTGGATGTGAAAGAAAAATTGCAGGATCTACCTTTGCATGCGGTGACTGAGTCTGATATTGACGCAGCTTTAACTCGTTTATTGCGTTGGGATAATGCCCGTGAAGGAGAATCTGTCTCTGTCATTCGTGCAGAATTACAAAAAGTCATGCAAGAAGAATTTGGTGTGTTTCGTACAGGCGAACACATGCAAGCGGGCTTGGAAAAGCTTTTAAGTTTAAATGAACGTTTAAGCCATGGGGCCATCAGCGATCACAGCAGAGTGTTTAACACCAGCCGTATTGAAGCTTTAGAGTTGGATAATTTAATGGCTACGGCTTTAGCCACGGCACATGCAGCGATTTATCGCACCGAAAGTCGTGGTGCGCACAGCCGTGAAGATTTTCCAGAACGTGATGATGTAAAGTGGTTGACGCATACTTTATATCAAGGTGAAGCGCATCGCATGAGTCGACGCGAGGTCAATCGTAAACCCTTGAGTATGGAACCTTTCGAACCTAAAGCACGTGTTTATTAAGAGTGAGGTCTATGATGTCTGAAGCGCTACGCACGGTTTCTTTTAAAATTTATCGTTTTAATCCTGAAGTGGATTTAAAACCTTTCATGAAAGAGTATCAATTGTCTATTCCTAAAGACAAAGATATGATGTTGTTGGAAGCGATCATGCGCATCAAGGCTTTGGACGATACCTTGGCCTTTCGTCGTTCTTGTCGTGAAGGCGTGTGTGGATCCGATGGTATGAACATCAATGGTCGTAATGGCTTGGCCTGCATTACGTTATTGTCTGCATTAAAAGAACCGATTGAAATTCGCCCTTTGCCAGGATTGCCGGTGATCCGTGATCTGATCGTGGATATGAGTGCCTTCTACGCCCAATATGAAAAAGTCAAACCCTATTTGATTAATAAGGATCCTGTCCCCGCTAAAGAACGCTTACAAAGCCCCGCCGATCGTAAAAAATTAGATGGCTTATATGAATGTATTTTATGTGCCTGCTGTTCAACTTCTTGTCCTTCTTTTTGGTGGAATCCTGAAAAATTTATTGGTCCAGCGGGTTTGCTGCAAGCCTATCGTTTTATTGTTGACAGTCGAGATACTGCAAAATCAGAACGCTTAGAGGCTTTATCCGATCCCTTTAGTGTGTTTCGTTGCCGTGGCGTAATGAATTGCGTGGATGTTTGTCCCAAAGGTTTAAATCCTACACGGGCCATTGGTCAGATCCGATCAGAATTATTAGCAGAAGGAGGTTAAAATGTCTTTTGAAGAGCCTTATATCGAGAAAATGCGCAAAACTTCTTTTTTAGCCGGAGGGAACGTTGCCTACTTAGAGACAATGTATGAAACTTATTTAACCGCCCCCCAAGAATTGTCTTCAGATTGGCGGGATTATTTTGATGGTTTGCCTAAAATGAAGACCGTCGATCAATCTGAAGTTTCTCCTCAAAAAGTACGAGAACATTTTTTAAATTTAGCCCAAAATCCTATTGCTTTATCCAGTCATTCTACGGTGAGTGCTTCCCCTTTGTACTATAAGATCGGACAATGGCTAGATGCTTATCGTGCTTACGGGCATATTGAAGCGCAATTGGATCCCTTACATTTGATTTCGCACACTGATGCTTTGCTGGATCCTAAACATTATGGCTTATCTTCTGCCGATTTTAAGCTAAAAGTGGATCCTGCGGATTTTGGGTTTAAAAATTTGGGCAGCAGCGTTTCTGTGGAAAGCTTAGCCCAACACTTAGAAAACATCTATTGCGGTACGCTGACTTTAGAATACAAACACATCAGTGATCCGCAGATCCAACAATGGTTGCAACAGCGTTTTGAAATCGTTGAACCTGAAAAACAATTATCAGCCGCAGAAAAAAAAGCTATTTTTGCTAAGTTGGTCGCGGCAGAAGGCTTGGAAAAGTATTTAGGCAATAAATTTGTAGGTCAAAAACGATTTTCTTTAGAAGGCAGCGATAGTTTTATTCCCTTAATGTCTGCTTTAATTGAACGTGCTGGAGAAGAAAACGTTCGGGAATTTATTATCGGTATGGCTCATCGCGGCCGTTTAAATGTCATGATCAATATTTTAGGAAAACCGGCGCAGGTATTATTCGATGAATTTGCGGGCAAACATCTGCGCAATGGTCGTTCTGGCGATGTCAAATATCATTTGGGTTATTCAACAAATGTCAAAACGCCTCATGGATTAATGCATTTGGCTTTAGCGTTTAATCCTTCGCATTTAGAAATTATTGCGCCTGTAGTCGAAGGATCAACACGTGCTCGCCAAGATCGTTGTGGTGACGAAACCCGCCGTAAAATTGTTCCGGTGATTGTCCATGGGGATGCCGCTTTCATCGGCCAGGGTGTGGTCATGGAAACCTTTAATATGTCACAGACGCGATTTTTCACCACAGGGGGGAGCGTGCATGTGGTGATCAATAATCAAGTGGGTTTTACCACCCATGATCCTAGAGATGCACGTTCTTCTCGATATTGCAGTGATGCGGCTAAAATGATTGAAGCCCCTATTTTACATGTCAATGGCGATGATCCTGAGGCTGTGGTTAAAGCCGCTCGTTTAGCGATGGATTATAGAATGCAGTTTGGCAAAGACATTGTCATCGATTTGGTGGCCTATCGTCGTTTGGGACACAATGAAGCGGACGAACCTGCGATTACGCAGCCGGTGATGTATCGAGCTATCAGACAGCATCCTACCCTCGTGAGCCTATACGGTGAAAAGCTTGAGAAAGAAGGGGTATTGAGCGCAGAAGATAGAGTGGCTGCTATCGATGCCTATCGTAATTTATTGGATGCCGGCGGTTCTGCAGTACCCGTGGTGGATGAAAATCCTTTGCATGCACAAGCCGCGGATTGGAGTCTGTATTTGGATCAAGAATGGGATGTTGATTATCCCAAGGCCATTGATGCTGCTCAGTTGAAAGCGCTGGCTCAAAAATTATTAACATTGCCTCAAGGATTCCAATTACAGCCCCAGGTGGCACGAGAAATGCAAGCGCGTCAGCAGATGGCAGAAGGTGAAATTCCTTTTATGTGGGGTTTTGCTGAAAATTTAGCTTACGCTTCTTTATTAGACGCGGGATGGGGGGTACGTATCTCAGGACAAGATTCGGGTCGAGGCACTTTCTCTCATCGACATGCCGTGTTACATGATTATGAAACCGGTCAAGAATATTTACCCTTGAGCAATTGCCAGCAGAACAAAAATCAACTGGCCGTGATCGATTCGGTTTTATCGGAAGCTGCCGTGATGGCCTTTGAATATGGTTATGCCAGTGCGCAACCTAAAACTTTAGTGATTTGGGAAGCGCAATTCGGTGATTTTGTCAATGGCGCTCAAGTGGTGATCGATCAATTCATCAGTGCGGCTGAACAAAAATGGTCTCGGTTCTCGGGATTAACCTTGTTTTTACCGCATGGTTATGAAGGGATGGGGCCAGAGCATACATCGGCGCGATTGGAACGATTTTTACAATTGTGCGCTGAGCATAATATGCAAGTCTGTGTTCCGACCACACCGGCCCAATGCTTTCATATGATACGCCGACAGCTCTTAAGACCCTATCGTAAACCCTTAATTGTCATGACCCCTAAAAGTTTATTGCGACATAAGATGGCGGTGTCCAGTTGGGATGATTTAATTCAAGGATCTTTCCAAGTGGTGATCCCCGAAGTGGATGCTTTGCCTGCAAAAAAAATTAAACGTGTGATTCTGTGTTCTGGCCGAGTTTATTATGATCTCCTGCAAAAAAGACGCGAGCAGCAGCAAGAGACGGTCGTTCTTGTGCGAATAGAGCAATTGTATCCTTTCCCTGAAAAAGCATTGCATTTAGCATTAGAGCCTTATCGTCATGTGAGTGATATTGTTTGGTGTCAAGAAGAACCTCATAATCAAGGGGCTTGGTATGCCTCACAACATCATTTGCAGGCAGCTTTATTTCCCAAACAGAATTTGCAATATATCGGCCGTGCTGCAGCTGCAGCTCCGGCGGCCGGATATCATGATAGACATGAAATAGAACAGAATCAGCTTATTGAACAAGCCTTAAAACTATAGAGGAAAAATAAAATGTCCATTGAAATTAAAGTTCCCTCATTGCCTGAATCGGTTGCCGATGCGACCATTATCAAATGGCATAAAAAAGTAGGGGATAGCGTCGTTCGTGATGAACCACTTATTGATTTAGAGACCGATAAAGTGGTTTTAGAGGTTCCAGCTTCTGAAAGCGGTATTTTGACCGATATTATGAAAGCAGAAGGCAGTATCGTTTTGGCGGATGAGCTTTTGGGTAAAATAGCGCCTGGAGCGCCAGCCACCAGCATTGAAACGAAAGCCACAGTTCCTGAAGTGAAAACACAAAGCAATGGTATGCCACATTTAAGCCCCGCATTGCGTCGTGTGGTGGCTGAAGAAAATATCGATGTCAAGGGATTACAAGGCAGCGGTAAAGGCGGACGTATTGTCAAAGAAGATCTGCAAAAGGCTCAGGGCCAGCCGGCACAAGCGAGTTTTGCTGTGCAAGGGTTACGAACTGAAGAACGCGTGCCTATGACTCGTCTACGCGCCAAGATCGCAGAACGGTTGGTGGAAGCCCAGCATACGGCCGCTATGTTGACTACATTTAATGAAATCAATATGCAAGCGGTTATGGATCTGCGTAATCGCTATAAAGATCAATTTGAAAAAACGCATGGTGTAAAATTGGGCTTTATGTCTTTTTTCACGAAAGCTGTTGTAGAAGCTTTAAAACGTTATCCGGATGTGAATGCTTCAATTGATGGCCAAGATATTATTTATCATGGCTATTATGATGTGGGTATTGCCGTTTCAACACCACGAGGATTGGTGGTGCCTGTTTTGCGTAATGCGGAAACCCTGGGCTTGGCTGAAATTGAAAAAGGAATTGGGGATGCTGCATTGAAAGCGCGTGAAGGGAAACTTACGGTAGAAGAAATGACCGGCGGAACCTTCACCATCACCAATGGTGGCGTCTTTGGATCTTTGATGGCTACACCGATTGTCAATCCACCGCAAAGCGCCATTCTAGGGATGCATAAGATTGAGGAAAGACCGATCGCTGAAAACGGGCAAGTGGTCATTCGGCCTATGATGTATGTCGCTTTATCTTATGATCATCGCATTATCGATGGCCGCGAATCGGTTGGATTTTTAGTCGCGGTTAAACAATTTTTGGAAGATCCCGCTAGGATGCTCTTAGGGTTATAGGATATAGAATTTCTCTAAAGAAGCGATTGATTGCATTTGTCGAGACGCGATTTATCGCGTCTAGAATTTTTAATTCCCCTCGTCCAGTACTCTGGGAGAAGGGTTAGGGGAGAAGGGTTTTATATCAGGCCTTCCCCCTTTTGCTTTAATAATATAAATTAGGAAAAACAATGAATCTACATGAATATCAAGCCAAAGCGCTATTTCGAACTTACGGTATTGCCGTACCTCGCGGCGAAGTCGTTTCCAGTGTCGATGAAGTGGCGGGCGTTTTATCAAGCCTAGGCGGCGATCGCTGGGTGGTCAAGGCTCAAGTGCATGCAGGCGGACGAGGCAAAGCTGGGGGGGTTAAAATCGTTTCTAATAAAGAAGATGCCAAAGCTGCAGTCCAAGTTTTATTGGGTACGCGTTTGGTGACCTACCAAACTGATGAAAAGGGACAACCCGTTCATCAAATTTTAATTGAAGA
>VFKP01000141.1 GCA_009885495.1 Gammaproteobacteria bacterium | reverse complement strand
TCAGTATGTACGTTCCCTTACTCAAGTGGCCTCAAGTATACCATTTGACTGGCCAGCTTAAGATACAAGGCTCGGTTGCGGCATCCTTGCCGCAAACGGTTTGACCTGAGGATAAGCCACTCTGGGTTCTGGAGCAGGATCTGATGCTTAAAGCCTCTCGCTCGCTAATCCGGGAGAGGGATACGAAATCCTCATTGAGTTCTTGAGTCTAAAAAACATGTAAATTCAACGCGTAGCCCGTGGAATTTACATGTAAATAAACAATTCCTTTAAAATCAATTCTTTACTGCGTTTGATCTGTATCAATCTAAAATCTATAGGATGCCATCGGCTACTTTTAATTGTTTCTATACGATGGAATCGTATATTTTACTTGATTTCTATACGATAGCATCGTATACTTGTCGAAACAATATGTTCGAGCAATTCTTATGAAGACCTTATTTTATCAATACAATCCTTGGTGGGATTCTGGCTATACCCCTCCAGAGCAGATCTCTAGGCCATTGTTAGAGATCCAACTATTTCAATGGATTGATAATCCTGCGGTTATTCTCTTGACCGGATTAAGACGCACAGGGAAAACCACTTTGCTCAAATGCTTAGCGGATCATTTAATCAACACTAAGGACATAAAAAAGGAAAAAGTTTTTTATCTCAGCATGGACGATTATCAATTACAGTCTTATTCTATCATCGATATCATCGATGAATATCGAAAATTACATCGTTTGGCTTATGAAGAAAAAATTTATTTACTGCTGGATGAAATTACGTATAAAGAAAATTTCAGATTACAATTTAAAAACCTTTATGACAAAGGAAACTGTAAGATCTTCGCTTCTTCATCCAGCGCTTCTGCATTAAGAGATCAAAAAGGATCCCTGACAGGCCGAGAACGCATTTTAGAAGTTCATCCTTTGGATTTTAATGAATATTTACGTTTTTCAAATATCCAGCTTAAAAAAGCCGATGAGGGTTTATTAGAAGCTCATTTTGAAGATTATATGCAGATGGGTGGCATGCCTGAGTATGTTCTCACAAAAGACAGAACTTATCTCACTGAATTAGTGAACGATATTTTATATAAAGACATTATCGCTTTTCACAAGATTAAATCTCCAGAAATGATCCGTGATTATTTTGCTTTATTGATGGAACGAGTAGGAAAACAGATCAGCTTAAATAAAATAGCTCATATTTTAGGGATCTCACCCGATTCAGCAAAACGTTATTTATCTTTATTTGTAGATTGTTATTTAATTTATCTCATTCCTCGGCAAGGTAAACTCAATGAAATGCTTTTATCGCCCAAGAAAGTTTATGCGGTCGATCTGGGGATTCGAAATTTAATCACTGGATTTAGAGACAAAGGCGCTGTTTTTGAAAATCTAGTTTTTCACACCATTCGATCTCAATCTCCTCGTTATATTTATCAAAATGGAATTGAACTTGATTTCATCACTGAAGAAGGCGTTTTAATCGAATCCAAATACGGACGAATCTTAAATGAAAAGCAAGAAGCCTTATTTAAAAGCCTAAAGGCCAAAGAGAAGAAAATCATTTCAGGGTATCGGGATTTTCTATCTTCAGCATTTTAGGCTTTCGCCAGCTTTATAATTTTCTAAAGCCTAGTGGTTAAGCTTATACTTGTCCCAATTGCTGGCTAATTATTTATGAGATGCTCCACGTTTCTTATCTATTGCTTTCGATAGGGTATTGTTGACCGAACAATTTCGACGTTTTCATATTGATGAGATTCTAATAAGTAACGAATTAAAATTTCCTTTTGATCTTGACGTTCTTGCGGGCCAATGATTATTTTTTTGATGGTTTTAGGCAAAAAATCAATCATCAAGCGTGGTATTCCACCTTCAATACTCGATTTATAGGGACTCTCAAAATGATACCCACCCTCTGGTTTCTCTATTCTATTCAAACAGGCAAATCTCAGTTCTTTTTCTTCCTGAAATCCCTGATGTTTAATTGTCGTCATGAAAGCTAAGATCCCGTTCATAAATAACTTAGTATCTTCAGGCGAAATGGTCTTGCAAAGGTCTGGCTCTTCGATGGTTTTAATCAATATGGGTGCAAAATCTTCTATAGCCTCATAGGCTTCTTGATAACCTTCTCGCTTTAACCGACCAACATCTTTATGATATTGAATGGGAAGCAATAGATGTGTATGAATCACTTCTAAACAATCTTCACAATTTTCTACTTGCGTGAGCCCAGGATGTTCTTTGCACTTTTTTGAATGAAAAGCATATGAATCTTTAAGCTCTTGCGAAGAAAAAACAATCGCAAAACCGCCATGATTTGCATAGGAGCGCCATTGACTTAATAGACCATCATTGTCTGTATATTCTGAAAAAGAAGTGGTGAAAATTTCCAGTTCTTCTATTCTTGGATTGACTTTAGGCAAGAATCCTGAAAGCCAAAATTTTTGTAGAAAACCACTTTCTTCTTGGGCAATAAAGCGCTTTAATTTTTCAGCATCTTCCATTGACGCCAGCGCATCATGAAATATTGTACTAGTTATTTCCATTCCCAATTTCATTTCAGTATAATCGTTTAGAAAGTAATGATGCGTTGCCCATAATTTCTTTGAAGTTAAAATACCTTGAAGTCCTTGTTCTGTAGTATAGTGTGCAATGTAAGATGGTAGACTCATAATTGAAGTTCCTAAATTAAATGATTTTCAGGCATAGACTCGGCTAGGGCGAAAGTATTAAAAAACATATCTTGTGTCAAACAGTTGAAACTTGATGTCTCATCAACCTAGTAGTTCAGTCAATAGTCTCGGCCATTCAGCAATAAGATATAAGGGCAAAGACAGTATAGAATCTTTTACCATTAAATTTTGTGCGCTGATTTGAATTCCAATAGAAGATTTTTTTTCTGTCATAAAAAGTTGTAGAGATCGTAAACGTCCGGTTTTTCCTGCTTTGACTTCCACAGCCACGCAGTTTCCGGCAAATTCGAGCACATAGTCTACTTCAGCGGTACTGCTGGGCTTGTCTCGCTGCCAATAATATAAAGAAGATTCTTCCATCGGATGACTATAAGCTATTAATTCTTGGCCTACAAATTGTTCTGCCAAAACACCTCGATTAATTAAGAGCAAATCGTCTTTCAATAACTGTTCTGGATTAATATTGAAATTGCGATGTATTAAACCAATATCCAAAAATAGTAATTTAAACCGCTTGTGTTGGCTCTGGACTGACAAGGGCACACCTGAAGCTGAAGTTTCACGCACAAAATGGATAATGCCTGCAGAATAGAGCAAAGCCAGCGCTTCTTTTAAATCACGAGCACGTGATTGCGGATCGATCGCAGAATATTTAACATTTTGGCCAATGAGCGATGGCATTTGAGTAAAAATGGTTTCTAAGAATCGATGCTGTCCTTGTTTTGCATACTTACCAAAATCATAGCGATAAGCCTGCCACAGCCCTGCTTGTTTGTCTTGGCAAGCCAGCACATTGCCCGTTTCAAGATAATGCTGCACCACTGCTGGCATGCCTCCTAAAATCATATATTCACGTACTTGTTTCAAAAGATGTTCGTGAATAGCACTGGGTATACTGTCTTGAACGCCAACATTTTTTAAAAATTCTAAAATTTTATTGTCTTCTTTGGCCCACAGAAATTCATAAAAAGATAAAGGGTGAACTTGTAAAAACTGCACTCTTCCCACAGGAAACCTAAACTCACCCGCATTCAACAAAAATTCCAATAATGAGCCCGCCGCGATGACATGCAATTCAGGTAACTCTTCTTTAAAATAACGTAGCGCGCGTAAAGCATTTGGACATTCTTGGATCTCATCCAAAAAAAGTAGCGTCTGCCCAGGAATAATATCTTGATGACTCAGCAAATTCATTTGAAATAAAATGGTCTGTGGACGCAGTGTATCAAAACAAGCAAGGTATTGAGAATCCAGCTCAAAATTGATTGTAAAACATGTTTGAAAATGCTCTTTGGCAAATTGAGTCACCGCAAAAGTCTTCCCTACCTGGCGCGCTCCTCGCAATATTAAAGGTAAACGCCCTGGGGCATCTTTCCAAGCCAGCAATGCTTGATGAATACTTCTGTGCACTTTAAACCTCTTCAACAATAGGGATTAAAAAGAACCTGTAATTTTAGCCAACTTTTGGCTGAAATCACCCCTTATTTTAGCCAACTTTTGGCTATTTTTCAAGGCTAATAACCCTATTGATTTTAAATTTCAGTCTTTCCGATCGGAAAAAGGGGTGAATTAGAGGCTAAGCCGCATGCTTACGCTCACCCAAGGATTGGGCAATTAAGCTATTGAATGAAACTTTCTTCTTAATAGGTCGCTCGACCCAACAATGCTCGCAGCATTATTCCTAAACAGATCCTATCTTGTACAGCTAATTGACAATACCTGATTCCATTATCTCATACACCCAGTTAACTGGCGGCATGAGATTTTGCCCAGCCAGCGAGTTTTGGGTATAATCCAGCTTTGCCGCAAAGGCAGATTTTTTTTCATTCAAGGTGGTTCCCCATGCTTAGTTATCAACATGCC
>VFKP01000088.1 GCA_009885495.1 Gammaproteobacteria bacterium | reverse complement strand
GCCCCAGAAGAACCTTCACCTCCGCGCCAAAATCCAAGAATGCTTCTACCTTCATTTAGCTTAAGACTTTTAAGATCCTTAAGATAATCATCACAAGCCAAGGCGCGGCGTTCATCATTTTTAATACGAGCAATGGCGTTTAATCTTGGGTCGGCCTTTAATTCCGTACAAGCATAGTGCAGCGCCCAGCGCCATCGACCCAACGCCGCCAGCACAATCTCGCGGTCGGCTTTTAATGCCGGGGAAGCGTATTCTAGCGCCCTGCCATCTTGACTCACCGCCGCCAGCACAATCTCGCGGTCGGCTTGTAATGCCGGGGAAGCGTATTCTAGCGCACGGCCATATTGACTCACCGCCGCCAGCATAAACTTGCGGTCGCCCCTTAATGCCGGGGAAGCCCATTGTAGCGCGGAAGCCCATTGTAGCGCCCAGCCATCTTGACTCACCACCGCCAGCGCAGCTTTAATCTGCTCTAAAAAATTATATTTAAAGCCAACTTTAATATCAGTGTTTTTAGGAAAGAAGCTATGATACAGGGGACTCCATAAATAGTCGGTACTAAATAAACTTTTGAACTGTCTAGACACCTGAGACAGTTTTAATAAGTCGTTCCAGGGTAAATTTTTGGCGATTTCAGATAACATTTCAGCAGGCAAGCCCTCAATATTTAACGGCCTTTCAGCGTCATCACTTTCTTCTTGCGCCATAATCACATCTTCTTCATTCGCAGCCATAATCATACCCTCTTCTTATATTAAATATTCATAATAGCCTAGGAGCTAATAGAGTGCCCCGTCTGGCTCCATAGCCTAAGCTTAAGCTTAAGCTTAAAATCTTATTTCTAGACTCCCCAGCAATAACTGTGCTATTTTAGCGCAAATAGAATTTAAATGCTAGTCCTTATCAGCGCTTCAGCGTTGAGTCTTCGAACTTTGCTGACCCTATCAGCCCCCGCATGAGTCGGAGTTTAATCCGGGGTGTCTCGTGTTAGGCCTCGCCGCCCCTTGGGGCGAGGCCCTTATGACTAACCTAAGAGGGTAACGGTGGGCAAAGGTGCGGGCTGTGGGTAAGCTTGTGGGTAACGCGTTAGCGTTATCCATCAGGCTTATCCACAGTTAGAGCACCGATCTGCGAAGCAGATTGTCCACGGTTATCCTCCCTTGCTTTCTATGACCATCATCGGACGGTCTATGATGACTGGTGGATAAGTTCGTGGGTAAGGCGAAGCCTTATCCATCAGCTTATCCATAGACAGCAGCGAGTTTAAGGAGATAAGCTTTCTCTGCTCTACTCTACGACCCTCTCAATTTTGTTGTTGACCTGATTGTCTTTAGATATCTTCAAGAACTTATTTTTGATAGTATTATCTTACGGGCTCGCCGGGGACGGTATGCCCGTGAGGAAACAGCCTCGGTCCTTATAAAGGCCGGGGCTTTTTTAAAAGGGCCTCATTGCCGGCCCTCTGGTCGCTAACTCGACCATTCCCCGCTAGGATTTTCTTAAGAGGAAACTTATTCTTTCTCCTTTCTGAAACCCTAATAAATTAAAAAGAGAACCCGCCACAAATAAACCGATGGGACGTTAAAATTAAACGTTAAATGACTTCCTTTTATACTCTATTTTCAACTTAGCATCTAAATACTTATTATTTATTGTTTATTTCCCTGAGATCTTCTTGATCTATTTTAAAATCCCGTGGTAGTATTTCAAAACTATGTATGATTTAGTAGGTTGAAGAGCAAAATGATTAAAGTGATCGCAAATGCCACCAATAAAGGTGGTGAAGGGAAGACAACTATGAGCATATTGCTCTCTGAATATGCCGCTTTGGTTCTAAAGAAGAAAGTCTTGGCTATCGATATGGATCCGCAAGCTAATTTTTCAAAATACTATTTAAACCTTGAATATGATCCTATTCATAAAAGCGGGAAGATCCCTCCCATCCATCCTGAATACAATGCAAAAACTGATCCGCGTTGGGATGGCCGAAGTTCAATCGCCGATATATTCTATGGCGAAGGCGTTAGTCCTTATCCTTCCTGTTTTGAGAACATAGAAGTTTTGCCTGCAAATTCAAATAAACTCCAAGAAGCCGAAGCTGTGACCAAACAAGATGTCTTGGATAAGGTGCATCTTCGCTTAAAAAACTTTATTTCCTTACCTGAAGTTAGGGACACTTACGAAGTGATCATCATCGATACCCCACCTTCAAAAGGGCCTTTAACTATCGCGGCTATTAAAGCTTGTTCTCATATGGTGATCCCTTCACAAATGGAAGAAGATTCTATCGATGGGATCTACGGTATGCTACAGCTTTGGAAACAAGAATCTTATATGCGATCTGAAAATGATCCCATTACCTTAGTTGGAATACTCGCCAATAAATTTAGAGATGTTTCCTTACATGAAGGATTCTTTGATCATCTTTCTACTATGGAAGCCACAAAGAATTTTATTATTCCGCATAAAATCAAAGAACGTGTCGTCTACGGTGAATTGAGAGTCAAAGACGATCGTCCTAAAAGCGTGTTTGAATTGCCTGAAAAACATCCGGCAAGGATTGAATGTGAAACTGCTTGCAAAGAAATCATGAATAGGATCTTTAAATAATGGCTAAAAGAAAGTCTTTTACTATCAAGGACGATTTAGTTCGCGCTTTAGATGATACGGTCACCGCTGCAACGTCCTATTCTGGAATTCTGCATGTTGATGTTGTACCCACTAATAAGATAGAACTCGATCCTGAGAATCCTAGACTATTACATCTTACTCTAGACGATATGTTCTATGGTCTATCGCCAGAAGATCCGCTGTTTGACACAAAAACATTAGAGAAAAAATCACTGACTTCTTTAGCTAAAACAATTAAAGAACATGGGATCTTAAATCCTGTTGTAGTCTATAAAAACGGATCTCTTTATAGACTTATAGCGGGAGAACGCCGGGTATTAGCCTCCATTCTGGCGGGCAATACTTCAGTACAAGCGAAGATCTTAGATAAACAACCCGACCCATTAAAGTTAAGCTTATTGCAGTGGATGGAAAATAATGAACGTAAAGATCTAAGTTTATGGGAACGGATCAGAAACTTTGAAAAAATAGCCACCGAATTAGCCAAGGCATCACAATTGTCAGAGCTCAAAGAACTCTCTAATATTGAATTAAGTCGCCTAACCGGGATCTCTCCATCACAGACCATTTGCTATTTAAGCCTACTACATGCTTCAAAGGAATTATTGGACTGTATTGCAGAAAATAAAATAAAGAATTTAGATAAGGCTTCTTTTATTGCCAAGGCCGATCAAGAGTTTGAAAAATCTTTAATCTCAGCCTGTGTGAAAGGCGCAACCTTACAAAACCTCAAGACCCTCTTAGCCAGCTTAAAAGCTGAAAAGAAACTGGCCTTACCCGCGATTAAAGCTGGACGCCCAATATCACACATTAACTTCGGCAACACAAAGAATATTCATGTGGCCGAAGTTTTGATAAAAACCTTAGTGGAAAGCAAACGCTTCCAACATTTATCAAAGGCGATAGAGCAAATTGACTGGAATAATTATCAATCCGTCAGCAAAGTATTTAAAACTATAATCGCTGAAATTGAAGAACGAGGTAAAGTAAATGATTAATCAAAATGAGCTCAATCGACTCAATTTTCATATTCAGAAAAAATTACACACCGAGATGCTCGAGCGTATGATTATAACAGGGTATGGAGTCCGTAAAGTAAGCCCTTGGGTCAGTGAAGCCTTGACGGACTTAGTTCAGCGGCCTAATTTTATTGAGCTGATCCAAATCAGTAATAGCATGGGTTATTTCAATAAAAAAATCACTGTCATTTGTAATGATGCGACAAACAAACTCATGGATAAGGCAGTCATTGATGTACGGTCCAAATTCCCTGCAATGGAGGGAGTGAAAAGCAGAATACTGCGGACAGCTATTATTCAACGATTATTAAGGGAGTAATTTATTCGGTGACCGAATGATCTTATAAGTGATTGTTTTTTAAAGTTAATTTAAAGTTTTCAAAAACAATTATTGAAAAAGATCAGGAAGTTTAGCATAGGCCTATAGGGCTTAGATTGAAATAGGTATTAAAGCGGCAACTTTATTCGGTCACCGAATAATAGCGTAAGCTGTTGATTTTAAGTAGAAAACGGTGATGAGTTTTAATTAATTAACTGTGATAGGAAAAAGAGGTTTTAAGATGAGATACGAGTAGAAAATGAAGTTTGTGTTCAGGTTGGAAGCAGCTCTAACTGATTCCAACCTGTCCGTTTTGCCCAGAAAACAGAATAAGAACACGTCAAGACCTTATTCTAGTTCAGGCAAAACTATTTGTAAATAGTTTTTTCCAAAAAGGAGCTAGAAATGACTCAAAATATTGCTAATTTTGCATTGATCCCTTTCAATTTTCATCAATTAGAGGCCCTAAATCAGGAGACACAAGATCTAGAAGCAACCCTGCTTTATGCCATGTTAAAGTTCCAAGTGAATCACACTAAACTTAAAAAGAACAATCTTCAGGTTATCGCACGCTCTAGAGAGCAAATAGCTTCTTTCTTAAACCTCTCTCTAACCACTCTTGATAGACTCATTAAACGCTTAGAACGCTTAGATCTTATCAATAAAAGTGTAGGTACTTGGTATCGTCTCAAAAGATTGTTCATCTCAACCGATATTTCCAACAAAGAAATTAATGTGAATTTCAAGAAACTTCAGTTTTTAACGCAATACACAGGTGGACATCATGCATCACTACTGTTTGCACGTATTGCTTTTGGCTTGAATGCAACACAGATATTGCACGACGGCTTATCTTGGTTTACGATGACCAGGCAAGGTATGGCCTCTCTACTCTGTGTAAGCCTTCGCACAGTCGATAAAATTGTCTCAGATCTTAAAAAACGAGGATTAATCGTTGCAAAACACTTTGTTCATCATGAAAAAAGGCAATTACATTTCACCATTCCAGCAGAGCAGAAAGAACTTCTGACTAAAACTTACATAGAACAAGCAGGTTTTGACGAAAAAGCTGTACAGGGTAGTGAAAAAGAGCAGGGGAGTCAAGTTAAACCGAATGGACAATCGCAAAATTATTGCGCAAACACTCATTTTTGCAGGGAAGAACCTGCAAAAAAAGCCATTTCCATAAGAGTAAATGATCATATTCAAGATAATAATATCACATTAGGCTCAACGAATTTAAAAAATACAGGCTCTAGTTCTCAATGTGAAATTACTTTAAACGAGATCCAAGAGGAATTAAATTCAAGACAGGAGCGTTATCTTAAGGCGGCTATTGAAAATACGCTGCAACGTGCTGACTTAAACCTATCAAATCCACAGGAATTGATGGAACAAGTTAAATTCAGCATTCTTAACCCACAACAAAGAAAGGGCATTAATAGCTTTACGCATGCCGTTTCACGATGCATGAAGCTATTACGGGAACGCAATTGGAAAACCCCTTACGGCTTTAATAAACACTCTGCCTATGGGGTAGAGATTAAAGCTTATAGAGACGAACAATTAGGTCTTCACGAAGAGTTCAAAGCACAAGAGCGTGGAACAGATAGGCTTAAACAGCTTGTCAGCGCAACTGAAAATGGGCTCATAGAGACAAAATACCCAGAAACGGCTCCATTTCTTCCAAATCTAGATAG
Source organism: Gammaproteobacteria bacterium (assembly GCA_009885495.1). Lineage (GTDB taxonomy): Bacteria > Pseudomonadota > Gammaproteobacteria > UBA1113 > UBA1113 > VFKP01. The sequence goes on along the minus strand of VFKP01000088.1, from coordinate 490 downwards.
CCCTAAATACAATGAAAATTTTACCCTTATTGCGCTGAATGATGCCAATGAGGCTAAAAAATTATCTATTTCGTTAAAAGAGGATGGAAAAAACGAAAGTTTTGTACAAAAAATAGATAAACTATTGGAGCGTATTAAAAATTTCATTATTCTTGGCGCTGATGGAGAAAGGATCAGCGCTTGCTTGCCTGAGGAACTAAGGGCTTGATGGGTAGGCGAGTAGGGCGGTCATTAAATATACACAAAAGTTCCACGTGGAACTTTTTCCGGGCTATGAGTGTAGGTTTATGGGAAACCGGCTTTATCTGTGTGTAACTGAGATCAGTAGGGGTATGGTAGGAGGATGCTTGTTTTTGTCGTAATTCTAACACTATTGAATGAATATACCCAAGATCTTTGAAAAAGCTTGCTTTTTTAACCCAATGGGATCAAACTATGGGGCATGAAAAGAATACACCTAACCCCAGAAGAAAAAGCTTGTCTTGAAGCG
>VFKP01000135.1 GCA_009885495.1 Gammaproteobacteria bacterium | reverse complement strand
GGTTAAAAAGAAAGTATTTGATCATATTCAGCCCTTGTTGTCGATCTTTTTTGAGAGAACTTTTCAGAGCTGTTCAAAATTTAGATGATCTTGCCCTGCATTCACAATAGGTGAATGATAGTTCAGAATTTATGAATTATTAAGATTCAGGTAAAAATTGCTGGGATCAGAGGTAATACTTGTTAAACGCCCTCTCCCCCAACCCCTCCCCCAGAATACTGGGGGAGGGGAGCCTTTAGATTAGAAAAACCCGAATCTTCAGAACAGGCGTAACTACTCAGGTTTATTGATTTTCAACCAAGATTCAACTTTTTGCAATAAATGCTCAGCGTTTAATATACATTCATCTACGGTTTTTTTTGGCATTAGGTCACCTGAATAATCATTAATATTGCGTTGTTTTCTCAACGCATCTAAAATAATAATAGTTTGCTTATTAAGCCCTATAGTATGATCCAGTGTTTGTATCATAGTCATATGATGACCCGGTTTGCTCGTTAAAGTTCTATATCCATGCGCTTGTAAAGCAGCATTGGCCAATTGCATAATGGCTTTATAGGCTGCATCAAAACGATTCTCTAAACTGATATTCTCAACCTGCGCATCAGCAATATTTCGTTTGGCTGCAGAAATTAAGCGCTGTATAGCCGTTGGATCAGAATTGATTTTTTCCAATGATATGCCCAGTAAATTATTTAAACTCATGACCATCTCCTATTATATTGATGATTGATCTTCTTAAAACTTCCTGAATAAATCCTTCTTTTTTAATGTATAATTTCCTCCATTCCTGCTCACTGTAGATTTTGGGATTGATTTCTCTACCCAATGTTCCTTGTACTTCATAGAGCTCTTTAACGATCTCAGAGAAATCAAGATCTCCAATAATCATCAGATCAATATCACTTGCTGATCTCTCTTTTCCCTGGGCTATGGAACCAAAAATAAAGGCCCAAACAATGTGATCGGATAAAGGCGTCAAGGCTGTCTGAATCATATCACTTATGCCAAATGTTTTTTGAACAATAGCGAGCAAATCTGGGTAAATAGGGCATTCTTGATTGGCTTGATAATGATGCTGATTCCCGATCTTAAAGACTTTAAGAATACCCGCAGCCACCATACTCTCCAGCTCACGTTTAATGGTTGCGACACCCATGCCTGTTAATCGTAGAATTTCGTTAGTATAAAAACTTTTTTCGGGATGTGTATACAATAACCCCAATACTTTTTGTTGTGTTGTCGTAAATAGGGCTTGGCCTAACTGAGACATGACAGCTCCTGATAATTCACAATAGGTGAATGATAGTTCACATATTGTGAATTATCAAGATTCAGGTAAAAATCGCTAAGAGCAGAGGTCATATTTTTTAAACGCCTTCTCCCCCAACCCCTCTCCCGGAGTACCGGGCGAGGGGAGCCAATAAGCTTTCCCCGGACAGTACTGCGGAATACCGGGCAAGGGGAGTTTCCCCTTTCGCCGGACAATACTGGAGAATAGTGGGGGATGAGAGCGGATCAACTTTCTCCTCTAAATCCCGCCTTCAATCGTTTGCTGCAGGCGTGAGACCAATTCTCCCATTTCTTCGGTATTGATAGTACAGGCGGGTAGAATACGGATCACTTTTTCAGCGGTGACATTGAGGAGAATGCCTTTTTCTAAGCCGCGTTCGCTTAATTGCGCGCAGGGATAAGACATTTCGACTCCGATCATAAGCCCCTGGCCACGGATGGCATTGACATCGGTTCGGGCAGCCAAAGTCTCTTTTAAACTCTGTTGGAGCAATTGCCCTTTTTGAGCAATTTCAGGTAAGAGTTTTTCATCCATGATGGTTTTCAATACCGTATAAGCGACTGCTGAAGCAAAAGGATTGCCGCCAAAAGTCGAGCCATGCTGCCCAGGTTTAAATAAATTTGCGGCGGGCCCGCGAGCCAAACAGGCGCCGATGGGAATGCCATTGCCTAAACTTTTAGCCAAGGTTAAAACATCGGGTAAAATGGGTGTATGTTGATAAGCGAACAAGCGTCCTGTACGGCCTATACCGGTTTGGATTTCATCTAGCATTAGTAGGCAAACGTGTTGATCGCAGAGCTTTCTTAAACTGGGCAGATAATCTTCGGGCGGGATGACGATGCCACCATTACCTTGGATAGGCTCTAACCACACAGCCACCACATCTTTGCGCTCATTTAAAATCGCTTCCACAGCCTTAGTATCACCAAAAGGGACATGAATAAAGCCCGGCACCAAAGGTTCAAACCCCAATTGAATTTTAGAATTGCCCGAAGCACTTAAAGTGGCCAAGGTGCGGCCATGAAAACTTTTATCCATGACAATGATCTGTGGGTTTTGAATGCCACGCTCGCGGGCCCATAAGCGGGCCAGTTTTAAAGCTGTTTCATTGATTTCAGCGCCAGAATTCGCAAAAAAAGCCTTTTCCATACCGGATAATTCAACTAAATAATCAGCTAAGCGTTCTTGATTATCGATCTTAAAGGCATTACTGGTGTGTAAAATGTTTTGTGCTTGTTCGATGATCGTTTCTGTCACCTTGGGGTGAGCATGTCCTAAATTGCAGACGGCGATACCAGAAAAAGAATCCAGATATTGTTGACCTTGATTGTCCCAAACCCAGACTCCTTGGCCTTTGGCCAGGGAGAGAGGGAGAGGTTGGTAAGTAGACATAAGGCTAGAGGCCATGTTTGCTCATCCTCATTTAAAATTAGCTTCTGCGAAATCCCAGTTCATCAAGGCCCAGAAATTTTCCAAATATTTAGGGCGAGCATTGCGCGTATCAATATAATAGGCGTGCTCCCAAACATCACAGGTGAATAGAGGGGTTAAGCCTTTCGTGGTTAAGGGCGTGGCGGCATTGGAAGTTTGCAAGATCTCCAAACGACCTTCTGCATTTTTCACTAACCAAGCCCAGCCCGAACCAAATAAGGTGACTGCAGCTTTAGTGAAAGCTTCTTTGAATTGTTCGATGGAGCCAAATTCTGTGATCAGGGCATCGGCCAGGGCTCCTGAGGGAGCTGCTTTTGCTTTAGGGGTTAGGCAATGCCAATAAAAGGTATGATTCCAAATTTGAGCGGCATTATTAAAAATCCCCCCAGAGGATTTCTGGATAATGCTCTCTAAGTCTTGCTCGGCAAACTCTGTGCCGACGATGAGTTTATTCAAATTATCAACATAGGTACGATGATGCTTGCCATAATGGTATTCTAAAGTTTCGGCTGAAATATGGGGGGCCAGGGCATTTAGGGCATAGGGCAGGGCAGGTAATTCGATACTCATGAGGGTCTCCTTAAAAATTGAATCGGGGCGCCGGCCTCATTTTAAAGATCTAGCCTTAATATTGCAAGTATGTTAAAATAAGGCAACTTTAACGGAGGTGGAAGATGACTGTCGAAGAACGTTTAAAAGCACAAATTCAGGATAATCCTGTATTGATTTACATGAAAGGCACGCCGGATGCACCGCAATGCGGTTTTTCAGCCCAAGCGGTCACTATTTTAAAGGCCATGGGCAAACCCTTTGCTTTTGTCAATATCTTGGCAGAGCCTGAAGTCAGAGCAACCCTGCCTTCGGTTTCAGATTGGCCCACTTTTCCGCAGATTTTTATCAAAGGCGAATTGATTGGCGGCTGTGATATACTGGTGTCTTTGTATCAAACTGGGGAATTGAAAACCCTATTTGAAAAAGAATTAGGTTAGTTTGCGTTAGGGGTGATTCAAAAATTGTCCTTTTCAGATTTATTGTAACTGAGGAGTTTTATAATGAGTGTATTAGTGGGGCGTACCGCGCCAGATTTTAAAGCCGCTGCTGTTTTGGGTAATGGAGAGATCATTGCCGATTATCATTTGGCTGAACGTATTCAAGGTAAAGAAGCCTTGGTATTTTTCTATCCTTTAGATTTTACTTTTGTTTGTCCTACAGAATTGATTGCTTTGGATAAACGCATGGCTGAATTTCGTTCACGTAATGTGGAAGTGATTGCCGTGTCTATTGATTCACAATTTACACACAGCGCTTGGCGTAATACGCCGATCAATAAAGGTGGGATCGGTGCAGTGGGTTATGCCATGGTTGCTGATATTAACCATAGTATTGCGCAGGCTTATGGGATTGAACATCCTACTGCTGGAGTGGCTTTCAGAGCGGCTTTCTTAATCGATGCCCAAGGGCTTATTCGCAGTCAAATCGTCAATGATCTCCCGATTGGGCGTGATATTGATGAATTATTGCGTTTAATCGATGCGATTCAATTTGCGAATAAGCATGGTGAAGTTTGCCCTGCCGGTTGGCAGAAAGGTGAAAAAGCCATGAAAGCCAGCAGTGAAGGTGTGAGCGCTTATTTAAGCGAAAACAGCGACGTATTGTAGAATTTCTCCGTACTAAATTCCCCTCGCCCGGTACTCTGCAGTAGTGTCCGGGGAAAGCTTATAAGCTCCCCTCTCCCGGGGTACCCGGCGAGGGGAGTTTCGACTTTCCTCGGACAGTACTGAGCTGCTCTGGGCTCGTTAAGGCTCTGACCTTCTCAAAGAGACTTAACCTGAGATTTTAAAGCAGGCAAAATCCCCCCTTACTTCCAACCCCCCAAGGCTTTCCAACGATTGACAATAAAGCAAAAAAGTTCTGCAGTGCGTTCAGCATCGTAAAGAGCACCATGGGCTTGTTTGGGATCGTAAGATAAGGACGCTTTTTTTAAAGCCTTGGCCAAAACGGTTTCTCCTAAAGCCAGGGCACTGAGCCCCGCAGTATCGAAGGTGGTGAAACGATGAAAAATATTCTTAATCTGTGTGCGCTGGCAAGCGGCATTGATAAAACCCAAATCAAAAGCAGCATTGTGTCCGACTAGAATACAGCGTTGGCAACAAGCCTCTTTCATGGCGGCTTTTAGGTTATGGAACAATTCGCTTAAGGCTTGCCCTTCATCTACTGCCAAACGAAAAGGATGATCGGGAATAATGCCGGTAAAAGCCAAAGAGTCCGGATCTAACAGTGCGCCCTCAAAAGGCAGAACAGGGTGAAACCAGGATTTCTGGGGTTGCAATAAACCTTCATCATCCATGCTTAAAGTGATGGCAGCGATTTCTAAAAGCCCATGTTTTCGCGCTTCAAAGCCCGAAGTTTCCAGATCGATCACCACGGGGAAATAACCCCGAAAGCGTTTGGCCAGGGGATGAGAAGGTTTTGAAGTTTTAAGCATGAACGGCTTTCATATAATGTTCAAAACTGGCGATATGTTCAGCGCCTGGTAAGCTCGGTACTTTTTTACTTTCAATCACAGCGTAATAATATCCTTCTCTGCCTGGAATTTTTTTGCCTAAATGCGTATGGACGATCCAATCTTCTCTTTTTGAGCCAATAAATTTTTCAAAGCTAGCAAAAAAAGGCAATAAACTGCCATTTAAAATGCGCTTGACCAGTTCTTCTGGAACCTTTTGATCTTGAGCTAAATCGGCATACAGATCTAAATCTTCTTGAGTTCTAACAACCAAGACGGTCAGTTCACCGGCTTTATCCACCAAAATGAAACTCCCGGTATTCTCACACAGATAATGTTCAACGCAATTTAATTTGGCTTTTATCTTTGTAAATACAGTTTCAAAATCTGGATCGCTTAAGATGGGCGTTATTTTTTCTAGAATAGAGCTAAAAAGAGTTGTGCATAGATCTAAGAAATAAGCTTTTTGCATCTCATGGACAGCGAAGTTTATTTTTTCTTCCAGCGCATCTTCATTTTTTAAGAAAAACTTATCAATTTTCCGATCATTAAACAATTCTACCGCTAAACGGTGATCGGCTTCGCCCGTCACCATGATTATTTTGGTAAATGTATTCTTAACTTGTGCTCTGAGTTGATCGATAAATTCTACCCCCGTTAAGGTAGGCATAGAAAAATCAAGCACGATAACGGAAATAACCTCAAAACGTTCAGGTTTTGAGAGTGCCGTCTTGAGTTCTGCAGTGCGGAAAGTGATATTCTGCTCAGAGGGGTCGGGGGATTCTGTATCGGTCATGAGATAAGTATCGTCTATAGGGGTTAGCTTTGCATTTTCAGTGCAATAGAGCAGGGCTTCTTTAGGATCGCTAAAGCTGTGATAAATAGCATCCTCATCTAGTTTAAGACTTAAGGTTTTAAGAAAAGTTTTATTATCATCTATTAATAAAGTGGTGGTGGGGTGAAATAATGGACTAATCAATAAACTCATAGCAAATCCTCCGTAATATTATGTTAGGGTCTACAATCTGCAAGCTAAAACGGTATCTCTGTCAAACTTCAGGATCACTCGAAGCTCCCCTCGCCCAGTACTCTGGGAGAGGGGTTGGGGGAGAGGGATAAGAATTTTTTATGAGTCTTAAACCCTAAGATTTGAAATGGATACGTAAAACCTATTGTATATCAAGCTTCAAAAATATACAACACCGCATTATACCTTAATTCTAGGAAAATACAGCAAAAACTCGCTAAATTCACCCTCAAGAGATTGGCATTCAATACGTCCGCCTAAGGCTTTCATCACTCTGGCGCAAAACGCTAAACCCAAGCCCACCCTATTGGCGGTATCACCCATATGTTGTTGAAATAAAATATCTTTTATATTTTGCGACATTCCAGTCGCGGTATCCTTAAAACACAAAATATTAAAATTTCCCTGAGCGGTTTGCCTGATCTGGATCTGCCCTTTAGCGGCTTTATCGATTTGATATAAAGCATTTTTGAGCAAATTTAATAAGACATGCTCCATCAGTTTTGCCGATCCCAGAAAAGAAAAATCTGGGCCATCTTCCCAATGAATAAGTTTTTCCTGTTCTTCAGAAAAGGGATAACGTTGTAGTGCTTGATGGATACAATCGTTGATGCTGAGTAACTCAATGGCATTTTGTTTATAAACATCTTGTTTTACATTACACAGCAGCATATCGATAAAGACATTGCTAAACTTGGCCTCTCTTTCGATGTCATCGAACAAAGTAGATAATACCTCCAGCCGTTTGGAGGAAATATTTTCAAGGCCTTTTAAATTTTGTTGTTTGGCCAATTGATAGGTGTCTATAAAGACTGGAAAATATTTTTTAGCCCCTTCAATGCCCATGATAATAGCCGAGAGCGGGGTGCGCAGTTCATGAGCAATTCCTGAGCCTACGGCTTCGGCCGTCTTCATTTTTTTCGCGGTTTCTAAGCGGTTTTTGCGCTGAACTAAGAAAGCAATGAAGAGCAGAAAAAGCATATCCAATGCAAAGACAGGCAAGAGCTGAGAGTTGATTAAGGTAGATCCATTTTCTAAGCAAAATACTCCGATGGCTGCCAAGATCCCCAGAAAGAGTAGAATAAACGCAGAGTTTAAATCCGCTAATAGCACTAGCCAAAATATAAGGCTTCCAAAAGCCATTAGTCTTAACCCAGAGCTAGGATTTAATAAAAATAGGAAGGTAAAAAAGAAAGGTAAACAATAACTGAGGGTAAGATACCAATACAGAGCGAGGTATTTCTGGCTATATTTTGGCCAGTTTTTTCTAAAAAATAGTCCTAGACACAAAAAAACAGCGATTAAGCCTAAAATCAAGCCGAGGTCTCCCATCCTGTTTTGCACTCTTAAGAAGAGCAAAACAAGACAGTAAAATGAATAAAACAAGGACCCTAAGAGAGCAAAGAGGGTTAAGGGAGGATTAAAATCCCGGAGATTGCGTCCCAATTTTCTGTGTAATCTGCTCATGATGCGTTTAGAGGACCCTATTTTGATCATTTGAACCTCCGATGTATTTGATCTTGAATGCGAAAAGGGTGATATTTAGCCTGATAGGCTAAGCATTTTGAATGCCTAGGGCGAAGAATAAATCAATTTCAGTTAAACTGCAAGCAGGCCTAATAATTCTAGTATTATGGAAATTTTGTTTTGCAATGGGGGAGGGGGCGTTTAAAAAGTGTGGCCTCTTTAGCTTAAAATTTCAGCTATCTTATATACGATGGCTATTATGTCTTCAAGATCTATTTATTCTAAGCTTGAAAAACATGAAAACCTAAATTCGTAAAATAGACACTGTCCTTTAGATCTCTAAAGGAGAGTGTTACCCCCTATTAAAAGGCTTATGTTTTAACACCCTCTCCCCCAACCCCTCTCCCGGGGTACCGGGCGAGGGGAGTTTCCACTTTCCCCGGACAGTACTGCAGTACTCTGGGGGAGGAGTGGAAGAGAGGGTATAAAAATTTTGACGATCCTTTAGCTGCAAAAGTCTTAAATAACTGTTAGCAACAAATAGACTTGTCCGGTTTAAGAGTAAATAAACTGTCCGGTTTTACTTACTCTGCAAAAGCTATC
>VFKP01000127.1 GCA_009885495.1 Gammaproteobacteria bacterium | reverse complement strand
TGCTGCACGGGCTACAAAAATTTGAACTTCAGTATGAGGGCTGGCTTTTTGCGAGATAAGATGTGTGCATCGGATAGCTTATAAGGCGGCAGTTTACTATAGCCAAGATGCGCTCAATAGGGGGGCTTTTCTGGAAAAGAGGTCTAGGCAGTTATCCCATGCTCAAGTCAAAACTTGCGTCTTAAGGCAAAGCCTTTTATCATCGGGCTATAGGCATCCTTTTCAATTCATTCTTCCCTGAAAAGCAGTGGGCTAAGCCATTAAAATTGCGTAGGGCTGGAATGTGTCAAAATATAAAAAAGGGTGTAGAATATTTATTGTAACGGGAGACAGAAATGGTAAAATTATACACTGATGACGTTGGGCTTCAATTTAGCCTACAGCTCATTGAGTTTTCTTCGCAACTTGCATTGCTGGAGACTAAATTAAAGGATAAGATTCCCAAGGGTAAACTATCGGATTATTTTCAGAAGATGCTCAAAGAATTTATAGGTCTCATAGACGAATTGTTAGCTCACAATGATGTTGATTATTGGAAAAAAAGGTGGCTAGTCCTCAATTTAAAGGGGTGTTGTCTTTTCTAGATAATAATAGTCCTGCGAGCACACCCACTATTTTTGATGAAGAATCTCTAGCCATCGCAGAAGTATTTTATCGATTTTTAAAATTAGTTAGGGTCGATGTATTATCCACTGCTCTCAATACCGTAGTCGAACGAACATATCCACAAGCTGAATTAGAAGCTTATATCAATAATCTATATTTAAAAATAAAGGGATTTGCTCTAGAAAAAGCGTTAAGATTAATCACCGAAAACGCAACAGAGAAATTAAGGCTTCGCGCTGGGCTTGTCGATAATGAAGGCTTGCAAGCTATTGTAGAAGCACTTAAAAAGAATACTTCCATAAAAAGAATGGATTTTGGTCAAAACAATATTAATGACGAAGGCGCCGAAATAATTGCTGGTCTGATTACAGAGACTTCTTCGCTAGTGAGTATAGGTCTATGCTGTAACCGTATTAGCGATAAAGGGATGATAGTGCTTGCTACAGCCCTGGAACAAAACCAATCGGTTCGTGATTTTTCGGTTGGATCAAATCAAATCGGAAATGCTGGAGCAATTGCACTCGCCAACACGATGAAACTGAATAAAAATCTAGTCCATCTCAATCTTTTTAATAATAAGATCGGCGACCTAGGCGCTATTGCTTTAATCGATGCATTGGGATCGTATCCATCTTGTACATGGATGTTACTTTCTAATAATTCTCAGATCACAGACAGATCTGCTTTGAGATTGATAAGTATGCTCAAAAACAATACCGTATTAGAGCGCATAAATTTACAATGTACTAAAATAGGTATGACTAACCATCTGCAAGAAGCCATCGATAAAGAGAATCTTCCATATACTGTAATAGTGTATCAAGGTGATTTTGCAGGTATTAAAAAGGGCAGGGCTTGTGAAAAACAGGACACTTCGTTGCCAGAACCTAGAGCCCACTCCCAACAGAATAGGCAAAATGTCACTACAGCCGGTGATTTTTTATCTGAAGTTTTTGGCGGACCTTCTAATTGGTTTAAAAAAGCCAGCGGAGCAGAAAATGGAAAAGGACAGCCCCTAGCCCCAGGTAAAGGAAACAATTAACAGGATAAGAAATAGACTTTCCTGTCGATCGTCAAGAAATTACTTTATGCAGAGAAATGAGGGTTTTTAACAGTGAATATAACAGGGGATAATATGTCCATAGAAGCGAGTTTAGCCGAGTTAAAACGCGGTACCGATGAAATTCTCATAGAAAAAGAATTACGTGAACGCCTGGAAAAAGGCGAGAAATTGAGGGTGAAAGCAGGGTTTGACCCTACGGCGCCGGATCTGCATTTGGGGCATACCGTCCTCATCCATAAAATGAAACATTTTCAAGAAGCAGGGCATGAGGTTATTTTCTTAATAGGCGATTTCACGGGCATGATTGGCGATCCTTCGGGGCGCAATATTACTCGCCAACCCTTAACTCCAGAAGCGGTCTTGGAGAATGCAAAAACCTATCAAGAGCAGATCTATAAGATTTTAGATCCCGATAAAACGCTGATTGAATTTAATTCTCGTTGGATGGGCGCAAAATCAGCAGCCGATCTGATTGCGCTGGCTTCACATGCGACGGTTGCGCGTATGCTAGAACGTGATGATTTCAGTCAACGCTATCGTTCCGGCCAAGCCATTGCCATCCATGAGTTTTTATATCCGCTTGTGCAAGGTTATGATTCGGTGGCTTTAAAGGCCGATGTAGAATTGGGCGGCACGGATCAAAAATTTAATTTATTGATGGGTCGTGAATTACAGCGTATTTATGGGCAAAAACCACAAATCGTCATGACCTTGCCTATCTTGGAAGGTTTAGATGGCGTTAAAAAAATGTCTAAATCTTATCAGAATTATATTGGCATCAATGAAGACGCTGAATCGATGTTTGGAAAATTGATGTCTATCTCAGATGATCTGATGTGGCGTTATATTGAATTGCTGAGTTTTAAATCCTTAAATGAAATCAAGGCTTGGCAAAAAAGCGTTAAGGAAGGTAAAAATCCTCGCGATGTGAAAGTCGAATTTGCACAAGAGATCGTTGCACGTTTTCATTCTCAAAGCGCGGCCAAAGCAGCTTATGAAGCGTTTGTAGCGCGATTTCGCGAACATCAATTACCTACTGATTTACCCGAGATCGTGCTTAAAACGACAGCATCCAGCATGATGATCTGCACTTTATTAAAAGAGGCCAAATTGGTTGAGAGCACTTCTGAGGCTTTGCGTTTAATTCAGCAGGGTGCGGTACGCATTGATGGTGAACGCATTGAAGATGGACGTTTAGAAGTTTTACCTAAAGTTTTTCAAATCTATCAGGTCGGTAAACGGCGTGTGGCACGCGTGCAATGGCTGCAAGAGCAGGGCTAGAAAAATCGTAACTACTCCCTCCCTTAGGGAGGGTAGGACAAATCTGTGCTTTTCTGGAAAAGAGGCACGAGTAGTTAGTGCGCCAAGCAAAGCTTGGCTTATCTTGCAGGTGAAAGTCCTGTCGTAGAAGGGGAACCGATCCCACTACGTAGCGAG
>VFKP01000144.1 GCA_009885495.1 Gammaproteobacteria bacterium | reverse complement strand
TGGCAAACATAATCACTGATGACGATGTCTTCATACTTATAATCTTCTATCGCTTGCGGGCGACGGATTAAATTGAGTTGAGGTAAAGGATAAGGCCTACGTGATAATTGCAATTTCACTTGTTCCATATGATTGCTGTAGATATGACAATCGCCACCCGTCCAAATAAATTCACCCACTTTTAAATCACATTGCGCAGCCACCAAATGCGTGAGTAGAGCATAAGAGGCAATGTTGAAAGGCACTCCTAAGAAAGCGTCGGCTGAACGCTGATATAAACAACAGGATAAGCGCCCTGCTTGCACATAAAATTGAAACATCACATGGCAAGGTTGCAAACGCATGGCGGATAGATCGCCCACATTCCAAGCATTGACCACTAAGCGTCTGGAATGTGGATTTTCGCGGATCTCTTTGATCACAGAAGCAATTTGGTCGATCACGCGGCCATCGCTGGCTTTCCAACTTCGCCATTGTTGGCCATAAATAGGGCCTAAATTCCCTTGTTCATCAGCCCATTCATCCCAAATGCTGACACCATTTTCATGTAAATAGTTCACATTGGTTTGTCCCTTTAAAAACCAGAGCAATTCGTGGACAATGCTTTTTAAATGTAATTTTTTCGTGGTGACTAAGGGAAAGCCTTCTTGTAAATCAAATCTCATTTGATAAGCAAACACGCTTTGCGTGCCCACTCCAGTGCGATCAGGACGTAAACTTCCTTTCGTTAAAATATGCTCTAAAAAATCTAAATATTGCTTCATGATGTTTTTTTCCTTTGATATGCGAAATACCCTAAAATAAGGCCTAAAATAAACATAGGCAAAGACAGTAATTGCCCCATCGTTAACCAGCCAAAGGCAATGAAACTTAATTGTGGATCGGGCATTCTAAAAAATTCACAAAAAATACGTGCAGAGCTATACCCTATTAGAAAAAGCGCTGATACCGCCATGCGCGGTGGTTTGTGGCTCGAATACCACCACAGGGCTATAAACAAAACCAAACCTTCTAAAAAAGCTTCATACAATTGAGAAGGATGGCGAATAAAAGGCCCCCCCGTTGGGAAAATCATGCCCCAGGGTTCAGTGGTCACTCGCCCCCATAATTCACCATTGATAAAATTTCCAATACGCCCTGCACATAACCCCAAAGGCACCACGGGCACAATAAAATCCATCACCTGCATAAACTGTTTTTTATATTTTCGGCAGAATAAAAAACAAGCCAATAAAACTCCTAAAAGGCCCCCGTGAAAAGACATGCCTCCTTGCCAAACTTTAAATAAAGTCAAAGGGCTCTGCCATAAGGTGGCCGTATCGTAAAACAGAATATAGCCGATGCGTCCCCCTAAAACCACACCTAGGGCGGCATAGAAAATAAGATCGCTGACTTCTTCTTTAGAAAAACCATAGTCTAGATCTTGGCTACGCCAACTCAACAATCCCCATCCTAGAAAAATCCCCAGCAGATACATTAAGCCGTACCAATGCACACCCAGGGGCCCTAAATGAATAGCGATGGGATCAATTTGAGGATAATGCAACATCTTTTAACCCCCAGAAAACCATAAAGCTTGCACCGATTGGTAAACCATATCAATGCCAATCATAAATAAAATAACCGCAAAAATTCGTCGAATGATCGCCGCTTCCAGATGCATAGACAAACGCACCCCCACAGGCACCAAGATCAGACAAGGCAAAATAAGTCCCAAAAATGCGGGAAAATAAACATATCCTAAACTATGGGCTGGCATTTCAATCGATTGGGTCACAAAAAACATCAGCATGATGACCCCAGTCATGGCCACCGGAAAAGTACACACCGATGAAGTCGCAATAGCGGACCTCAAAGGAAAACCACAACGCGTAAAATAAGGAACCAGTAAACTGCCTCCAGAAACACCCAATAAAATACACAAGCAACCCATCATCGTGCTGACAATATTTAACAACATTCCAGAAGGTAGGCGATGATCCTCCTTGACCTTGCGTGGAAATTCCATCTGATAAGACACAAACCAAACAAAAATGCCAAATAACAGTTGTAAAGCATCGCTTTGCACATGCTTTGCAATTAAAGTTCCCAAAAAAGCACCTAAAATCAAGCCTCCCAGCATTTTGCCTAACACCGCCCATCGCACATTGCCATAAGAATGATGTCGCCAACCGGAAACCGCCGCCGAGCAAGCAGCCAAGGCTAAGGAGGTGGCTACCGCAACATGCATCAGCATATCATTGTGTACTCCAACCTCTGGCAATTGCCATACTAAAAAAGGAACAATCAAAATACCGCCACCAATGCCTAATAAGCCGGCTAAAACACCCACCAGAGAACCCACCACGAGATATAAAATAATCATATGTACTATCATAATACCCCTGCAATATTCTGTAAGAAAGCCCCAACTCCATAGGCCAAAGCGGCCGCCACTGATCCTAAAGCTAAAGTCAGCAAAGCCGCCTTATACATGGGTTCCACCGACAATAAACTTTTCATGGCACCTACGCCTAAGAACACCACTCCCACCAAAATCATAGAGAAAATAAAAGGGTTCGGTAAATTTAATAAAAAAGGCAATAAAGGACAAAGCCCGCAGATCATAAAAGATAAGAAAGTCGCCCAAGCGGATTTCCAAGCTGAACGCAAGACTGGCGTTAACCCATATTCTTCTTGCATCATTGTTTCCACCCAACGATCTTCATCTGCGGTGATCAACTCCACGGCTTTGTCCAAGGCCAGGCCTGAAAAGCCTTTATTACGGTAGATTTGTCGTATTTCTTCGGTTTCACCTAAAGGGACCCGTTTAATCTGCTTTCGTTCATAACTTTCATAATAATGGTATTCTTCTCTTTCGGAACGCGTGCCTAGATAATTGGCCGCCGCCATGGAAAATCCATCGGCAATCACATTGGCCAAACCCAAAATTAAAATAACCTGCACCGATAGATGAGCCCCTTTGACTCCCGATACAATGGCAAAAGTTGTAACCGCACCATCAATACCGCCGTAGATCCAATCGCGCAAATAATTGCGTTTCGGTTTATGGGCCAAGCGATGCAAAATTTCATCGGCTTGATGTCCATGTTCTATATTCTGCTTGATCATCGTTTCCCCGCACGAATCAGTCCGCCTAAACCCGCATTGTCTAAAACCTTTTCCACCGCCAAACGAATCAAAGCCGCATTGTCTAATTGAAAAGCCTGTACAATCAATTCTTGTGCGCGATGATGAGGAATGCTACGGATCACCCATTTCATCCGCGGTAAAATAGCGGCATTCATACTCAGATGATCAAAGCCCAAGCCCATTAACAATACCACCGATACCGGATCGCTGGCCATTTCACCGCATAGACCAATGGGTTTCCCCTGAGCATGCGCACCTTGCACTGCAAACTGCAAGGCCTGTAACATCGCTGGATGTAACGCGTCAAAACGATCACTGACCCGCGCATTGTTTCTATCAATGGCCAACAAATATTGTGTTAAATCATTGGACCCCACCGATAAGAAATCTACACGTTTGGCCAAAGCTTCAACTTGATAAATGGCCGCCGGCACTTCCAACATAACCCCCACTTTAGGTTTGCTCATTTTTAACCCTTCAGCGTTGAGCTCAGCATAGGCCCGTTGTATGAGTTGCAAAGATTCATCCACTTCTTCAACACTGGTGATCATCGGTAGCATAATACTTAAATTGTTCAATCCTTCGGAGGCCGATAGCATTGCGCGTAATTGCATTAAGAAAATATCGGGGTGATCCAAGGTAAAACGGATCCCTCGCCATCCTAAAAATGGATTTTCTTCTTGGAAGGGTAAATAGGGTAAAGGTTTATCACCACCGATGTCTAAGGTTCGCATCACCACCGGTCGTGGTGAGAACGCCTGCAGCAATTGCCGATAAATGGTTCGTTGTTCAGTTTCAGTGGGAAAGCGATCTCTGGCCATAAAAGAAATTTCGGTGCGAAACAAGCCTATGCCATCGGCCGTTGTCGTCAGCGATAAGCCTGCATCGCTGGCTAAACCGGCATTGAGCAATAAACTCAGCACTTGTCCATCAGGAGTTTGTGCCGGTAAATCACGTAAACTTTGCAATTCAATATCCAGCTCATCCTCTTCTTTCGCCCACAGGGTATAATCTTTTAATAATTTTTCAGAAGGATGAATATACAAATGCCCGTAATAACCATCAATGATCGCCGCTTTATCTTCTAATTCTGAAACCGCCAATCCCGAGGCTCCCATAATGGTCGGAATGTTTAAAGCCCGGGCTAAAATAGCCACATGAGAATTATGCGAGCCACTGTAAGACACCAGTCCTTCAAGGCGATCAATCGGTACTTCAGCTAAATCAGCGGCGCTGATTTTTTCACCAATTAAAATGGTATGCTCTGGATAATCTAAAGGTAAGCGCATCTTTTTTTGTAAATAAAATAAAATGCGTTGCCCCAAGTCTAAAACATCTTCGGCTCTATCGCGTAAATAGCGATCGTCCATAGCCGAAAAATGCATCACTTGCCGTTTGATTACACGACGTAAAGCACCCTCAGCCCATTGCCCTACGCTAATTTCTTGATTGACCTCTAAGCCTAAACCACGATGATCCAGCATATGCAAATAAGCCGAAAATAAAGTGAGTTCATCTTGACTCAGGGATTCAGTTAAGCGTTCTTGCAAACTGGCAATGTCTTCACGTACTGATTGTAAAGCTTCTTCAAAGCGTTGAATCTCCGCCTCGATGGATGCACAAGGACGATCGGGAACAGCCTCCAGATCCGCTAAAGGATAAATCACTTTCGTGCGCCCAATCCCCACACCGGCTACAGCCGGCACCCCCCCTAAACAAGCCGTTTCTTGCTCGTCTTTGGGATAGATCCCTTCAGCAGGATAAACACCCACAACCATCGCATGCGCAATCACCCCTGCCAATTGTGCAGCCAAGGTCACTAGAAAAGCTTCTTCGTCTTCTTGAAAAGCCTGTTTTTCAGTTTTTTGAGTACAGATCACACCCAAGACTTCGCGACGATGGATAATGGGGACACCGAGAAAACCAAAATACTCTGCCTGAGCTTGAGGATCACTGAAAAAATACGGCTTAATACTCGCATCTTTTAGATTGAGCGGTTCTTCGCGTTGGCCGATGGCACCAATTAATCCTTGATTGACCTCAATACGAACACGATGGACCGCTGCTTGATGTAAACCCACCGTGGCCATGAGTACATATTCTTGCGCACTGGCATTCAAAAGGTAAATTGAACAAGAGGGCGCTGCAATCGCTTCACGCACGCGCCGCACAACAAGCTGTAAAGCACCTTCCAAATCGCTGGCCAAACCCACCTCTTGAACGATACGGCGCAAAAGACTGAGCATGGTTAGGGTTCATCCAATACAAAGGAGGCAAAAGCCTTTAAAGCCTTATTATAAACACTGCGCTTAAAATCAATCACCTGTTTTAAAGGATACCAATAAGACACCCAACGCCAGCCATCAAATTCAGGTTTCTCCCCTTGCGAATTTAAATTGATCTGATCTTCGCTGCTCACAAGCTTTAATAAAAACCATTTTTGCTTCTGGCCAATGCATAAGGGCCGAGAATGATAGCGAATTAAATAAGACGGCAGGCGATAATACAACCAACGCTCTGTGCTGCTGATGATCTCAACATCAGCCGGTTTTAGCCCGACTTCTTCTTCCAGTTCTCGAAATAGGGTTTCTTCCGGGGTTTCACCAGGATGCATACCCCCTTGAGGAAACTGCCAGGCATCTTGCCCTATTCGCTTCGCCCAAAAGAGTTTTTTTTCTGAATTGACGATGATAATACCCACATTGGAGCGAAAACCTCGCCTATCGATAACAGCCATACCTATGACTCATAATTGAATAGTTCTTAATGGACATCCTACTGCAGTTGGGGTATGAATACAAGTCGGTGTTTGCCTTGACGACGGGCGCTGGTAATGGCTATCCTATTGGCAGCCAGTACGAATACTCCCACTAAAGCCTATGCTACCCAAAATTAGGAGCTCCCATGAATCATTACGAAAAACTCAAGGCCCTTTTTAAATCCTTGTCCCATCTGCAATATGCCCAAAAAATCTTAGGCTGGGATGAGGCGGTGATGATGCCCGAGGGTGCAGGATCTTATCGAGCACAAGCCTTAGGCACCTTTGACCAAATCATTCAAAAAAAGTTGACTTCTAAAAAAATGGCAGCCCTCATTGAAGCCACTAAAAATGAACCCTTAGCTTCAGAATGGGATCGCGCCAACTTCAAATGGATTGAAGAACAGCATAAACTGGCCCAATGCATCCCACTGAAACTATCGGCAAAATTAACCGAAGCACAATTTGCCAGTGTCCAGGCCTGGCGGAAATTGCGCGCTGAAAACAATTGGTCTGCCTATCAGCCCTATCTACAGACTATTTTTAATTTAAAGCAAGAGGTCGCTGACCGTAAATCACAGCTTTTACAATGTTCAGCTTATGATGCTTTAATCAACGATTACATTCCTGCGGGAACACAGAAAGATTTTGATGAAATCTTCGCCCCCGTACAGAAAAATTTACCTCCATTACGACAAAGCATTATCGAAAAACAAGCCAAAGAGCCCAAAATCACCCAATCGCTTGCTTTGCCTATTCCTCTGCAAAAAGAATTGGCCTTATGCACGCTTAAAGCCATGCAATTTGATTTTGACCATGGCCGTTTAGACGTCAGCCATCATCCTTTCTGTGATGGTGTAAGTACCGATGTTCGTATCACCACACGTTATAATGAAAATGATTTTTTGCAATCTTTATTTGGCAGCATTCACGAAGGCGGCCATGCCCTCTACGATCAAGGCGTCCCTTTAGACTGGATGACTCAACCTGTAGGACAACCCCAATGTATGGGCTTACACGAAAGCCAATCTTTATTGTTTGAATATCAAGTCTGTCAATCTCCGGCTTTCTTCAAATGGATTGCAGAACAGATCAGTGCTATTTCTGATAAAACCATCGAGTTTTCGGCTCAAGCCTTGTATAGCGTATCGACCCGAGTATCCAACACTTTGATCCGTGTAGACTCCGATCCGGTCAGTTATCCTTTACATGTTATTTTACGCTATGAGATAGAACAGGCCTTATTCAAAGATGAGATTAAAATTGCTGATCTACCCGATGTCTGGAATGAAAAAATGATGCGCTATTTGAATATTTCCACGCGCGGCAATGATAAAGATGGTGTCATGCAAGATGTGCATTGGCCTTCGGGTGATTTTGGTTATTTCCCCGCTTATCTATTGGGGCAAATTATTTCAGCGCAATTGTATGCAAAATTTTTAGAAACCACCCCCGATTTTGAAAATCATTTGCAAACCGCTGATTTTAAACCCCTGCATCAATGGTTGCAAAAGCATTTTTACGCCTATGGCGCTGTATACTCTTACAAAGATCTCGCGAAAAAAGCTTCAGGAGAGGCGATGAATGCTGAGTATCTGCTGAATCGAATAAAGATGCGCTATTGGGATGGGATTTAGAGCGCAAGCAATAGGCCATTTAGTTTTCTGTGCACATTTTCTTTCTCATAAAGGGTATGATCATACCTCTTATGGGTATTGTAAAGTCCCAGCCCTATTCGCCTTTTCCCTGAAGTCCATATAGAATAGCCCTTAATCATCTCAATTGGGAAAAACGATGGATTTTAACTTAAATGCCGAACAGTTGGCCATGCAAGAAATGGTCAGTTCTTTTATGCAAGAAAAAATGATGCCTCAAGCAGCACACTGGGATGAACATTCGATTTTTCCCAAAGATCTGCTGCGCGAAGCGGCAGAATTGGGCTTAGCCGGCATTTGCATCAAAGAAGATGTGGGCGGCAGTCAATTGACTCGCTTGGATTATGTGCTGATCTTTGAAATTTTAGCGCGCGCCTGCCCTTCCACGGCGGCCTATCTTTCCATCCACAACATGGTCGCAGGACTCATTGATCGTTTTGGATCAGAAAAACAAAGACAAACCTGGTTACCTCCATTGTGTCGCCTGGACTATTTCTCCAGTTATTGCTTAACCGAACCTTCTACGGGCTCGGATGCGGCGAATCTAAAAACCACGGCCACAAAAAACAATGATGATTATATTCTAAATGGCAGTAAGGCATTTATTTCAGGGGCCGGAGAAAGCGATCTCTATCTTTGCATGGTACGCACGGGTGTTGAAGGCGCGCAGGGGATCTCTTGCCTGGTCGTTGAAAAAGATACACCTGGATTAAGCATCGGTAAAAAGGAAGTGAAATTGGGCTGGCACAGTCAACCCACCGCCATGTTATTTTTTGAAAATTGTCGCGTGCCCATCGGCAATCGTATCGGTGAGGAAGGACAGGGATTTAAAATAGCTTTATCCGCTTTAGACGGCGGCCGTTTGGGGATCGCGGCTTGTTCTTTAGGAGGCGCGAGTCAATGCTTTGATTTAGCCCTAAAATACGTGCACGAGCGTCAACAATTCAAACATCCCTTATCCGAATTTCAAAGCATTCAATTTCGTTTGGCAGAAATGTACACTCAATTAGAAGCGGCTCGCTTATCAGTGTATCGCGCCGCTGCCGCTGTCCAAGAAGCCGATCCCAAAGGGCCTCTCTATGTGGCTATGGCCAAGCAATTGGCCACTGATACGGGTTTTAAAGTTTGTGATGATGCCTTACAATTGCATGGCGGTTATGGTTATTTGCGTGATTATCCCATAGAACGCTATTTACGCGATCTGCGCGTACATAAAATTTTAGAAGGCACCAATGAAATCATGCGTGTCATTATTGCAAAACGTTTATTAAGTACTTTGGAGTAAATCGATTATGAATACCTTAAAAACAACACTCAATTCACAAGGCATTTTAAAGATTACTTTAAATCGACCGGATAAACTCAATTCACTCAATACAGAGCTGTTAAGCGAATTGACCGAAGTCTTGGACACGGCTAAAACCGATGCGCAAACCCATAGCCTGATTTTAACCGGCGAAGGCAAAGCTTTTTGCGCCGGCGCCGATATTCGTCGCTTAGCAGAATTGGATGCCAATAGCGGCTATGCCTTTGCGCGTATGGGCCAAGGTATCTTTAGACGCTTGGAAACTCTAGGCAAACCTTCTATCGCCGCAGTCAATGGTTTTTGTTTTGGGGGCGGTTGTGAATTGGCCCTGTCGGCAACCTTGCGTTTTGCCAGTCCCGAAGCACGTTTTGCCCAACCTGAAGTCAAACTCGGTGTGATCCCAGGTTTTGGTGGCACGCAACGCTTATCTCGTTTAGTGGGTAAAGGCCGGGCAATGGATCTGTGTTTATCGGCCCGCAGTTTAGACGCCATAGAAGCTTATTCTTGGGGACTCGTGAATGCCGTGCATGAGGCCGACACTTTATTATCTGCTGCAGAAAACTATCTACAACAATTAGGGCAATGGGGACCTTTCGCTCTGCAATGCACGATGCAAGCCATCGACCAGGGTTTTGATTTAACCTTAGAAGATGCCCTGCAATTAGAAGCTTTATTGTTCGCACAAACTGCAGGCACTGCTGAAAAACAAGAAGGCGTAAATGCTTTTTTAGAAAAACGGCCCGCGCAGTTTAGAAAAGATTAAGAGAACGTTCTTCGCTAACGAATCAAGAACGGCTCCTCTCGCCCTGAGGGGACAGAGCTAAGACGACTCTCTCTCACTACTCTATAATCTTAAATAGGCTGGATTTAAGTTTATATTATTGATAAATAACAATAAATTTACAGTTCATTAATAATTAGACGGTCGCCTATTGACAATTGGACGGTATTGTATTGAGAATTAGACGGTCGCCTATTGACAATTGGACGGTTCTTAAGCTACAATCGGACGGACTATTCTTTACACTCGAGCCCTTATGTATCATCGATATTTGATGTCCAATCTCAAAGAAGCTCTGTCAGATACTCCCGTAGTCTTCATTATGGGGCCTAGACAGTCTGGAAAAACGTATTAGCACCTGGTATACTCAGTACTTAAATAGGCTGATCCAACGCGATATTAAAGATTTGGATCATATTAATCATCCTCGTAAAATGTCTACTCTTCTAAAAGTTATCGCTTATTATTCTGGAAAATTGATCAATATTTCAGATATTGGCAATAAAATTGACCTTAATCTTAACACAGTTAAAACCTATATTGCATTATTGGAACAACTTTTTCTGGTTGAACAATTGCCAGCGTGGCATTCCAATGAATATAAACGTTTAGTTAAAACGCCTAAAATTCATGTTCTTGATACCGGTTTGATCTGCGCTCTTAGAAATTTAAATCAAGAAAAATTAAAATTAGAACCTGAAAAATTGGGCAGTTTGGTAGAAACTTTTGTCTACAATGAACTTAAGAAACAAGCTAATTTTAGTGACGAAAATATCAGCTTCTACCATTATCGTGATAAAGATAAAGTAGAAATTGATATCATCATTGAAGACAGCAATGGTGAATATATCGCTATTGAAGTCAAAGCGACTGCATCGCTAAGCAGCAAAGATCTAACAGGGCTAAAACGTTTTAAAAGCATCACTCAAGAAAAATTTAAAATTGGAATTGTATTGTATGATGGCGATCACACCACGGCTTTTGGAGAAAATTTATTTGCCGTTCCCTTGGCAGCTCTGTGGAGTTAATAATTTTAGCGCCTACGCTCAACCTTCAATCCCACGCGCGCACCATTGCCCAATGCCTGGGGTTTGCTTAAACTTAAATTGATTTTCGAACAAGGAAAAGTTGCAAAAATATGCTGGCAAATTTTCTCCGCCAGATGTTCCAATAAATGGCAATGCAGATCCGCTAAAAAAACTCGTAGACTATTGACTAAAGCGGCATAGTCTAAAGCATCGCCTAAACAATCGCTTTGGCCGGCAATCTGACTGTCATAATCCAAACTCAAATCTAAAATCACCGTTTGCTTTATTTTTTTCTCATGAGCGTATACACCGATATAGGTTTTAAGCGCGAGTTGTTGAATAAACAGTGTATCTTTCGCCTCTACAGCCATTTTTTCCTCTTAAAGAAAACTGCCAACACCGCAGCCAAGATCAACATCGTCCCTAAGATAAAAATATAACCATGTGACCAATGCGTTTCGGGCATGTTTAAAAAGTTCATACCATAGATCCCCGTAATGAAGGTCAAGGGTGCAAACAATACAGCCAACACCGTCGCTTTGCGCTGCACTTCGTTGGAGACAAAGGTTTTTTGATTCACCAAGGATAAATGTACATCCAACATATGCGAAGTCATATCTCGATAAATTTCAATAATGTCAATCAAGCGAATAATGTGATCGTAGCAATCTCGCAAATACAATTTGGTGTGTTCACTGAGCAATTCATTATCGTCTCGCATCAACGCTCTAATGGCTTCACGTTGCGGCCTTAATTTTAAGCGTAAAACCAATAGCTCTCTTTTAATCGTATAGAGGGTTTGAAAAGTTTCCTCACCCTTAGGGCCAAAGAGTTCTTGCTCAACTTGCTCGATTTCTTCATCGAATTCATCGATAATTGGAAACGCGCGATCCACCACCACGTCCACTAAAACATAGAGCAAATAATCTAATTTTTGGTGTCGTAATGGAGCTTGTGGATGATGCAAACGTCGACGTACTGCGCGAAAAGGATCCGTTTCTCCTTTATGGAAACTCACTAGAAAATTTTCACCTAAAATCAACGAGACCTGTTCATTGATAATTTTGGTGCCTTGTTTAGTGGGCATCCCTAAAATCACCAACACCTGATTTTCATAGGTTTCTGTTTTAGAACGTTCGCCCAAGGTAATCACGTCTTCGAGCGCCAAAGGATGCAAATTAAATAATTTCCCAAATTCCAACATGCCTGAAGGTCTAGGTTGACCTTGCACATGGATCCAGGTAAATGAATCCTTACTTAAAAAAGCTTGGCAAGCGCTGGCCGAAATATCATTGCGTTCAATCACTTTTTCAGCCGTATAATTAAGCAAGGTAATAGACAGCGGAGCCTCACTGATAGGATCAATCACCGGCGATAATTCAGCGGTATATTGCTGATCATCGTCTTCTATATATTCGTCCATAGAATCTCCTTCATAACTATTCGGGCATTTTTCCAGAAAAACCCAGATTTGTCGTACCCTCCCTTGAGGAAGGCTAGCCTGTCTACCTCAAACCTCATATCTTAAAACGATCTCAACCACTTTTTGAATGGGGATTTTGAAAAAATCAGTTGCCGGCAATGCATTATTGGCTAAAAACAAATAAAGCCTTTCGCTAAACCCTGTCAACACATTGGTGTGAGACGCTCTGGGTGCGGGTTTTGGGGCAGCCCGGGTGATAAAGAAAGAAAACTCTTCCCCTTGAGTCAAAACCCCTTCTTTCATCGCCCATTGGATCACTTTACTTAAATCAGGGATTTCTTTAAACCCATAATTAGCTGAAATATGATACGTTTTTTCCGCCAGTTTCTGTAACTGATACTTTTTATTAAAAGAGATCCAAGGTCGGCTGTGCGTACCAATCGCAATAAAAATATTTTTTTCGTGTAAAAATTTATTATGTTGCAAATGGATCTCTAAAGCTTTAGGAACACGATCAGCCCAACGAGTCAAATAAATGGCCGTACCGGGCAAAGTTTGTGGATATTGTTTACGATAGTCACTCAGAAAATCTGAAAGACCCATTTCTTTAAAATGTTGTTGTATCCCCTTGGCATGCTGCCCGGTACGCCAGACACGAACCAAATAAAAAACGGCACTGGAGATCAGCACTGTAAACCAAGCCCCTTCAATGATCTTAACGATATTGGTTGAAAAGAACACCAAATCTAGAAGCAAAATGGGGGCAAAGAATAACGCCACATGTAAAAAACTCCATTTCCAATCATAACGAGCCATGATAATAATTAAAACCGTGGTCAACAACATGCAACCGGCAATGCTTAAACCATACGCCACCGATAAAGCTTCCGTATTTCGAAAAAACAATACCGTGATCAGCGTCAACACACACATCACGACATTCACCACCGGTACATACACTTGTCCAATCTGAACTCTTGAAGTGTAAATCACATTCATGCGGGGTAAATAGTTCAGCATGATAGCCTGCCAGCTCACTGAAAACATGCCGGCAATCACGGCTTGTGCGGCAATCACCGTGGCCACGGTCGCTAAAATAATTAAAGGTAAAATAAAGTAATGAGGCGCTAAAAGATAAAACGGATTGCTGATCGCTTGTGGAGAACGCAATAATAAGGCCCCTTGGCCTAAATAATTCAAGACTAAAGCCGGAAAAACGAAAAAAGTCCAAGCATATTGAATAGGTTTTTTGCCAAAATGGCCTAGATCGGCATACAATGCCTCAGCACCCGTGACCACTAAAATCACAGCGCCCATGGCTAAAAAACCACTCCAATGATTATGAAGAAAAAAACTAAACGCATAGGAAGGGCTTAAGGCTAAAAATATACTGGGCGTTTGAATAATACTGCCTATGCCCAGAAGCGCTAACACAGTAAACCACAGAATCATCACCGGGCCGAAAAAATTCCCAATCACAGTGGTGCCACGTTTTTGCAGTATAAACAATAGGGTCAAGACGATCATAGACAATAATACAATATGATCGTCAAAGCGCGAAGTGATCGTATGCAAACCTTCTAAAGCACCCAAAACAGAGATCGCGGGCGTTAAAATACCATCGCTGAAAAAAAGCGCCATCCCAATAGTGCCTAAAATCAAAGGTAATTTTTTTAATTTTTTAAGATTAAGGCGCGAACACAATAAGGCCAAAGCAAACAATCCACCTTCCCCATGGTTATTCACTTTTAAAACAATATAAACATATTTAACGCTAACCACCAGAAAAAGTGTCCACACAAATAAACTGGAAAGACCCAAAACATTGAGCGGAATCACACTGAGATAACCCACGATAAAGCAGCTTTTCATCGCGTATAAAGGACTGGTACCAATATCCCCAAAAACCACGCCAATGGACGCTAAGATCAAAGGCCAAAGGGGGCCTTTTTTTTCAATGACCTCTTCGCTCATGCTCAATAATCCTTACGCGTTAAAGTTGAATGATGCAATAACCAGTACACAACCCCCACAAAAACACCCCCCATCAGAGTGGCGAAAGCCCAAATGACTCCCGAAACCAGAATAGGTTTAGAACCTGTTTTTTCGATTTGTCCCGCGTCATGGGCAACCGCTGTGGCAAAGACAATGTGTAAAATAATTTGGATCGCTAAAAATAAATATTGCAGCGTTTGTAAAGGCCCGCTTAAATACTGTGAAATTTGCTGCATCATTAATAATCCCTTAAATCCAACGAGCGGTTAAAGTCATGACCTTGGCCATAGCTTGCATTAAAAATCGCAGGGGCTGAGTAAAAGGCTTTCCCCCGGCTTCTAAAGCCCGATGAGCATGCTGCGATTCGTCTTCATACATTTGCTGCACGATTTGGCGGCTACTCAGATCCTGCAAGGGTAAGCCCTGTAAATTTTGATCCAAATGAATCATCACTTGTCGTTCTGTTTCGGCCACAAATCCTAAGCTCCATCGATCTCCAGCAAAGCCAGCAATAGCCCCCACCATGAATGACCCCAAAAACCAAATTCCCGTCAGATAACTGGTATGACTGTTCAATTCTTGTAGGCGTGTTTCACACCAAGCTAGATGATCGTTTTCTTCTAGCGCCGATCCGCGCATTTTTTCAGCGATTTCTGGATCGCGTGCGAATATTGCCTGAGCCTGATACAAGCCCTGAGCGGCAATTTCTCCAGCATGATTCACTCGCATATACTGTGCGGAAACCCTTTGCTCTTGCCGAGTTAATGCTTTGGCCGGCGTCTTGGCCGGGCTGGATCGAGCTGCAACAGGCTTTTGCGTCATTGTTTTTAAAGCTGAATCCAACTGCAAAATCAATCTTTCAACAATCGTTCGGTTTTTTATTCTTGTTTTGCTCATATTTTTTCACTCAATCTTTTTAAAATCCTTGCACAAACCCAAAAGCTGCCGGCAACATATTAACACGCCAAGGCCGGAAGATACACTTTTGAGTAAAAATGCGCTATCATGTTCAGGTGTAACTTTAGGCCCTTTAAGCGCTTTAGCCAAAACAAAGCCGCTGGGCATCCCGACAAACTTAAATGAAAGAGGTTTACTATGCGTAGAATGGCTATCACCAGCGGTATTGGTCTAATCATTGCTGTTTTTTTGGGCACTCCTTATTTCTTTGGTCATACCGATCAATCCCTAAGTGACGAGCTACTCACACGCACCAATCAATTTTTCAGCGGTAAATCTGAATCCATCAATAATTCACAACAACAAGTCATTGCCAGCTTTAATGTTGAAGAAAAAATTTACCATGGTCCCTTTTACTGGGGAGCAGATGCCGATGGCAAAAATCATTTTGGTTTTGGCCGAGGTTATTTTGTCTCTATCGCTAATCCTGATGAAACCACCGAACATTGGCTGCGCAATCAAGGCTTTGAAAGTAATGGCGATTATTGGGCCAGCCGCAATATCGCCGTTTCTCTTCTGGGCCGTATTCACGCCACGGGTAATTTGCCTGGGGTCACTTATAAAAGCGATGACACTTTGATCAATTGGCAGGGTGCGCAAACTAAAATGGCACTTTCTCCCGGTTTGAGCAACTTACGTGCTGAAGTGAGCTTGCGCAAGCTCTCTTACACCAAAGGTAACTCTGAATTGGAAATTCCTAAAGCCCATGTCGATATGAAATTACGTTATAAAAATGGCTTATGGGTGGGCAATTCGGATTTGAATATTCCCGAAGTCAGCGCCAGCAGCAATCAAAAAGCGATGTTTGCTTTGAACAACCTCAGTTTGAAGGGCGATTCAAGCCTCAATGGTAATCTGCTGAATTCTTTGATTACTTTGAGCGCAGATAAAGCGCAAATTGGCAGCTTAAATTATGCGCCATTCAGTTATAACTTAGACATCAAAAATGTTGACGCCAATGCTTGGTTAAAACTCAGAGATTTAACCGCACAATATGATGCTTTGATGAATGCCGATAAATTGCAATACTCTGCCAAATTAGTACATTATCATCGTGGCTGGTTTAGTTCCGATGCACAAATGCAGATCTCCATCAGCCGCGCCAAACCTACCGGTCTTATCACACGACAATTGCACAGTTTAGCCAAACAGCCTGAATTACTGTTGATCAGCAGTGAGATCACTAAAACACTGCCGGAAATAGTGAATAAAGGCGCTAGTTTTACGCTCAAACCCAGCGACGCAGCAGCTGCAGCCAATATGCAGAAAGCCAGTATTGATGCTTCTTTGACGTTTCCTAAAACTTTACAATCTCAAGATCTAGGGCAATTGATTCGACAGGCTGAATCGCATATTCAAATCAATTTTATGGCCAGTACCTTGAAAACTCTGGCAGAGCATCGACAAGCGAATCAAGATCCCAATGCAGCCGATCAAATGACGCAACAGCTGTTGGCTTCTTGGGTGTCTGCCGGTTATTTGAAGCAAGATCATGAACATTATATCTTTGCTCTAAATTATTCTCAGGGCAAACTGAGTGTGAATGGTAAGACCATCGGCGATGCCCCTGGGATGACGGCAGCTCTGCCTGCTGCAGTACCCACTGTGGTTGTTCCTGCGGTCAATGAGACTACGGGCAATGTATTGCCAAGCGCTACCGCTAAACCAGTATCCGCTAAGCCTTAAGCATTTTAAACCCTCTCCCCCAACCCCTCTCCCAGAATACTGGGCGAGGGGAGTTTCCACTTTCCCCGGACAGTACTGCAGAATACTGGGCGAGGGGACTTTTCACTTTCCTCAAGAATACGCAAGGATCAGTCTTGTGCAAACTGCAAAAACCATTCTTCCAAGATTAATTTAGCGGCCAAGCTATCAATCACTGTCTTTTTTAAAGCTCTATATCCTCCAGCTTCAAAGATCTGAGCTCGCGCTTCTACCGAAGTTAAGCGTTCATCAGCACCATAAACAGGAACTTGAAAACGAATTTTTAAATTTTCAGCAAAGGCTTGTGCTTCTGCGGTAATCCATTGCTCTTTGCCATCCATATGCAAAGGGATCCCCACTACCAAGGCAAAAGGTTTCCACTGCTGCACCAAGAGGGCAATTGATTTCCAATCGATCTCTTCTTTAATGCGATACAATACGGATAAAGTTGATGCCGTGCGTGTCAATAATTGTCCTACCGCCACACCAATTTTTTTAGTGCCATAATCGAAACCTAAAGCCACTCCCTGAGGGCGTTGTTCACCTTGCCAAAGCTTAGGTAAAGGCTCTTTAAAAGGCTGATCCTCATTCACTTTAGGCATGACCTACATCTTTGGATAAATCTTCTGGGCCAAAGCCTAAAGTCTTAATTGCATTTTCCCAACGCTCCTCAAATGGGGTGTCAAACAGAATCCTGCGATATGCCGGCACCACCAACCAATAATTCTGGGCCAATTCATCTTCGATCACACCTTCAGCCCAACCCGCATAGCCTAAAGCCACCAGTGCATCTTCTGGGCCTTTGTCCTGTGCCATAGCTTGCAAAATATCTTGCGAAGAGGTCACGCCCACATCTGCGCCCACGGCTAAAGTGGATTGCCAGGATTGAACGGGACGATGGATCACAAAGCCACGATCTGTTTGTAAAGGGCCCCCAAATAAAACTGTCGTAGGCAGTCTCAGATCTTGAGAGGGTTTAATATGCATTTCTTGCAATACATCGCTTAAACTCATGTCTAATAAAGGACGATTGACCACTAAACCCATCGCACCTTCTGGGCCATGAGCACAGATATACACCACGGCTTTTTGGAAATGCAGATCTTGAAGACTGGGCATTGCGACTAAAAATTTATCGATCAGATCAAAACTATGCTGTTGATTCATATTGGCTCGCGCGTAGACCTAAGGGTAATTCGATTAGATGAGTTCTTCTTCTGAGATATCCGCTACATCGCGCAAACGATTGATACGGCTGTATTCGGCTATTTCTTTCTCTTGGGAAGCCGAAAGATCATTAGACTGTCTTAAATCTTCTAAAAACAGATCCAATTCGCTGACATAATTTTTATCTCGTTTTTTCAAAATTTAAATCTCCTCATTACAGACAAGACGCAAGCTTGTCATTGCGAGGAGCGCAGCGACGTGGCAATCCAGGGAATAGTTCACAGCCCTATGGTAATTTCAGTGGATTGCGTCGCTTGCGCTCGCAATGACGTACTACGGTCTTCTAACTCTCTCTTAAACTTTTCTATTGCGCACCCCCGGCCTGATTCACCAAATCTTTTAGACCTGGTTCGGGTACCGCACCCAACACTGTATGCGCCTTACCTTGTGCATCTTGGAAAATTAAAGTGGGCGTCACCGTAAACTGATGGGCCGCCATAAATTTCATATTGGCATCAAATTTAGCCTTAAGCTCTGGGCTAGGATTAGCCAAGGGTTTAACAGCACCTGCCTCCGTTTGCTCATTGAAGCTTTGTTCATTTTGCTTCATCAAAACGCCAGGATCTTTAGCTGAGATGATCGCCATAGCCATGCCCGGACTCGTGGGCCGCATGAAACCCACCCAGATCCAACGGATCGCTAAATCACCACTGTTCACATAAGGACGGGTATCGCTGTAGAAACGATGACAGGCGGAACAATTGGGATCGCCAATCGCATACATCACATGTTTAGCTTTAGGAGAGCCATCCAAGACCCAAGCGGTTTTCGCTGCATTACCCCAGGCTTTCTGAGCAATTTCAGAATTGACATATTTATCGGTGTCATCGGCACTGCGGCTAGAACCATCGGCCATAATGACATTGCCGATAATCACATATTGAGCATTCTTATCGACATAAACCACGCCCTTTTGACCTTCAGGAGATCGCACTAATAAACCCACCAAATCACCAGGACCGGTAAATTGTTTCAAAATCTGGACTTTTCCCTGAGTAATTTTTTGCAACAGCGCCGTGTAATTGGCATTCACTGCAGCCGGTTTATTGGCGACTGTAGAGGCTGGCGTCATAGGCGCTTTTGCCGCTGGAACAGCTGCAGAAGCCGGATCAGCGGCAAAACTCAATGTAGACACCGCCAAACATAAACTGGCACATAAAACTGAAATAGAATTAAAGCGAACGGACATGAAGACCTCCTGGTATTTATCTCATCCAATCATATGCCGGCAAGGGGGATCTGTCAAGGGGAAGGCTGAATTTTGGACCTTCGCAGGATGCGGCATGATTTTACCTCTTTTTTCAATTTCATATTTTAGGCTAGCCAAGCTCTGCTCTGAGTCCGTGGATAATACACTTTGTAATAAAATTATGAAAATGCCCTTGTATTGGCATCATTTTGCAATTGAATCGGTAGCACATAAAGCTTTCAATCAATTGATCGTCGATAAAGCGAGAGAACGATTGAAGCAATCGTTGATTAGGTGTTTATAAAAATCGCTTCTAATCCTTGTTGCCAGGGATAGACTGTAGCGTGTTTTATTTTTTTTGTCCTGGGGTCTTGTGATAAGCAAATCGCCTCGCAAGCGCCAAACTCAGCACTTAAATTTAATAAAGTACTCAGATCTTTCTCAGTCACCGCATCCTTACTTTTAATCTCAATAAACAAAGTAGTTAGGCCCGGGCGTTCAATGATTAAATCAATTTCCAAATCCGAAGCGGTCATTAAATAAGATAAACGATACTCTGATTGGTAATAATTTTTTAACTTAAAACATTCTGTAATAATGAATTGCTCAAATAGCTCTCCATAATAAGAAGTTCCCGATAAAGGGTTAAGCGTTAAGGTAGACGCTAAAGCGCGAGCAACACCGAGATCAAAATAATAAAATTTAGGTGCAGCTCTTAAACGTTTCCGAAATGAATGGTGAAAGGGTTCTAAAAAATTGCCAACTAAAGTATCTTCCAATAAAGAAAAATAATTTTTGACTGTTTTGTCATTGACCCCCACATCTCTGGCGATATTGGCATAATTAACAATTTTACCATTTGATTGCGCGGCCACTTCTAAGAATCTACGAAAATGTTCTAGGTCTTTAACCAAACGTCCTGACCAGATCTCTTCTTTTAAATAAGTGATCGCATATGATTGTAAGAATTTTATTTTATATGCAGCATTCGAGAATGCAAAAATCTTCGGTAATAAACCAAAGCTAAGTGCATCTTGTAATATGAATTGCTCTCCTAATTCCAGATAAGTGAATGGAAACAGGTAATAAGTAAAGGCTCGTCCCGCCAATAAATTCACGCCTGCTGCTTTCAATTGTTTCGCGCTAGAGCCTGTTAAAATAAAATATTTGTCTGTTTTATCTGATTCTAACAGCAAGTGAACCACGTCCAATAATTTAGGTACTTTTTGAATTTCATCCAACACAATAAATTGGATCTCCGGCCCCGCAGCCAGCACCAAATACCTTAATTCTTCAGGATTTTTTAAAAAACGTAATTCTTCTCGCGGATCGAGTAAATTGATGTATAAGCTAGCTGATTTTTCAAATGCTGTTTCCAACAAAGTACTTTTTCCTGTCCCACGTGCCCCGAACAGAAAAAAATTATAGTCTTTTGGAAGTCTTAACTCTCTATTTATCAACATGTTAGCAACCTCAGTCTCGGAATACGTTCCGGATTTACCTCGCAAATCCGGAATCCATTCCGAGATTATAGGCTCTCCCGCTTAAAACAGCAAGCAGCTTCTTCCTCACTTGCCTCAATACTGGCCTGATCTGATACAATCCTTACGTATCCCTTTCAAATCTTAGGGTAGAGACGCGATTTATTGCGTCTTAAGATCTTAGAGAAGGGCTTAAGACGCGATAAATCGCGTCTCTACAAAACAAGATTTATCGCG
>VFKP01000148.1 GCA_009885495.1 Gammaproteobacteria bacterium | reverse complement strand
TGAGCATGCCCGACAAATGGGTTGGATCCGGAATGAATAAGCTTTAGGCTTAAATCTTTTTTAGCTAAATAGCTGCTGACACGAGCTTGCCGGAAGGACACTTTATTTACAGCGATTTTTCGGCACTGAAGAGCTCAATTGGGTGGAGGAAAAAGAATTTACTTCAGTCTTTGGGGATTGTGAACGAGGAGCTATTCCTCCTTTTGGGCATATTTATCAAATGCCGGTGTATATCTCTCGTGCTTTTCATGCGGACAGAGCTATCGTTTTTAATGCGGGTATTTACCGCGAGACCATACAAATGCCCTATAAGCATTTTTTAAAATTGTTAGAGCCGGATGGGTATATTGATTAAGGAATGATTCTGCTTTTTCAAAATCCTCTCGGAATGCCGCAGTACTCTCAGGGGAAAAATGAAAGCCTGACTGAATACTCCTCTCCCCCAGAATACTGGGGGAGAGGGCGTTTAAAAAGTATATCTCTTTGGCTTAAAATTTCAGCTATTCATCGACTCCGACTTCAATATAACCCGCTTGAATGCGTACAGGATAGGCTTTGATGTCTTCATAAGCCGGTGGAGTGGTGACAGCACCTGTTTTAACGCAAAATCGTGCTCCATGTCGAGGACAAACGATTTCATCGCCCTCCAGCTCACCTTCTGCTAAATTGCCGCCATCATGGGTGCAGAGATCTTGTACGGCATAGAATTCATCCTTAACATTGATAATCAAGAGCTCTTCTTCGCCGGTATCAAAAGTGATCCATTGCCCTTCAGGGATATCTTCTTTTAAGCAGACTTGTAGCCAATGTGGCATGAGCGTTCCTTAATCAGCCAGGAGTGCTGCTTTATCTGGAGTATCGTTTATCTTGCCTGCAGTCAGATAAGTCTCAGGGCTATAAGCAAAATAAGCGCCGTAGATATAAGTGACCAAAGACAAAACGAGTAATAGCATGATAGCCATTGAATGCGGCATAGTCTGTATGGCATTGCCGGTATGATTCCCCAGATAAGTAATGAGACTGATCCCAATCACATAGATAATCAACCAAGAGGCGCCTTTAAAGGCTAAACCAAAAGCACGCATTCTACGTTCTTTATATTCGTAGTAAAAATAGAAAGCTAAACCTGGGATCATTAAAACAGCCATTTCATCTGTTAGGGGAAAACCAGCGCTGAAGATTAGGACGGATAATAAAAACAGCAATGCCGGTGCCAGCACATGAGCAAAGGGCAATGAAAAATGCCCTGATTTAGGTGCTGAACGCCCATGTTTTAAGCGATTGGCAATCGTGACAATCGGGGCTGGCACATAGGAAAACAAATGTAAGACTGAAATCACCGCCACCAAACTGTACCAACCTTTAAAAAATAACAAGAATATCGAGCCTACGATGATGCTCACAACGATCCCATTCCAAGGACTGCTGTATTTAGGGTGCAAGGTGGATAAAGATTTTGGCAGATGCCTTTCACGAGACAGAGAAAATAAAATACGTGCACTTGAGGCTACGAAACTAACCGCACAGACCCCAGGAGAAACCACGGAACCCATATAAACAGCGCTGACCAAGAGTTGGAAATTAGCGATCATGAGCAATTGAACATAGGGTGATCTAAAATTAATCTGACCCCAGCCCTGTGCTAAAGCGGAAGGAGAAAGACTGCCGACAAATACAATTTGTAACAATACATAGATGATAAGGCTAAAGCCAATACTTCCAAGAACGGCTATAGGCAATTGTCGTTTGGGTGAAGCAATTTCTTCTGAAAAAGTAAGGGGAGATTGAAAGCCGTTGAAGGACATGACCACACCACAAGCCACCACACTGGCAAAAATAGAATTCCAGCCAAAGGGCATGAAGGTCTGTAGGGTTGTTCCAAAATTTTCTCGGTGTAAGCCGGAGTAAAACAAAGCCGCAATGGTCAGAATGGGAATAGTGACTTTTAGAATCGTAAAAAAATTATTAAATCGTAAAAAAAGTTTAATACTCCAGTAATTTAAAGCCATGAAGAGCAGCATCAAGACAAAAGCAAACAGAATGCCCGTTCCAGTCAGATTGTGGCTGCTGAGATCGTAAAAATGGCTAAAACTGGGGGAAAGCTGGCTTAAATATTGGATAACCGCTTGTGCTTCAATCGGCGGAACGGCCACAATGCTTAACCAATTGATCCAAGAGGTTAAAAAACCGCAGAAGCGGCCATGGGTAATGTGTGAATAATAGCCAATACCGCCAGAAGAAGGATAAATTGAGCCTATCTCAATATAGAAAAGCCCTACCAAGAGAGCGATAAAAGCACCCAGTACCCAGGACAATAAACTCGCCGGTCCTGCCATAGAGGCAATTTTCTGTGTACTGAGTAACCAACCTGAGCCAATAATGGTGGTAACACCCGTCATCATTAAAGAAAAAGTCGAAATCCTCTTAGGTAGGCTAGTATTTTGAGTCATGGATGATCCTTGTTCGAGTTATTAGGCAGGATCATACCGGGTTGAGGAGATAAAAGCAAGTTTAAACTTAGGAAAATGTATTTTTTCGGGTTAAAAAAACAAAAATAAAGCCATTTAAATGACAGTAAATGGGTTTAAATCTCATTTAATCAAAAAACCCTAAGGCGACTTTAGCGGCTTCAGACATACGTTCCACGCTCCAGGGGGGATCCCAGACCATCTCCAATTTGACATCTGAAACACCTGCGACGGCTCTGATGGCATCGGCCACTTGAATGGGAAAGGTTTGAGCGACAGGGCAGCCTGGGGCGGTTAAAGTCATCTCTAAGGTGACTAAAGCGTTTTCATCGATGCTTAAAGCATAAATTAAGCCTAAATCATAGATGTTGACGGGTATTTCAGGATCGTAAATGTCTTTTAACGCAATGATGATACGTGCTTCTAAATCAGACTGAGGATCGATTATGATCATGTTTTCAGTGTTCATGAGCTTACTCCGTGGATACCGGTGTGTCTTTATTCGCTAAAGCGGCCTCTAAAGTATGCCAAGCTAAAGTCGCGCATTTAACCCGAGAGGGGAACGCTTGTACGCCAATTAAGGCCGCCAATTTTCCTAGACGGGCTGAGTGATGAGAAGACTCGGGCTGTCCTGTGAGGGTCTCATGAAAGAGTGTAAATAATTCATGTGCTTCAGCCAGTGATTTGCCTTCTAGAGCTTCCGTGAGCAAAGAGGCTGAAGCGATGGAAATGGCACAACCCTTGCCTTCAAACATTAAGGCCATAATGAGATCATTTTCAATTTGTAATCTTAATTTGATCTGATCACCGCACAAAGGATTAAAACCCGCAGCTTGATGAGTGCAGGGAGCTAATACCCCATAATGTCTGGGATGGCGGTTATGCTCCATAATCAGTTCTTGATAGAGTTCTGCCAGTTCATCGTTCATTGAAATACCTCGCGTACTTTTGGAATGACTTCAAATAAAGCATCAATCTCATCTTGGGTGTTGTAAAAGGCAAAAGAAGCGCGCACCGTGGAAGGCACTTTAAAAAATTCCATTAAAGGCATGGCACAATGATGGCCGACACGTACGGCTATCCCATAATGATTTAAAATCGTACCCACATCATGGGCGTGAATATTATCGACCATAAAAGATAAAATACTGGTTTTTTCTTTGGCTTCTCCGATGATCCGTAAATGATGTTTGTGGGCCAATTCAGTGGCGTAGAGCAGCAATTCATGTTCTTGATGGGCGATGCCTTCATAACCTAAACTGTGCAGATAATCCAAGGCCACATGCAAGCCAATAGCGCCTTCAATATGGGGGGTGCCTGCTTCAAATTTATGCGGTAGATTTTGATAAACCGTTTTTTCAAATGAAACCGATTGAATCATTTCGCCGCCGCCCTGATAGGGGGGCATGGCTTCTAAGAGTTCTTTTTTACCGTATAACACCCCAATCCCTGTGGGTCCATAGACTTTATGTGCTGAAAAAGCATAGAAATCACAATCGAGATCCTGTACATCCACTCTTAAATGGGGAATGGCTTGAGCACCATCGATCAGGGTGATCGCTCCGACAGCGCGTGCTTTTGCAATCATTGCTTTAATCGGTAAAATAGTCCCTAAGGCATTGGAGATATGGGCTAGGGCAACTATTTTTGTTTTTTCCGATAAACACGCTTCATATTCTTCTTGAATGACTTCACCTTGTAAATTAATGGGAGCCACGCGAAGCTTAGCACCCGTTTGTTCACACAAGACTTGCCAGGGAACGATATTGGAATGGTGTTCTAAAGCGGTGATCAGAATTTCATCGTCTTTTTTGAGTAAGGGTCGGCCATAGGATTGAGCCACTAAATTAATGGCTTCGGTGGTGCCTTTGACAAAAATGATTTGGCAAGACTCTTTAGCCTTTAAAAAATGAGCGACACGCTGACGCGATTGTTCATAAGCGGTGGTAGCCAATTCGCTTAACTCATGTAAACCTCGATGCACATTTGAATTGTAATGGCTATAATAGCGATCTAAGGCGTCGATCACGCATTGTGGTTTTTGCGAAGTGGCCGCATTATCGAGATAAACTAAAGGACGATGCTTAATTTTTACTTTTAGAATGGGAAAATCATTTCTGATTTCACGCAAATCGGATGGGCTAAAAACTTTCCCAAAATGCTTATCCATAATAGTCTCCAATCAATTATTCAGTGTCAAAATCAAATGTTAAAGCCAATTCAGCTTTAATTAAAGTTTCCAAAACATGTTGTAAAGGAATGTTCTGGATCGTGGCCAATAAGTTATGTGCAAATCCTAAAATCAACAATTGTCGTGAAATGAGATCTGATAAACCCCTAGAACGAAGATAAAACAAGGCCTCTTCATCCAAATCGCCGATGGTGGCTCCATGAGTGCATTGCACTTCCTTATTGTAAATTTCCAATTGAGGTTGTGCGTAGGCTTCTGCTTGCGCGGACAATAAAATATTTTTATTATGTTGCTCGGCGTTACTTTGGGGCGCTGTGGCCGCTACTAAAATATGGCCGTGAAAAATATTGACGGCTTTATCATTGATAATGCCACGATAATGCTCTTGACTGTGAGTTTCGGCTGCCAAATGACGAATTTGAGTGTGATTATCAATATGATCATGTCCTAAAGCCAGTGCCAAACCGTTTAATTCACAGCGTGCTTTTTCTCCCAAGAGTGAAACGGTTAATTCATTACGGACGAGTTTGGCGCCAAAATCTAAATTAAAATGAATGAGTTTACTTTCTGCAGCCAATTGAGCAGAGGTTTTTGTGTAATGGTATCCTGAACGATGGGGTTTGCGAAGGTGTAGGCAATTCAATTCAGCTTTTTCTTCTAAATCAATGTCAATAATCTGCGTGCTGAAATCCGCAATATCATTTAAATTCCAATCCATGAGGACACAGGCACTGTGGACATTGGTTTTGACGCGGATGTGATGACGTAGATGTTGCATCGCTAAGTTTTCATCGGCATCGTGTAAAAAAACAAGATAAATAGGATCTTCTTCATTGCGATTTTTTTGTAATTCAAGGACAGCGCCGTCGCTGAATAAGGCGCTATTCAGGGATTCGAAGTAACCTGAGTTTTGGGCCAAGTCTACATTTTCGGGGGCAAGAGTTTGTGATAATATTCGAATTTCATCAGACAATGGCGATGAAAGATCGGCAGCGAAACGGCCATTGATGAAATAAAAAGCAGGACTTTTAATTTCAAAAGGAAAACCCTTAAAAGGCCCTCTGTGGGTTGAGGCTTTATTAGGATTTAAGGCTAATTTTTCAAAACGGGCTAAAGAAGTGTATTTCCAGGCTTCATCCCGTACACTGGGTACAGGCAAGGTTTGCCAGGTTTGAAAAGCGTGAAGGCGCTGTTTTAAAGGCCAAACAGGGCAGGCTAAAGCGGCTTTTTGTACTTGCTTTTCATCTAACCCACGATCTTCGTGGAGGACCATTGTGCTCATGCTGCACCTGCCGTTTTCTTTTCTAAGAAAGGTTCATACCCCTCGGCTTCCAAACGCGCGACTAAACTGCGATCGCCTTCTGCCACCATCTTACCCGCGGATAAAATATGCACGACATCAGGAACCACATGATCTAAGAGCCGTTGATAATGAGTGATCACGATGATGCTGCGCTTAGGATCGCGAATGAGATTAATGCCATCGGCGACAATGCGTAGAGCATCGATGTCTAAGCCAGAATCGGTTTCATCTAAAAGACATAGGCTGGGTTTTAACAACAGCAATTGTAAAATTTCATTGCGTTTTTTCTCGCCGCCCGAGAATCCAGTATTGACATCGCGATAAAGATAAGTCTCGTCTATTTGCAATTGTTTCATGACCTCGCGCACGATGTTTAGAAAATCCATAGCATCGATTTCAGGCAAATTTTGTTTTTTCCTTTGTGCATTTAAAGCAGATTTTAAAAGGTAAAGATTAGAAACCCCAGGAATTTCTACTGGATATTGAAAGCTCATGAAGATGCCCTGTAAAGCGCGTTCATCAGTACTTAGGCGGGTTAAATCTAAACCTTGATATTCAATGCTACCCTGGGTGATTTGATAATCTTCTCGACCGGCCAAAACATTGGCCAGAGTGCTTTTGCCAGAACCATTAGGGCCCATAATGGCATGCACTTCTCCAGGGTTTATGCTGAGATTAAGCCCTTTTAAAATGGCTTTATCGCCAATACTGACATGTAAATCTTTAATTATTAACATCATTTATTTCCTCTTCATACTCTAGTTTTAACCAATGGCGCCTTCTAAACTAAGACCCAATAATTTTCTGGCTTCTACGGCAAATTCCATAGGTAAAGTTTTCATCACGGCCTTACAAAAGCCATTGACTATCATGGATACGGCGTCTTCCGTGCCAATCCCTCTTTGCGCCAAATAAAAAAGTTGATCCTCGCTGATCTTTGAGGTTGAAGCTTCGTGCTCAACACGCGCTGTATTGTTTTTACTTTCTAGATAGGGGAAAGTATGCGCGCCGCATTCGGTTCCCATCAGGAGAGAATCGCATTGAGTGTAATTGCGAGCGCCTTTGGCGCTGGCGGCAATTTTAACCAAACCGCGATAAGTATTTTGTGCTTTTCCAGCTGAAATACCCTTAGAAATCACAGTGCTTTTACTGTATTCACCTAAATGCACCATTTTAGTCCCGGTATCGGCTTGTTGATGGTGATTGGTCAGAGCTACCGAATAAAATTCACCGACACTGTGATCCCCTTTTAAGATCACACTGGGGTATTTCCAGGTGATAGCCGATCCCGTTTCCACTTGTGTCCAACTGATTTTAGAATGTGGACCGCGACATTCGCCGCGTTTGGTGACAAAATTATAAATGCCGCCTAAACCATTCTCATCTCCGGGATACCAATTTTGTACGGTGGAATATTTAATCTGCGCACGGTCTAAGGCCACGAGTTCAACCACAGCAGCATGTAATTGATTTTCATCGCGTTGAGGTGCCGTACAGCCTTCCAAATAACTGACATAAGCGTCTTTATCAGCAATGATCAAGGTGCGTTCAAATTGCCCTGTTGATTTGGCATTGATGCGAAAATAAGTGGATAATTCCATAGGGCAGCGCACACCGGGTGGAATATAAACAAAAGATCCATCGCTAAAGACCGCGGCATTTAAGGCTGCAAAAAAATTATCCGTGTAGGGAACCACCGTGCCCAAATACTGCTGTATCAATTCAGGATGTTCTTGTACTGCGTCGGAAAAAGAGCAGAAGAGAATGCCCATTTCATTTAATTTGGCTTTAAAAGTAGTGGCTACAGAAACGCTGTCAAAGACAGCATCGACCGCAACACCGGCCAACCATTCCTGTTCTTTTAAGGGGATCCCCAGTTTATTGTAGGTTTCGATCAGTTTGGGATCGACTTCACTGAGATCTTTAGGACCTTGTCCAGGAGTCTTCGGTGCGGAGTAATAGCTGAGCGCCTGATAATCAATGGCGGGATAATGTAAATGGGCCCAATGGGGTTCTTTTAAACTCTGCCAGTATTCAAAGGCTTTTAGGCGCCAAGCCAGCATAAACTCCGGTTCATTTTTTTTCTTTGAAATAGCGCGCACAACGGACTCGTTTAAACCGGCTTCGAAAGTATCTGATTCAATCTCGGTGACAAAACCATGTTCATAGTCTTGCGCCAATAGGGTTTCTAAGGCTTCATTTTGTGTTTTCATGAGAGGGGATCTCCGCCGTG
Organism: Gammaproteobacteria bacterium; assembly: GCA_009885495.1. Lineage (GTDB taxonomy): Bacteria > Pseudomonadota > Gammaproteobacteria > UBA1113 > UBA1113 > VFKP01. Next base: position 20,889 of record VFKP01000148.1, on the reverse strand, counting down.
ATAAAGTTTAGAGGGGCTCGTATGCACAGGGTTTACCAAGGAATGGGTCATTTCTTCTAAACTGATTTGCGCTAAGGTTTTATAGACTAAAGCGCTGATCGTTTGCCAATGACCGGTGATGGAGCAAGTCGGCTGCAAAGCGCAGGCCATATCGCTGTGGCTGCATTCGGTCAATCCCGGTTTTCCTTCCATAGCCGTAATGATATCTGCGATACTGATGCTTTGAGCCTTCTCGGCCAAGCTGTAGCCGCCATGCGCACCGCGATGCGAGAGCAGAAGGCCGCTTTTAGTTAAGGCTTTTAAAATCTTGCTGACCGTGGGTAGGGCAATGTGGGTGCGCGCGGTAATGTCTTTGGCATTGTGCATCTCTGATGAATTTTGCGCCAAATAAGCCATGACCACCGTGCTGTAATCGGTTAACTTGCTGATTTTTAACATCTTTTGCCTCCGCCGTTCAGGGGATCTTAAAATAGGACCCCTATAGTACTAATTATAACGCAGATCTGCAAGAGGGGGAAATTGAGATCTTGATCCTTTCTTCCAAACTCTCTACACTAGCGCAAAATCTTTTGGAGAAACTACCATGCTCATTACCCCTAAAATCAGAGGCTTTATTTGCACTACAGCACATCCCCAAGGTTGCCGTCGTCATGTGGAAAGCGAAATCGCTTATCTTAAAGGGCATTTACCTGCGCTTAAAAATCCGCCTAAAAAAGTCTTGGTTATTGGGGCTTCTACAGGGTATGGCCTATCTTCACGTATTGTGGCGGCCTTTGGTGCTAAAGCGCAAACCATAGGCGTGTCTTTTGAAAGGCCGGCTGCTGACAGACGTACGGCCACCGCCGGTTGGTATAACACAGTGGCGTTTGAAGAACTGGCCACAGAGGCAGGCTTATACGCCAAGAGCATTAATGGCGATGCTTATTCCGATGAAATTAAAACGCAAACTTTAGATTTGATCCGTCGCGATTGGGGTGGCGAAGTGGATCTGATTATTTACAGTTTGGCCTCTCCTAGACGTATGCATCCTAAAACAGGAGAAAGTTTAAATTCGGTGTTAAAACCCATAGGACAAAGTTTCGCCGGCAAAACAGTGAATATCATGAGCGGTGAATTGAGTGCTGTTAATATAGAACCGGCTGATGAAGAAGAGATTCGCCAAACGGTTGCGGTGATGGGGGGTGAAGATTGGAAGTTTTGGATAGACGCTTTGAGTGAACAAAAACTCTTGGCTAAAGATGCTGTGACAGTGGCTTATTCTTATATTGGGCCAGAGCTGACCTTTCCCATTTATCATGAGGGCACGATTGGTCAAGCAAAGAAAGATCTCGAAAAAACAGCCTTTGAACTTACCGAAAAATTACAACAACAGGGTAATGGTGCGGCGTATATATCAGTGAATAAGGGGCTGGTGACCCAGGCCAGCGCAGCGATCCCTGTGGTTCCTTTGTATATCTCAATCTTGTATAAACTCATGAAAGCCCAGGGCACACATGAGGGGTGTATCGAGCAAATCGTCCGCTTATTTAGCGATCGCCTTTACAGCGGTCAGCCAGTACCGCTAGATAAAGGGGGCCGTATTCGCATTGATGATCTAGAGATGGCGCCTGAAATTCAGACTAAAATTACAGAGCTTTGGAATATAGTCAATCCGGATAATCTTTCAGACTATGCCGATTTAGCAGGCTATCAAGAAGAGTTCTATCGTCTTTTTGGCTTTGCTTGGCCTGGCGTTGATTATGAGCTTGAAACCGAGGAAAAACGAGCGATCCCTTCTATTGACGTCTAAAAATACTTTTACAGTCAAAGTGAGCTAGTATTAACGAAAGGGGGAGCAACTCGCTCCTACGTATTCAGCATCACTTAAGAAAAGGTCTGGAAATGTTTTATTGTAGCTATTGTGGCAATGCTCAGTCCGATGACGATGCCTTGTTCTGCTCTAAATGTGGTAAAAAATTGGCTAAAGTCGTCGAGTCTAGACAAGTTTCTAAAACTCAGACTTTTGAAACACTCAATATAAGTTATTTATCTGCGGACATCAAAGGGTCAACGGAAATGATGCGCGATGCAGATGTAGAACAAGCACGGACATGGGTCGAAGACGTCACAAATGTGATGATTGGCGCGGTTGAAGAGTTTGGCGGAAAAGTATTACAGCTCACCGGCGATGGCTTAATCGCTGGATTTACTGAAGAACCTCATGGATTAGCCGCCTGTTTTGCTGCAGCCCAATTGCAAAGAGCCATCCTAGAACTGAATTCACCCTGCCAGGTCCGTGTGGGCATCCACAGCGCGGTGGCTGATCTCAGTAGTTCCAGTACGATGTTGGCGAATCCAGAAGTGAAAATTACGCAATGCGTTGAAGCCCAAGCTTCCGAAAATGGTATACAATTATCTTATCAGGTTGTTGAAAACAACATTCAGTATCTCGAAATTTCTAGAGTCAAAAATATCTTGATCCCGCAAAGGCTTTTACCTTTAGCCACCTATGCTTTAATCAATATTGATGCCAAGGCGAGCCAGTTGATTGCAGTCAAACAGTTTGAATCTAAATCCGATGATATGCTTTTGGATGAACTTTTAAAACAAAACATCAATAGTGGGGAGCGTAAGATTATCAGCAGTATGTTTGTCGAGATGATGGGTTCTGCTGAGAATGAAAACTTTATTTTAAATAAAGAATATATTGATTTAGCCTCCAGAGCGATAGAGCGTTATGATGGGACTTTACTGAAAGTGGCGGGTAACACGCTGTTTGGAATATTTGGTGCGCCGATTGCTTATGAGGATCACGCTTTGCGAGCCTGTTTGGCGGCTTATAGCTTACAACAACAATTCAGCGAAGAAAAACTACCCGTAATTCTTCGCATAGGCCTGCATGTGGGTGAGGCGGTCGTGGATAATATTGGCAATGAGCAGTATCATCAATACGATGCTCTGGGCGCTTCAGTGAATTTAGCGGCTAGGATGATGCAAACGGCAAGCAGCAATCAAATTCAGCTTACCGAAGACTTCTTAGAGCGCGTTAAAAATTATATTCATGTGCTCCCTTTAGGGGAAAAATTGGTGAAAGGATATTCTCAAGCGATCCACTGCTATGCCATGAGTTCACTTTTGGAAGAGAATATTCGCAAACAATTGGGCACACAAATTTATGCCAACAGCCATTTTGTTGGTCGAGAGGAAGAGTTGAAAATTTTCAAAAGCCAGTGGGAAAAAATGAAGAATGGAGAAGGTTCTTTACTCTATCTGCAAGCAGAACCGGGGGTCGGTAAAACTCGACTGGTTTATGAATTTTCCGGTTTGGCGATGAAAGAGGGTGCTGCCATCTACAGCGTGTCTTCGGTGTCTTATGAAAAAGCAGAGGCCTTGAGCACCTTAAGAATGTTTGTCACAAGTTTGTTTTCAATTAACGCCAGCCAATTGACCCAATTTCAATTAAATCGGTTGCTCAGCGATTTGAATCAGATTAAATTTGTAGAATCTCTGGGTGTGCCAGCGATATTAAGTTTGATAAAATCTGAGGTTGAGGATCCCCGTTGGCTCAAGACGTCGCCTATGATGCAAGGAAAAATTTTATTCCAAAGTGTTTTAGATGTTTTAGAGTTTAAAAGTAAAAGTATTCCTATTCTGCTTGTTTTTGAAGATTTGCATTGGTGCGACAGTGAGACAGTAGCCTTTTTAGATTTTATTAAGAAATATATTCATTATAATAAGATTTTATTGATTTTGGATTACCGCCCTGAATTTCAGTTGCCAGACAGTTTTAAGCAAGTAGGTCAAGAATTAAAATTGCAGCCATTTAGTCTAAAAGACAGCGAGAAATTACTGGATTTACTATTGCCTGGAGATACTCAATTAGCTCCCTTGCGCGAAAGAATTTTATCGGTGACAGAGGGTAATGCTTTTTTCATGGAAGAATTTGTTAAAACGATGCTGGCCAAAGGGTATTTATCCAAAAGTCCGCAGGGACGCTATGAACTGATGAGAGCGGCTAAATTAAAAACCATGCCACAGACGATTCAGGATGTGGTTGCCGCACGAATTGATCAATTGCCTAAAGACAGTAAAAAACTTTTACAACAAGCTTCTGTTTTAGGTAAAACCTTTAAATTAAACAGTTTAAAATATTTGAATGATTTTTCGGCCGAAAAATTCTCGCAGGCTATTTTATTTTTAGAGAATGCGGATTTCATTACTCAAACAAGCTTGCTCCCAGAACCAGAATATGGCTTTAAGCATGGATATATTGCAGATTCTGCTTATGGCAGCCTCTTGATGAAATCGCGACAGGGCTATCACAGCCGGTTAGTTGAAAAAATAGAAGGGGACATTAAGGGTGATGACCGTTCTTTTTATCCTGTTTTAGCACACCATGCCTATGCGGCTGGCTTATGGCAAAAGGCCTTATACTTTTATAATCTCATGACTCCCAGTACAATGTCTATTTACTTTCCAAATTCTAAATATCAAGAATTAGCAGCCCGCATTGAGTCTTGCTTTGAACAGATGACTACCTTAGAAAAAACAGAGAATATTCAAATTTATGCAAGACTATACTTGTTGTTAATTCACAGTTTATTTGTATCCAACCAGCACCTAGAAGCCAATCAGAGAAGTAATCTTTTGATTCAAATGGCCTTAGACTATAAAAATCTTGAAATGGAACTCTTAGCAAAATCATGGAAGGCTTTAAATGGCTCGATGTCAGGTCATGCCACTGAAGGTTATCGCGCCTTGGTTGAGATTGAACTCAAAATGCAAAGCGAATTCTCATTAATGAAAGCGCTGGATCCCCTGGATTTGAAAATTGGCTTATATTGTTTCTCCGCACATGCTGCTTGGCCCTTAGGGGATTATTCGAAGGTTTTGACCTTGTTAGGCAAAGTTCTAAAGGAGACGAATCAATTAAGCTATGTGAGTTATTACACCGGTGTGCCGACAGTGTCTGTGTCTTATTTTCATTTTGTGCGCTGTCTTTGTGAACAAGGACAAATTGAGACGGCAAAAAAAATGATTAACTATTTGGAAAAAGAATATCTCAATTTAGCGCATGAAGAGTTTCTTTCAGCCGTTTTGGTCAGCATTGCTTGCTACTATCACTGCATTGGCGATTTTGTAAAAGCTAAAGAGTTTTCATCCAAATTAATTTTAATTTGCCAAGAAACTGAACACAGCTTATTCCTGACCATGGGCTTGGCTTATCAGGTCATTAATAATTTTCACTTAGAAGATTTTAGTTCCTTGAAGGGGGGAATTAAAGAAGTGGTAGCGCGTTATAAAGCTACGCATTATGCTTTTTCTCCTTATTGCGCTGCGGGGGTCATCGAAGTATTAGGTTATTTGGGTGAATGGAAAGTAGCGTTAAGCATGATCTCGGATATTCTAAAAATTTCAGAGCCTGATGGCCAAAAACCTAATTTAGTACTCTGTTATCGCTTAAAAGCCTTTATTTATAACCGTATGCCGCATTCAGATAAGCATAATGCTAAAATATTGGCTTTGCTCAGCAGGGCCAAAAGCATTGCACAGGACATTGCTTATAATTCACAATTGCCTTATATAGAGCTTTTTTTTTGCGAATTTTATGCTAAAAATGGCGCGAGAGAGCGGGCAATGCAACATCGACAACAAGCGCTGGACTATTTTAAAAAATATCAAATGCGAGGTTGGTATCAATATTATCAGGATAAAGAGTTTTAGGGTTTTTAAGTCTAACCCCATCGCAGACCTGCGCGAGATTTATCAGGAGCAATGATGGAAGAATTGATCATTCTGATTCGTTTTCATGTTCATCTAATAGCACAGGGGCTTTCTGGCTAATGCTTTCATCGACAGCCTCAATCTTTTTAAAATGACCGGTGATTTTACGGGCAGAGATATGCACTTCCATCACATCTTTATTGGCCTGTTCCATGTGTTTGGCTAAACTGTCCATGCGTCCTTGAAATCGATTAAAATCATTGCCCAGAGCTCGTAAATGCTGTTGGATGATGTGCACTTGTTCACGCGTGGCCTGATCTTTAATGACCGCACGTGCCGTGGTGAGGATAGCCATTAAAGTAGTGGGTGAGACCATCCACACTTGTTTTCTTTGCGCAAATTCCACAATATCCGGAAAATGGGCATGGATCTCCGCAAAAATGGCTTCTGCGGGTAGAAATAAGACAGCCCCTTCTGCCGTTTCTCCGGGGATAATGTATTTTTCAGCAATATCGCTGATGTGTTTTTTCAAATCTTGACGAAAACGGGTTTCAGCGGATTTGCGATAGGGATCTTGGGCCGATAATAGATCCATTTGCTGATAATTTTCCAAAGGAAATTTAGCATCGATGGCCATATTGCCTGTGGGTTGGGGTAGAAATAATAAGCAATCCACGCGCTTGCCATTGGATAAGCTGTGTTGCAAACTAAAATGATTTTCAGGTAAAAAATTACGGATGATGGCGGATAATTGGACTTCACCAAAAGCGCCTCGCGAAGACTTATCAGAAAGAATGGCTTGTAAGCTCACCACATTGGTGGACAGTTCGGTGATTTTTTTTTGCGCTTCGTCGATAAGACTTAAGCGTTGAATAATGGCATTGAAAGTCGCTGTCGTTTTTTCAAAGCCTTCACTCAAGCGTTTTTCTACTTGTCCACTGATGTTTTTCAAATGTTCGGCAACAGTTTCATTTAAATGATGAATAGCCTTTGTACTGGTTTCAGTATTTTGTTTTAGCACGGTTAAAATCGATTGGCTGAGTTCATTCATGCCCTTGTGTAAACTGTCTTGTAAAAATTGCAATTGTTGTAATTGATGTGTAGCATTTTCTTTGCGAAATAAGCCTTGCTGTTCTTCGAGTTGTAGACGCAATTGCTGAGAGGCATGGTCTTGGCCGGATTTTAAATTTAAGGCCAATTCTTTTAAGGTGTGCAGCGTTTCAGTTTGTCGGCTGTGTTGCTGTAGCGCCAAGGCCTGTTGATGTTCATTCATTTGTTGGATATGGTCAGAGATTTGCTTGATTTGACCTTCTTGCCGTAATAAGGCATGGTGTAGGTTCTGACTGTTTTGGGCCTCTGTTTTACGGGGTAGGGCCAAAAAGAGGAATAAAGCGGTCACCACCAGCAAGGTTAAGGCCATTAAAATGAGTAATAACATAAGCAGGGCTCCGAATATGACAGGGGAATTGGACATTAACACACAGCACCATTATCTCAAAGCTATGGGCATTGATCTATGGGTGAGCCGTGATGCTGAAATAAAGCCTAAGCCCTCATGGCAAAGTTTAGAATCGGCTGTCGCTGGCTGCCGGCGTTGCGACTTGTGCCAAACTCGCCAGCAGACCGTGTTTGGACGAGGCCATCAGCAAGCGCCTTTAATGCTCATTGGCGAAGCGCCAGGGGCCGAAGAAGATCGCCAAGGGCTGCCCTTTGTAGGCCGAGCAGGTCAGCTTTTGGATAAGATGATAGCCGCCGTGGGTTTATCCCATGACAGGGTTTATATCGCCAATCTCTTGAAATGTAGGCCTCCCAGTAATCGCGATCCTAAGCCTGAAGAAATGAATGAATGCCAGGCTTATCTGCAAGCACAGATCCAATTATTGAAGCCCAAGCTTATTCTTGCTTTGGGACGGGTTTCTGCGCATCATCTTTTGAAAGTCGATACCCCCTTATCGAGGCTAAGAGGGCGTGAATATCGTCTAGGAGAACGCCCTTTATGGGTGAGTTATCATCCGGCTTATCTCTTGCGAAACCCAGCAGACAAGGCTCGGGCCTATGAAGATTGGCTTAAGATCGCTGATCTCTTGAAATCCTTATAAATCGTCACCATATACTTATTTTGTAACTACTTTTCCCTAAGGGCGTGTAAGATGCGCCAAATAGGGGCTTTTCTGGAAAAAAGGCACGAGTAGTTACCTTATTGACTCAGCATTCACAGGAGACTTATTGCATGAATGATAAATCAGATTCAAAATGGCATAAAATATTTAATGAATCAAAAGAAAAAGAAGGCATAGAAGCCAGCGATAAACCTGAAGAACAGGCTCTAGAAGAACAGGTTCCCACAGGTCCTATTGACCCTACTTACACTGAATTAAAGCAAGATATAGACAGCTTAAAAGCTAAAGCCGAGGCGAATTGGGATAAATATCTGCGCGAAGTGGCAGAAAAAGACAATGTGCGTAAGCGGTTAGAGCAAGAAGTGCAAAAAATGCAGAAATATGGCACGCAAAAATTAATTGAAGCATTATTGCCTGCTTTAGATGGACTGACTCAGGGCTTAGAAAACAGTCAAAATTCCAATGAGGCCGCTTTTGAAGCGATGCGCCAGGGTTTAGAACTGACTGAAAAGATGATGCTAGAAGCCTTGGGTAAATTTGGAGTAGAGCCTTTGATCCCCTTAGGGGAAGCCTATGATCCCAATTTCCATGAGGCCATTGCTATGCAGCCAAGCCAAGCTTATGGCAAAGGGCAAGTGATGGCGGTGGTGCAAAGAGGCTATAAATTGCATGGACGCATTGTACGGCCGGCAAGAGTGATTGTCGTTAAAGCCGATTAAGCCCTTGAAGTTTAAGAGTTGATCCCCATATTAAGGGATAGGTAGAAACGCGTTCGCTCGTGTTTCCAGAGTAAGATATTTTGGAGTGAAATAGAACATGGCTAAAATTATAGGTATCGATTTAGGAACCACCAATTCTTGCGTGGCAGTGGTTGAAAGTGGCGGGAAAGTGGTGGTGATTGAAAATACCGAAGGTCGTCGTACAACCCCTTCCATCGTTGCGTTTGGTGACGAGGCACAGATTGACGTTGGCGAATCGGCTAAGCGTCAGATGATCACCAACAGCAAAAAGACAATTTATGAAAATAAACGCTTAATTGGTCGTCGTGAGAAAGATGCTGAAGTGCAGCATGCTAAAAAACATGTCCCTTATGATATTGTGGGCGCTCAAAATGGCGATGCTTGGGTTCGAGTGGCCGATAAAGACATGGCACCACAAGAAATTTCAGCGCATATTTTACGGAAGATGAAAAAAACAGCCGAAGATTATTTGGGTGAAACCGTGACCGAAGCGGTGATTACAGTGCCTGCTTATTTTAATGATGCACAACGTCAAGCCACTAAAGACGCTGGGCGTATTGCCGGTTTAGATGTTAAACGCATCATCAACGAACCCACAGCAGCCGCTTTGGCTTATGGCTTAGACAAAAAGCGTGGCGATCGCATTGTTGCAGTCTACGATTTAGGTGGGGGTACCTTTGACATTTCCATCATTGAAATTGCTGATGTTGAAGGCGATCATCAATTTGAAGTGTTGGCCACCAATGGTGATACTTTCTTAGGTGGAGCGGATTTCGATCAATTGCTGATTAATTATTTGGTGGATGAATTCAAAAAAGAATCGGGTGTTGATCTGCAAAAAGATCCTCTGGCCTTACAGCGTTTGAAAGAATCAGCTGAAAAAGCTAAGATTGAATTGTCCAGTGCACAGCAAACGGATATTAATTTACCGTATATCACTGCAGATGCTTCTGGGCCAAAGCATTTGAACATCAAAGTGACTCGGGCTAAATTAGAATCTTTGGTTGCCGATTTAATTAATCGCACTATTGAACCTTGCAAGACAGCTTTAAAAGATGCCAAACTTAAGGCTGCAGACATTACCGATGTGATCTTAGTCGGCGGACAAACCCGTATGCCTAAGGTTCAAGAAGTGGTGACCGAATTCTTCGGTAAAGAACCTCGCAAAGATGTGAATCCTGATGAAGCTGTGGCCATTGGCGCGGCTATCCAAGGCGCTGTTTTGTCAGGCGATGTTAAAGATGTTTTATTATTGGATGTCACGCCTTTATCCTTAGGCATTGAAACGATGGGTGGCGTGATGACCAAGATCATCACTAAAAACAGCACCATTCCGACTAAAAAGAGTCAAGTATTTTCAACGGCAGACGACAATCAAACGGCAGTGACGATTCATGTTCTACAAGGCGAACGCGAAATGTCTTCGGCCAATAAATCTTTAGGTCGTTTTGATTTAGTGGGTATTCCTCCAGCTTCACGGGGTATGCCACAAATTGAAGTGACTTTTGACATTGATGCCAATGGTATCTTGCATGTGCATGCACAAGATAAAGCGACTGGCAAACAACAATCGATTGTCATTCGTGCTTCTAGCGGTTTGTCTGAAGAAGAAGTTCAACAGATGGTGAAAGATGCGGAAATGCATTCTGAAGACGATCGTAAATTCCATGAATTGGTCATGGTTCGCAATCAAGCGGATAATCTTTTGCACACCACTAAGAAAACTTTGTCTGAAGTTGAAGTGGATGCCGATCTGCGTTCCAAGATTGAAGTTGAAATTCAAGCTTTGGAAGAATTGATGAAAGGCAATGATAAAGAGGCCATTGAAGCTAAGATCCAAGCGCTTTCAGAAGCCAGTGCGCCTTTGGCTGAGAAAATGTATGCTAAAGAGCAGGCTGAGCAGGCCAACGCACAAACTTCTGAAGCGGGAACAGAAGAGGCTAGTGCGAGTTCTGAAGAAGGCAATGTGGTCGACGCTGAATTTGAAGAAGTCGATGACAAGAAGAAAAAGGAAGATGAGAAGTAAGTAAGGCCCTCTCCCCCAACCCCTCTCCCAGAGTACTGGGCGAGGGGAGTCTAGTATTGTGAGAAGGTTCGATCAATTAAGGGCGATTTTATCATCGCCCTTTTGTGTTTTTAAACTATAACCAGTATCAGAGAGATTAAACAGTATGGCAGGCAAGCAAAGAGATTTTTATGAAGTCTTGGGTTTAGAACGCAGTGCAAGCAGCGATGAAATCAAACAAGCGTATCGTAAATTGGCGCGTCAATATCATCCCGATAAAAATCCAGACGATAAAGTTTCTGAAGAGAAATTTAAAGAAGTACAAGAAGCTTATGATATTTTATCGGATGAAAGCAAACGCTCAGCCTATAATCAATTTGGTCATGGTGCCTTTGATCCTTCATCCATGGGCGCAGGCGGTGCCGGTGGCCCTGATTTAAGTGATATCTTTGGCAATGTATTTGGTGATATTTTTGGTGAACGCCGTGGCGGATTTTCGGGTGGCGGACGCAGTGCACAACGAGGTGCTGATCTACGCTTTAATTTAAGTTTGGATTTAGAACAAGTTGTTTTTGGAACAGAAACCACTTTACGTGTGCCTACATGGATCTCTTGTCAAGAATGTAAGGGCAGTGGAGCGGCCAAAGGCACACAACCCGTGACCTGTACCGATTGTAATGGGATCGGGCAAGTCCGCATGCAACGTGGATTTTTCACCGTACAACAAGATTGTCCCACTTGCCGTGGTCAGGGCCGTAAGATCGCTGATCCTTGCCAGCGTTGCCGTGGTCAAGGGCGTGTGCAGCATGAAAAAACCTTATCGGTTAAAATTCCGGCCGGTGTGGATAACGGCGATCGTATTCGCATGCAAGGTGAAGGCGAAGCGGGTTTAAATGGGGCGCCAGCAGGTGATTTATATGTGGAAGTCCATGTTAAGCCACATCCCATCTTTGAACGTCATGGCCAGGATCTGCATTGCCAAATGCCGATTAATTTTAGCATGGCCGCTGTGGGGGGTGAATTAGAGATCCCTACTTTACAAGGGACAGTACGATTAAAAATTCCTGCAGAAACACAAACGGGTAAAGTTTTTCGTTTAAGGGGCAAAGGTGTGCAAGCGATGCGCGGCCAAACTTTAGGCGATTTACTCTGTCATATTGTGATCGAAACGCCAATTAATTTAAGCCGTGAACAAAAAGATTTACTGGACCAATTTCAAGCGTCTTTAATGGCGGATAAAAAAAATCACAGCCCGCAAGAGCGTTCCTGGTTTGAACGTGTCAAAGCTTTTTTTGAGGGACATTAGATGCTGCAGAGTAGCGTGTTAAAGCGGGGGGCTGAAAAAAATTTGAAGGGCAGGAACTTGAACTTCGTATCGCTGAAACTGCGTATTTAGGAGGGCTGCGATCGGAAATGTTACCTGGGCCGTGGGGGTAAACTGGAGTGAAGTCTTCTTCTGATGTTGAACTTTCTTCACTAGAATCTTCTTGGGTAGGCCATCTCAGTTTAGAATCCGTATAATCTTCAGCATCCATTATCGAATGCTTGTTTAGTAATAAACGCAGATGAATAAGATAATCTTGAGTCTTGGGCGCTGCCCATATCAATTGAATCTTGTTAGTCACTGTTTTCTCATCTTCCCAGTCGATCAAAACAGTATTCCCGAAGCGGATACTTTGGGATAAGCCTGAAAAATATTCCGGAGATTTTTCTTCTAAACTTTCAATAAGGTCAAGTTTATTTGTTTCTCTTGGGATTGATATCAACTGAATTTTTGCAATCTGCCTGATATCAAGATAAGGCATTAACACCTCACGTGTCAGTGAGCTTAAGGGGGTATGATTGAGAATTGAAACGCTATGTCCTTTATCTAATAAATGGCTTATAAAAGCTATCATCTCAGGATTGCGTATTTGAATCAGCGAATCATATTCTAGCGCTTTTATCAGCGATTCTCTATCATTAAAGAGTCCGGGAAACTGCTGCTGAAGGGTCTTAAGGAAAGCCTGGATTCGATTTGCATTGAGGAAAATAGGTATATTATCTTTGAAATGATCTAATAAAATTTTGATCTGCTCTAAGTTCAGCGTCTCTGATGCGATGGCAGCAATGAAAGTTTCGCAAACCTTTTTTTCTAGGCTGTTTTTTTCTTTTTCTGCTCTGTTCATTTTACTCAATAACACTAAATTTAGCCTCTGGGCTTGCCAGACTGCAAATTGATTTAAAAAAATAATGCGTGCAAATAAATCATCTAAAAGAATAACGCGATCAAGACTCCAAAAAGTAAAAATAATTTCATGGGGCAGGGGAGACGTTCCTATGGGCATGTCGTAAGAGCTACTGAGTAGCCCAGCATTTTGTGGGCGCTTCGGTTCTGGGGCTTTAATCTTTGACTTTAGCATCATCTCCCTCCTTGTGATTTAGGTTCAAGATCCTTAGGTTTACCCAGCGACTAAAATACCTGGATTTAATCCGGCCTGGCGTAATTGAGCGTGTAAACTTTGTGCCATATCAAGAGTAGGGAGTGGGCCTACGCGTACTCGATAATACATAGCGTAAGCAGTGGGCGTGTTTCTGATATCAACCGGAGCTAATAAGACATTCTTTAAGAGCTTTGCTAGACGTTCTGCATTTCGCCAATCTTGAAAAGTGCCCATTTGCAGATAAAAGTTTTTTAATTGGGCATTATAAGGGGTGTTGACGGCAGTGATGCGTACTTCTGCCGTGCCTTTTTGCAGCATACCCAATCGTTTAGCGGCGGCATAGGAGAGATCTAAAATACGATTGCTGTGAAAAGGGCCGCGATCATTGACCTTAACTACGATGCTGCGGCCATTCTCAAGATTACTCACCGAAATAAAGGTAGGGATGGGTAAAGTTTTGCTGGCAGCGGTCATGGCAAACATATCATAGGGCTCACCACTGGCAGTGTAACGTTCGGCAAATTGCTGACCATACCAAGAGGCAGTCCCTGTGGTGCTATAGCCTTCAGTAGAAGAGATCAAGCTATAAGTTTGTCCATTGACGGAGTAAATGGGTTGATTGGCATAGCTGTTATAATTTAAGGCTTGGGGCTTTGCATCGGGGATCTGAGAAGTATCTCGATCCATTAATGGCGGGCCATCATCGGCTAAAGCCGATGGGATGAAAATACTCAGCAAGACTAAGCTGATACTCAGCCACAAGGTTCTTCCCTGTAAACGCATATTCATTGAGTCCCTATGATGAGGTTTTATAACCAATGGCTTTTAATCGTTCTTCTAAACTGGGATGAGTGGACCATAAACCAGTGAAACTGGGGCGAGCATTGATGCCAGCTGTTTTGGGTGAATAAATATAAGCGGCTTGGCGCAATTCATCATGCGCTGATTTTTGGTAAGCCATTTGATGTTCTTCGGTATTTTGACTGTGATCGCCATGAATTTTAATTAAGGCTCGAGCCAAAGGTTCGTTTTGTCGCGTTAATTCGACGGCACCGGCATCGGCCATCAATTCGCGTTTACGGCTCAGGTATAAACTTAACAAGGTCGTGATCAAAGGCAAGAGATAACGCAATAAGATAATGACCAAGAAAAACATTTGATTACCGCGGCGATCACGATTTGAGAAAATCATATTGTAGAACAGCAGATCAATGATCAATAATAGCAAATTGGTCAGCACGGACACCGTTAAAATCAGGCGAATGTCTTGGTGTCGAATATGCGTTAATTCATGGGCCATGACGGCTTGTAATTCATCGCGATCTAATTTTTCCAATAAACCTTGGGTGATGGCCACCATGGCAGATTTTTCACTGCTGCCTGAGGCAAAGGCATTCATAAAGGGTGCATTGATCAAATAGACTTTGGGCATGAACTGAAGACCCGAGGCGACTTTCATTTCTTCAATCACATTATAATATTGTTTTTCAGCCAGGTTTTTCGCGGTTTCTGGGGTAATTTCTCGATACTCAGTGCCTAAGAGCATAATGCGATTGTGAAAACTTAGGATGATCCAGATGGCCAAAACAGCGGCAATTCCCGCGGTGAAAGTGGCGTAAGGAAAGATTTTTCCTGTCAGTAAAGCTTTAGCCAGATCCCACCACACCCAATGATTTAAAGCGTTCTCAGTGCCCATGCTGCTTCGATAGAAAGGCAGCTGATAGAAAATATCAATGATAAAACCCAGGACTAAATACATGAGGATAAAAGTGAGCATGACCGCGCGGGTGCGACGACGATTTTGGGCGATAATTTGGCGCCAATCGGCGCTGTGCTGTTCAGCCATGGTTACAGTTTAACCGTGTAGGCTTCTTTCTCGGCTGTTTTATCTTCACCACCCAAACCCCAGTATTCAAAGTTTTGATCCAGTTTACTGGAAAATAGGCTCACCACCATCGCTTGGAAAAATGATTTTTTCTCGGCATTATAGCGTTCGATGCTGTCATTATAGGCTTGCTTAGAGTAAGTCAATTTATTTTCAGTACTCACAATTTCTTCTTGCAATTGCAAGGCATTTTGGTTGGCTTTAAGATCAGGGTATTGCTCAAAGACTACTTGGATGCCGGCGGCAATTTTAGAAATGCCATTTTCAGCGGCTATCCGGGCAGCACTATCACCTGCGTCTTTGGCGGTTTGGGCTTGATTACGCAAGGCAACGACATCCTTTAAAGTGCTCTTTTCGTAATCCATATACTTTTTGACCACTTCAATGAGAGATTCAAAGACCTTAAAACGACGATCCAATTGAATATCGATCTGTTTTAGATTATTGCGGATGGCTTCAATCAGGCGAATCAAGCGGTTATAGATGGAAATCACAAAGGCAAAAAGAGCTAAAATAACGAGCAGAATAATAATGGTCATGAGATCCCCCTAACGAGAACAAAAAGGTATTAGGGCAAGTATAGGCATTTAGCAGAGGCGACGCAAGAGATTATATTTTACAGACCGATCGGACGAGGCTAAATTGTTTTTTCTCAATGAGCTATGCTTTATTCAACTGTTCTCAATAAGGACTTAACAATGTCGCCCTCCAAAGAACTGAAAATTTTATCTGCAGCCTGGGGAGTGGGTGCGCAAGATCAGGGTTGTTCACAGGGACCCTTATATTTAGCCAAACAATCGCTTTTAACCCTTCAATCTCGATCTTTGCATTGGCATAAATCGATTCAAAGTTTAGGTGAGTTTCTCGATCATGTGATTGAAATAGGGCAATTGAGTTTGCAATTGGCCAATCAAGTTAACATCGCTGTGCATCATGAACAGCCTTTTTTAACGATAGGCGGCGATCATTCTTGTGCGATCGGAACCTGGAGTGGTGCGGCGACGGCTTTGCAGAATAAAGGCGATCTAGGCTTGATTTGGATCGATGCTCATGAAGATGCTCATACTTTTTTCACCACACCCAGTGGCCGTATTCATGGTATGCCCTTAGCCTGTTTATTGGGCCATGGGGCGCCGGTCCTGACTGAAGTGTTAAGCCCTGGGGCAAAACTAAAACCGGAACAGATTTGCCTGATAGGCATTCGCAGTTATGAGCCCGGCGAGCATGAATTGTTAACAGGCCTAGGCGTGCGGATCTTCATGATGAGTGAAGTCGAAGAAAGAGGCTTAGATACTATTATAGGAGAAGCTAAAGCGATTGTCAGTCAGGGCACTGTGGCTTATGGAGTGAGTATTGATTTAGACGCCCTGGATCCCATCGAAGTGCCAGGGGTGTGTTCAAAAGAACCCAATGGTTTAAAGTTGCAAGAACTCAGCCAAGCATTGCAATCGCAGATCCGAAACGATCCCAAATTTATTGGCGCGGAATTGGCTGAATTTAATCCCAGTTTAGATCATGAAAATAAAACCGTTCATGCCATTCAAGTCTTGACCCAAGCTTTGTTTGAAGTTTAAGATAGGGTCTTAAATTTCAGGAGTTTACTGATGACAGCCATTACCGACATTAAAGCACGAGAGATCTTAGATTCACGAGGTTTTCCCACAGTGGAAGCTGAAGTGTATTTACAAGATGGGGCCATGGGTCGAGCAGCGGTGCCTTCGGGTGCGTCCACCGGCGCTCATGAAGCCTTGGAATTACGAGATGGCGATAGTAAACGCTATGGCGGTAAGGGCGTGCGTAAAGCAGTCGGGCATATTCAAACTCAGATCAAACCCAAATTACAGTGTATGGATGCTGCCGAGCAAAAGCAGGTCGATGAAATTTTAATCGCTTTAGACGGAACTCCAGATAAATCAAATTTAGGTGCTAATGCCATATTAGCCGTTTCTTTGGCGGTGGCGAAAGCCCAGGCCAATTCTGAACATCAGGCTTTTTACCGTTATTTAAGACCTCAAGGGCCTTATCAATTGCCCTTGCCGATGATGAATATTTTAAATGGTGGCGCACATGCGGATAACACTTTAGATGTTCAAGAGTTTATGATTTTGCCTGTGGGCGCGCCTTCTTTCAGTGAAGCTCTGCGCTATGGAGTGGAGATCTTCCAAGCTTTAAAAGCCGGCTTAAAAAAGCAGGGGTTGGTGACCGCTGTAGGTGATGAGGGAGGCTTTGCACCCAATTTAAAGACAAATGTTGAAGCGATAGAGTTATTGTTGCAGGCCATCGAGCTTGCGGGTTTACGAGCAGGAGAAGATATTGTGCTGGGTTTGGATCTGGCCAGTTCAGAATTTTACCGTGATGGATATTATGAATTGGCCGCGGAAAATCGCAAACTAAGCTCAGGGCAATGGTCTGAAGTTTTAGCGTCCTGGGTGAAACAATATCCTATTCTTTCCTTGGAAGACGCTATGGCCGAAGACGATTGGCAGGGCTGGGCTGAACTTACGCAAAATTTAGGGCAAAAACTGCAATTGGTGGGGGATGATCTTTTTGTCACGAATACAAAGCTTTTAGAAAAAGGGATTAACGAACATATTGCCAATGCTATTCTCATTAAACTCAATCAAATGGGTACTTTAACAGAGACTTGGGCGGCCATTGAGATGGCTCAAACGGCTAATTATGGCTGTGTGATTTCGCATCGTTCAGGTGAAACAGAAGACACCAGCATTGCCGATCTCGCTGTCGCCAGCCATGCCGGTCAAATCAAAACAGGTTCTTTATGTCGCAGCGATCGCATCGCTAAATACAATCAACTCTTACGGATTGAAGAGGAATTGGGAGCAGAGGTTCGCTATGCGGGTAAAACGGTGTATCAGCGGTTTTGTAAATAGGGTATTTCTAACCCTCTCTGGAGATAACGCAGTACAGTACTGTCCGAAAAAACTTATAAGCTCCCCTCCCCCAGTATTCTGGGGGAGGGGTTGGGGGAGAGGGCGTTTAAAAAGCACTGCCTTTTCAGCTTAAAATTTCAGCACTCTTGCTATTATGCCTTCAAGATCTATTTATTCTAAACTTTAAAAACACGAAAATCTAAATTCGTAAAATAAATTGCATATTTGGATCTTTGAAGGGCAGTGTTATCCTCTATTAAAAAGCTTATATTTTAACACCCTCTCCCCCAACCCCTCTCCCGGGGCACCGGGCGAGGGGAGTTTCCACTTTCCCCGGACAGTACTGCGGAGTACCTGGCGAGGGGGGGGCGGACAATATTGCATAGTATGAACTCGCATCTTCATTAGTCCTCTAAAATTTGAAAAAGACCTCATTTTTTAATCATGACAGCTGTAAAACAGCTTACAAAATCATTTTCTTTCATCTATAATAAAATACCCCTGATGATTTAGCGTATTGGCTAAATTTTAATAATAATAGATCATGGATGTGAAACTCATGAAATCAGTACTTTTGGGTATGGCTGTAGTCTTTGCGGCCTTACAATATAAATTATGGCTCTCACCCGCAGGCCTGCCCGGTGTGCAGGGTATACAAAATCAAATCAGCGCCCAGCAAAACAGCAATGAAGTTTTAGCGAAAAATAATGCCGTTTTATTGCAGCATATCGATGCTTTGAAACAAGGCGGCACGGCCTTAGAAGCCAGTGCTCGTGATGAATTGGGCATGGTTAAACAAGGTGAAATCTTCTATCAAACCGTAGGTTAGGATGATACAAACGCAATGAGAATTCTATTAAGTAATGATGATGGAGTGTATGCTCCAGGTCTAATGGTTTTATATGAATTATTGCGCGATATTGCCGATATCCATGTTTTCGCTCCCGATCGCAATCGCAGTGGTGCCAGCAGTTCTCTGACCTTGCACAATCCTTTGCGGACTCACCATTTAGACAATGGCTTTATCAGCGTTGAGGGCACGCCTACAGATTGCGTGCATTTGGCTTTAACCGGCTTATTGCCTGAATTGCCCGATTTGGTCGTCTCTGGGATTAACGAAGGGGCTAATCTGGGTGATGATATTTTATATTCCGGCACTGTGGCTGCGGCCATTGAAGGCCGATCTTTAGGTTTGCCTTCCATTGCGGTCTCTTTACTCGGGCCGGATTGTCATCATTATGAAACGGCAGGGCAGGTCGTTTTAAATATCATTAAACAATTGATGACCCAATCTTTGAATTTAGGGCAGACCACTATTTTAAACGTCAATGTCCCCAATATTGCCTATCATCTTTTGCAAGGTTATGCCGTAACCCGTTTGGGCACTCGACACGCCGCAGAGCCCGTAGTGCGTGAGCGCGATCCTCGTGGCCATGATATCTATTGGGTGGGGCCACCGGGAGCCGAGGCCGATGCCGGCCCGGGCTCTGATTTTTATGCGGTGAATAATGGCAAAGTATCCGTCACACCCTTGATGATCGATTTTACCCATCATGCGGTGATGGAAAAAATCGGCTCTTGGCTAAATGATCTTGAAAACAAGGACGATGAGGCATGAGATTATCTCATGTACTCTTATTTTTAGCCGTTTTGCTGACGGCTCTTGTCCCCGGCTGTAGCGCCAAGGGCCCTAATGCGCCTATTATCAATGGCTGGCATGAGCCGATTTCAAAGCAAGGCGTGTATATCGTTCAGCCTGGCGACAGCTTATATTCCATTGCTTGGCGCTATGGTTTAGATTATCAAGATCTGGCTAAAATCAATCATATTCGCGCGCCTTATAAGTTAGAGCGCGGCCAAAAGTTATATTTGGTAGCGCCTGGAAAAACTCCCGTTAAAGCATCACCTCATTCAGCTAAACCTAAATCAAGCAGCAAAGCAAAGCCTGCTCAAAGCACAGTGAAAATCTCTCCAAAAGCAGTTGCTCCAGCGACAGTGGCCAAAGGTTCTGTTCTTGTCTGGCAATGGCCGGCAGCAGGGCGTGTTCTGCATAGTTTTAATGCCGCTAATCTACAAACCAAGGGCATCGATATTGTGAACACTGCGGGTACGCCCATTAAAGCGGCAGCTTCCGGACAAGTGGTTTACAGCGGCAGTGGCTTGCCAGGTTATGGCTATTTGATCATCATCAAACACAATGCGACTTATTTAAGTGCCTATGCTCATAATAGTTCGGTTTCAGTTAAAGAAGGGCAAGAAGTCAAGAAAGGCCAAGTGATTGCCTTGATGGGCAATACGGGCGCCGATAGAGTCATGCTGCATTTTGAGATCCGCCGCTATGGCCAACCCATCGATCCGCAGAGCTTGTTGCCGAAGCGTTGAGATTCACTCATTACTCAGGTTTGTTGCCTTGAAACCTAATGAATCGGGGGCTAAATAAGAGCCGTAGCCTGACAGCAAAGATGCTGTGGCCCTTCATACCCTCTGAATGGACTTAGCGGGAGCCGCTGTAAATTTTCATGGATATTTGCGCTTTACAACCAGTTATGGTAATCTAATAATCAGTTTTAACTTTGGTATTTTCACATCTCCGGGTTGCTGTGCAATGCCTAATTCATATATAGAGTCTAATAAAAATAAAAATGAAATTTAATCAAAAAACTTTCTTCAAACAAACTTTAAAGAATATGATTAGCAGTACAGTATTAATGACGATGCTCAGTGCTTCCTTTATGGTGAAGGCTTCTAATAGCGATAATGCATCAATTAACAATAATGCACCTATCCTGCGGTCCGAAGAGATGTTTCTTGAGGCATATAATAAACAGGGCATCTCTTCTGTGACGAAAGAACGTCTTTCTGCTTTGGTACAAGCTGCGGACAAAGGTAATGCTGCTGCCCAAGTAGCACTGGGGATGTTTTATGTTTCTGGCATGAACGTTCCAAAAGATACTCAAAAAGGACTACATTATTTGCAATTATCCGCAGCACAATCTAACACTAATGCGCAAACTTTGTGTCCTTCCGGCAAGCTCGCGTGACAGACCTGTTTTAAATTGAGTAATATCCTCTTTTAATCAAAGAAGAGGAAGAAAATGAATATTCTTGCAGCAATCCCTATA
>VFKP01000019.1 GCA_009885495.1 Gammaproteobacteria bacterium | reverse complement strand
GTGGACAACGATTTGGGGAAATGGAAGTCTGGGCTTTGGAAGCGTATGGCGCGGCGTATACCTTGCAAGAAATGTTGACGGTGAAATCGGATGATGTTCGCGGCCGAACCAAGATGTATAAGAACATCGTTGATGGTGATCATCAAATGGCTGCCGGAATGCCAGAGTCTTTCAACGTGCTTGTTAGAGAAATTCGTTCCTTGGCCTTGGATGTGGAATTGGATAGTTATTAAAGGCAGGAGTATTCCTGCCTGAAAAGGCTATTATGTGCAGGACGATCGATGGGTCGTCCTTGGTTTAAGATCAGCAAGAGAGTGTGAATTATGTCAGATATGATTGTGAATACTCCCGTGATGGGCGATTTGCTTAATTACATGAAACAGCAAACGCAAATTTTAGAAGTCGATAAGATTAAAATCGGCTTGGCCTCACCGGATAAGATCCGCGCCGCTTCTTTTGGCGAAGTGCTTAAATCAGAAACTTATAATTATCGTACGTTTCGACCCGAACGCGATGGATTATTCTGCGCTAAAATTTTTGGACCGATTAAAAACTATGAATGTTTATGCGGAAAATACAAACGTAAAAAGCATCATGGCGTGGTTTGCGAAAAATGTGGCACTGAAGTCACTGAGACTAAAGTCCGTCGTGAGCGCATGGGCCATATTGAATTGGCGAGCCCCGTGGCACACATCTGGTTTTTAAAATCTTTGCCTTCGCGCATTGGTTTGATTTTAGATATGACCTTGCGTGACATTGAACGCGTGCTTTATTTTGAAGCCTTTGTGGTCACTGAACCCGGCATGACTTCATTGACCAAAGGACAATTGCTGTCTGATGAAGAATATTTAGATGCCATTGAACAATTTGGGGATGAATTCGAAGCGTACATGGGCGCTGAAGCGGTGCAACGCTTATTGCAAAGTATCGATTTGAAAGAAGAGATCTTGACTATCCGTGAGGCGCTGCCCAGCATTAATTCTGAAACCAAACAGAAAAAATTCACAAAACGTTTGAAATTATTGGAATCTTTTTTGGCTTCAGGTAATCGACCTGATTGGATGATTCTTTCGGTATTACCGGTATTGCCGCCTGATCTTCGTCCTTTGGTGCCTTTGGAAGGAGGGCGCTTTGCCACTTCCGATCTGAATGATTTATATCGCCGTGTGATCAATCGAAATAATCGCTTGAAACGTTTATTGGAATTGAATGCCCCTGATATTATCGTACGTAATGAAAAACGTATGTTACAAGAAGCAGTCGATGCCTTGTTTGATAATGGTCGACGCACGCGTGCGATTACCGGTTCTAACAAAAGACCTTTGAAATCCATTTCAGACATGATCAAAGGGAAACAAGGGCGTTTTCGTCAAAACTTACTCGGTAAGCGTGTCGATTATTCAGGCCGTTCCGTGATCGTGGTGGGACCGACCTTAAGATTGCATCAATGTGGCTTGCCGAAGAAAATGGCTTTGGAATTGTTCAAACCCTTTATCTTTAGCAAATTACAATTACGCGGATTGAGCAGCACTATCAAAGCCGCTAAGAAAATGGTGGATAGAGAAGTCCCCGAAGTTTGGGATATCTTAGCCGAAGTCATTCGTGAACATCCAGTCTTATTAAACCGCGCACCGACCTTGCACCGTTTGGGGATCCAAGCGTTTGAGCCTTTGCTTATCGAAGGTAAAGCGATTCAATTGCATCCCTTGGTGTGTACAGCATATAACGCAGACTTTGACGGGGATCAAATGGCTGTGCATATTCCTTTGACCATCGAAGCACAAATGGAAGCGCGCGTGTTGATGATGTCGACGAATAATATTCTCTCGCCCGCCAACGGTGAGCCTGTGATTGTGCCTACTCAAGACGTGGTTTTGGGCTTGTATTATATGACGCGTGAGCGCATTAATGCCAAAGGCGAAGGCCGTGTGTTTGCTGATTTGGCCGAAGTGAAACGTGCCTATGATACACAAACCGTGGATCTGCATGCTAAAGTAAAAGTGCGTATCACCGACAAAAAACTGCCAGGACAAGAGGCCACGGAAACCCGACGTCATTTTGTCGATACCACTGTAGGTCGTGCGCTTTTATCTGAGATTTTACCTGCAGCCCTGCCTTTTTCTTCAGTGAATAAAACCTTGACTAAGAAAGAAGTGTCATTATTGATTAATTTGGCTGCTCAAAAAGCGGGTATCAAAGAAACCGTTATTTTTGCGGACCAATTGATGTACACCGGTTTTGCGTATGCCACGCGTTCGGGTATTTCAATCGGCGTGAATGATTTTGTGGTGCCGGATAATAAAGCTGAAATTATTGGCGTTGCTGAAAAAGAAGTCAAAGAAATTGAAATGCAATTTTCTTCAGGCTTACTGACTCAAGGCGAGCGCCATAATAAGGTCATTGATATTTGGTCTCGCACCAATGAACAAGTGGCTAAAGCGATGATGGATAAACTGGCCTATGAGCAAGTGGTGGATCGTAAGAGTATGATGGTGTCTCAGCATTCCTTTAACTCCATTTATATGATGGCGGATTCAGGTGCTCGGGGTTCTGCAGCCCAGATCCGACAATTGGCGGGTATGCGTGGTTTGATGGCAAAGCCCGATGGCTCGATCATTGAAACCCCGATCACGGCCAACTTCCGTGAAGGCCTGAGTGCACAGCAATATTTTATTTCCACACATGGTGCGCGTAAAGGTTTGGCTGATACGGCGTTGAAAACGGCAAACTCGGGTTATTTAACTCGACGTTTGGTGGATGTGGCACAAGATGTGGTGGTGATGCTAGAAGATTGTGGAACCACTCAAGGTCTACCGATGAAACCGCATATTGAAGGTGGTGATATCGTTGAACCCTTGCGCGAACGTGTTTTAGGCCGTGTATTGGCCGAAGATGTCCGCTATCCAGGGCGTGATGAAATCTTGTATACCGCAGGTACTTTTTTAGATGAAGAACGAGTGGATCATTTAGAAGAAAGCAATATCGATGAAGTCTATGTGCGTTCACCGATCACCTGTGAAGCCGGTTTTGGTATTTGTACCGCTTGTTATGGTCGTGATTTAGCGCGAGGACATTTGGTCAATCGCGGTGAAACCGTAGGCGTTATTGCGGCACAATCCATCGGTGAACCGGGAACACAGCTCACCATGCGGACTTTCCATATCGGGGGCGCGGCTTCTAGAGCTTCCGCGGCCACTAATATTCAAGTTAAGCATGCCGGTCGTATCCGTTTGCACAATTTGAAATTTGTCAGACAAGAAAATGGCCATATTGTTGCAGTGTCTCGTTCGGGTGAATTGGCTTTAGCCGATGAGTTTGGACGTGAACGTGAACGGTATAAATTATCTTATGGCGCCACTTTAACCGTGGGTGATAATGATGAAGTGGTTGCTGGACAAATTGTAGCGACCTGGGATCCGCATACTCATCCTATCGTTACAGAAGTGGATGGTGTGGCTCAATTCGTAGACATGATTGAAGGTTTAACCATGAATCGTCAGGTTGACGAAGTCACGGGCTTAAGCAATATTGTGATCATCGATTCCAAACAACGCGGTGGTGCGCAAGCGCGCGATCGTGATGTGCGTGCGATGATCAAATTGGTCGATACTGAAGGTAAAGAAGTGATGTTGGCCGGTACGCAAGTGCCTGCGAATTATTATTTACCCGTAGGTGCTGTGGTGAATGTTGAAGATGGAATGAAAGTGAGTATCGGTGATGTTATCGCCCGTATTCCGCAAGAAACTTCAAAAACCCGTGATATCACTGGGGGTCTACCGCGTGTGGCCGATCTGTTTGAAGCGCGTAAACCTAAAGAACCGGCTATTTTGGCGGAAACCTCAGGTATTGTCAGCTTTGGTAAAGAAACCAAGGGCAAACGTCGTTTGATCATTACGCCTTTGGATGGACAACCTCATGAAGAGCTCATTCCTAAATGGCGTCATGTGACGGTATTTGAAGGCGAACAAGTGGCCCGTGGTGAAGTGATCGCGGATGGTTCGTCTAATCCGCATGACATTTTGCGCTTGTTGGGCGTGGGTGCTTTGGCCAGTTACATCATCAATGAAATTCAAGATGTGTACCGTTTGCAAGGTGTGAAAATCAATGATAAACACATTGAAGTGATCATTCGTCAAATGTTGCGTAAAGTTGAAATTTTACATCCAGGTGATACGCATTTACTGATCGGTGAACAAGTGGAATTGCCTTATATTAAGGATCTGAACAAAGCCATGTTGGCCGAAGGCAAATTGCCAGCGCGTTATGATTATGTATTGATGGGGATCACCAAAGCTTCCTTAAATACCACTTCATTTATTTCTGCGGCAGCTTTCCAAGACACCACACGTGTGTTAACCGAAGCTTCTGTCTGTGGTAAATCAGATGAATTGCGTGGTTTGAAAGAAAACGTGATGGTCGGCCGCTTGATCCCTGCAGGAACGGGCCTAGCCTATCATGAAGAACGTAAACGTCGTGCTGAAGAAGCCTTGGCCATCAAGATGACGGGGCAACAGCCGGCACCGATTGTGAAACCCAGTGCTGCAGAAGTTCAGCAAGCCTTGAGTGAAGCCTTAAGTGAAGTCAGTCAGGCCAATGAGATCAAAAGGGCGCGTGAAGACAATGCGCCACAAAATGAGGCTGATGAAGAATAAGTAGCTGTTCTGACCGCCCCTTCTCCAGTATTCTGAGGTACTGTCCGCGAAAAGTGGAAACTCCCCTCGCCCGGTACCCCGGGAGAGGGGTTGGGGGAGAGGGCACAGCCTCAACGATCGCAAAGCAGCTCACCCTCGCTCGCTACTCGTAAGGAAATGAATGAGCTCTTATTTTAAATCTTCATGTTATATCCTTCTACTCAGTCTGTTCACAGGCCTTAGTCTTGCAGCGCCTAAATCTCATGAAGCGGCCGTTGTCAGCGCTTCTCCACAAGCCAGTGCAGCTGGCCTATCCATTTTAAAACAAGGCGGTAATGCTTTTGATGCAGCGGTTGCCGTTGCGGCCACTTTGGCCGTGACTGAACCGTATCATACGGGATTGGGTGGCGGAGGATTCTGGTTATTGCATACTGAGAAAAATAAGCAAGATATTTTTGTCGACGCGCGTGAAACCGCAGCAGCGGCAGCCAGTGCTGAGATGTATTCCACTCAAACTTCAAAAGCGTCTTTGGATGGCCCTTTATCCGCCGCGATCCCTGGAGAGCCGCTGTCATTGGTTTTGATCGCCAAAAACTATGGTCGTTTACCTTTATCAACCGATCTAAAACCTGCGATTGATTGGGCTGAAAAAGGCTTTGTGGTTGATCAACGTTATCAAAGGATGCTTGAAAAAAGATTATCAGTATTACAAAGCTCTCCTGAAGCTTCAGCGATTTTTTTAAGAGACAATCAGATCCCTGCCTTAGGCACTCGGATTATCCAAAAAAATCTAGCCCAAACTCTGCAGTTGCTCGCAGACAAAGGAGCTCCTGGTTTTTACCAAGGTCCCTTAGCGCAGTCTATGGTGGATGCCGTGCGTGCAAACGGTGGCCTTTGGACCTTAGCGGATTTAGCCCATTATCAGATTAAATTTCGAAAACCCTTGATTGGATATTATCATGGGATCAAAATCGTCACGGTAGGTCCCCCTTCTGCTGGCGGGCTGGCTTTATTGACCATGTTAAACATCTTATCGGATTATCCTTTATCAAGCCTGCCTCGTTCACAGCGTATTCATTATGCCGTTGAGGCGATGCGGTTTGCGTTTTACGATCGATTCTTATATTTGGGCGATCCGGATTTTGTTGCTGTGCCGGTAAAATTTTTATTGTCGAAAGCACATACGCAAGCGATCCAAAAAAACATTTTCAAAGATAGAGCGACTCCCAGTAAAAACTTGGTGAACGCCCAAGTAGAAACCAGCCCCAACACCAGTGATTTTTCTATTTTAGACAGACAAGGCAATCGCGTGTCGGCTACGATTACGATCAATAATCTTTTTGGATCGGGTTTTGTTGCGGGCAATAGCGGTGTTTTATTGAATGATGAAATGGATGATTTTACTACGGCCATCAATCAACCTAATTTATTTGGCGTGAGCGGCAGTAAAGCCAATATCATTGCGCCGGGCAAAAGACCTTTGTCCAGCATGGCACCGACATTTTTAATCAGCAAAGATAAAGTGGCTATTTTAGGCAGCACCGGTGGCAGTAAAATTCCAACGGCAATATTATGGGCGGTATTGGCTTTTGCGGATCATCAGCCCGTGAATACCTGGGTTTCATTGAAACGTATTCATCATCAATATTTGCCGGATCAAATCAGTTATGAAAAAAATGCTTTATCGCCAGCAGATAAAGCGGCCTTGCTGAAACAAGGATACACGCTAAAACTCAGCCCCGATGTAGGCAATATGCAAGCGATTCTCTGGAATACCCGTACGGGTGAAGTGAGCGCGGCCTCTGATCCTCGAGGGGAAGGCGCTGCGATGGTATTTTAATAAAATTTTCGGTATCTCTTTCAAATCCCAGGGGAAATGAAAGCTCTCCTCGCCCAGTACTTTGCAGTACTGTCCGGGGAAAGTAGAAACTCCCCTCGCCCGGTACTTTGCAGTACTTTCCGGGGGAAGTAGAAACTCCCCTCGCCCGGTAATCCGGGAGAGGGGTTGGGGGAGAGGGTTAAGAATTTTATGAGATCCTTAAACCCTAAGATTTGAAAGGGATAAGGTTTTCAGGCGTTTGATAACAACATTTTTTATATTTTCGACCACTGCCACAAGGGCAGGGATCATTGCGGTCTACCTTAGGTGTGCGGCCATCATAATAATACCAACGTCCATTTTCAAAATGAAATTCGCTGATCTCATGCAAGATATTTTCTTGGTTCTGCAAAAGATAGCGAGCCATAAATTCAACAGAACCTTTAGTCTCAGGCATTTTAACTGGAGGCGCGGCCAAAATTTTCAAATTGAGCCATTGAACTTGTTGAGCCCAAGCTAAAGTTGCGTTGGCATCAAAGCCTAATAAGGCAGGGCCCTTCATCGTTGCCGCAATATAATCGATGTTCAGCTGAGCATAAGCCGTATAGCGCGAACGCATCAGTTTTTCTGGAGTGGGTGCCTGTTCTTTTTGTTCAAGATAAGGCTGGCAGCACTGTTCGAAATTTTGGTTTGAGCCACAAGGACAGAGTATCATTTATAGAGTTTCCTTGATATAAATTGGCTATTTTGCTGATAATATCATAAGTAGTACTGTCCGGGGAAAGCAGATAGCTCCCCTCGCCCAGTACTCTGGGCTCTGGAAGAGAGTTAACCATTGAAACTCAAGTCTTTAAAGCCTCTTCAACATCTTATGAAGAGGCTAAAAGACGCGAGCAAGATATGCTAGGCTTGCATTGTTATGTTATTGCGAGCGTTAGCGAAGCAATTGAATTAATCACAGAGTTGTGGATTATTTTTCGGGATATTTTATCACTGCGTTTCATGTTGAAAGAGACTCTCAGATCCCATTTTCTCAGCGAGCTTGGCTTCTAACAAGTCAAGATTAGGAAGACTTTCTTTAAGTTCTTTTGGCAGTTTGTGTGATAAACGATATTCAGCAATACCAATAGCGCCATCTGTACGCTTTAATGAATATTCAGCGACTAATTTGTTATGCTTTTTACAAAGCAAAAGTCCGATGGTAGGATTCTCATGAGGTTTTCTTAATAGATCATCCACAACAACTAAATAAAAATTAAGTTTACCGATATGCTCTGGTTTAACGGTGGTTGTTTTTATTTCCACGACAAAGTAGCAAGTAAGATGGACGTTATAAAACAACATATCTAAAAAATAATTTTCCTCGCCCACAGTAACCTTATATTGATGCCCCATATATGCAAAACCTGTTCCTAATTCGATAAACAACTTTCGTAGATTTGTTACCATTGAATTTTCAATAGCCAATTCCTCAGCTTCTTCTGTTACTGGCAAAAACCTAAAGTCGTATGGGTCTTTAAATAACTGGATGGCAAGATCGGATTGTGGAGAGGGTAAGCGTTCGGCAAAATTAGTCATTTTATGTGTACTTTTGCCTTGCCTTTCATAGAGGTTTTGTTCAATTTGTATGATTAAAACACTGCGAGCAGTACCATTCTTTAATACGCTGTTGGCATACCACTCACGGACTTCTGGGTCTTTTACCCGTTGCATTAAGACGATGATATGACCCCAAGGCAATTGGGAAACAGCTTGTTTCCCAATTGCCTTGGGGTAAAGTTGAGCAAACTGACGCATAAATTTTAAGTTTCTAGCAGAAAATCCTGTGGTTCCTGGAAACTCTACTTGTAGGTCCGTAGAAAGCTGCTCTAAAAATTTACTTCCCCAAGCTGTTTGAGTTTGTTTTTCGATGATCATCTCTCCTAGTTGCCAATAAAATTGGATCATTTCGCAGTTAACTGCATAAGCCGCTTTTAGCTGGGCTTTTTGATAGTGTTGTTTGATGTGGGTTAGAAAAGCCTGGTATTCTGGCTCTATGGTAAGTTGACTCATAAAGGATTCCAATTAAGCTAAGGTAATAGTAAAATATCATTTTTTTATAGCCAATATCAATATTCTGACAGTACCGATTATCAGGATATTTTAGACTAGTATGGCGCGGATTCATTTGCTTAAGTGATCGGGTAAAAATGCGAAGAGGTGATCGAGTGCGTGCGAATAGGCAAGCAATGTTCAAAGATTTCATTGGAACCACAAACGCAGAGTATCATTTATAGGGTTTCCTTCATATCAATTGGCTATTTTGCTGATAATTATTGAGCGACAATTATCTTTGCCGGTCGGCGACAATTAAGATTGCCGGTTAGGGGGGATTGCTTTAACCTATCTTGTACTATTTACAAGCAAAAGGAAAAGCAATG
>VFKP01000042.1 GCA_009885495.1 Gammaproteobacteria bacterium | reverse complement strand
TTATAGGGATTGCTGCAAGAATATTCATTTTCTTCCTCTTCTTTGATTAAAAGAGGATATTACTCAATTTAAAACAGGTCTGTCACGCGAGCTTGCCGGAAGGACACGATGTGTTTGTAGATTGTTACTCCATACGCTTGCCTCAGCATAGATATCTTGCGCAAAAAAAATTAACGATTTCTTAGGCGGTTGAGGCCCTGACCGCGCGGCCTCTACAGAATGAGCTGCTGCTGATTCTGCAGCTCTCTTCTCTGCAGAAGCAAGTGCTGTTTCCAGTGCAGTAACTTTTGCTTGTAAGTTAGCAATCACTTCTTTCTCTTCTTCACCACCTACACTATCTGCAACTGGCGGTTCTGACCGTGCAGCCTCTACAGAATGAGCTGCTGCTGATTCTGCTTCTGCAGCGCTCTTCTCTGCAGAAGCAAGTGCTGTTTCCAGTGCAGTAACTTTTGCTTGTAAGCTAGCAATGGCTTTTTTTTCTTCTGACCGTTGCAAAGTAGATCTGCCTGCCTCATCGGGTATTGCTAGAAGAGAGCTTTCATCATCATTTTCTTTCTCTTTACCTTTCCATTTTTTGCTGCTAGCGCCTGATGTACTTGCTGACGTATCAGCCCAATCATCATTATTGACATGAGATTCTTCTCTTTTGATTCTCACTATAGACAAACCTCTAAAATAAGATGTCTTGCTAAGGTCTTTGAACTCGTAGGGGAGATTTCTCTCTGCAATTATCATCTGTGATAATACTTTACTTTTTGCTAATTGAGTGTTGTTTAGATTTAGCTCATTTAAAAAGGAGTTTCCTTTTAGCAACGTAAGGAAAGCTCCAGCAGATGTTTCAGTGATTTCAAGATTGCGAGAAAGGTCTAGTGTTCTACATGCGCTCTCTTTTAATGCGATCGCTAAAGCTCGTGCGCCCCTATTGCTAATTTTATTAGACTGCAGATATACACCCTGTATACGTTTATTTTTTTCTAGCATTTGCGCAAAGGCGATGGCGCCCTTATCGCCTATCTGACTTGCAGGGAAAAAAAGCATTTTAATACCTTGATTACTCTCCAAGGCTCTGGCAATGCTGATAACGCCCTCGTCGCCAATCTTATTATTGCCAAAGTATAACCCAGCAATTGTTCTATTTTTTTCTAGCATCTCAGAAATTGCAGTTGCCTCTGCGTTGGTAACGTGGCAATCAGAAAAATACATCACTGTTATTGATGTATTGTCTTTAAGCGCCTCACATACCTTGATGATCACTGGATGATACATTAAACGGCCAGCTACATCATAGTATGTCAGTTCTTTTTCTAGCAGTTCTTTTCTAAGTCTTAGCGTTGTTATTTTATTTTCTCTAATTAAATCAAGCATATCGTTTAGTGTATACGCTTTTTCTTCACCACCCTTCATAAATACCCCCAATTTTTATTCAATAAAAATGAGGATTATACCTATATGAAGCATGTTATGCAAATATGGATGCGCGACATTAAAATTTATTTTTGAGTTTCCCAATGATCATAAATCTTGGTTCATCAACTGTTTTTGCAGCGATCTCAATATGAGGCACAAAATTAAGCAGCTTTATCAA
The DNA here is from genome assembly GCA_009885495.1 of Gammaproteobacteria bacterium. Taxonomy (GTDB): domain Bacteria; phylum Pseudomonadota; class Gammaproteobacteria; order UBA1113; family UBA1113; genus VFKP01. The sequence goes on along the minus strand of VFKP01000042.1, from coordinate 7,875 downwards.
TCAGAGGAGCAATATGTTTATGTGTTTGTAATGCATGCCATAATTCCCAGTTTCTCTGTAAATTTAGCCAGAAATTAGGCTCCATATCAAAAGCATCTCCCAACACTAGAGCAGATTCAGCGGTTATGCCACGTTTGCCGTGAATAATCTCACTCACTTTTGCAGTAGTCCAACCCACATGTTCAGCAAATTCTTTTTGCGTTAAATCAAACGGCTCTAAAAATTCACTCAATAACATTTGTCCTGGATGTGTTGGTGGTCTATATTTAGGTAACATTTTCATCTCCTATGGGTGATCTATTAGCAGCTATATTATATACGCACAAAAAAACACCCTCAAAGCCGCTGACTATTAAGTTGCCGGCAGTATTCTGGAGGAGAGGAGTATTGAGTTAGATTTTATGTCTCTTACATCCTAATATTTGAAAAACATCCCTCATTTTCGCATAAGCACAGATCAGTTTTTATAGAAACGTGTAAAATTCCAAGTTAAAATTGGAATTTTACATGTTATGTGCTATGATCTTGATATACAAGTGTATTTATTGGATAATTAATCATGTTTGACCGACAATTAACGCCTACTTTACAAAAAGCAGCCAATAGCTTCCCTGTCACGGCTCTCACGGGACCGCGCCAAAGCGGCAAAACAACGCTATTACAAACCATTTTCCCCCATTATAATTATGTTTCATTAGAATCTCCCGATAAGTTATTAAACTTGCGAGACGATCCTCGAGGCTTTCTGACACAAAATACTGCCCCCTGGATAATAGATGAAGCTCAACGGTTCCCGGAATTATTTTCATACATACAAGAATATGTGGACAAAGAAAAAAAAGCCGGCCATTTCATTCTATCAGGCTCGCAGAATTTTTTATTATCACAACATATCAGCCAAACTTTAGCTGGCCGTGTCGCTATCTTAGAATTGTTGCCCTTAAGTTATCCGGAATTTAAAACGGATAGCCAATTCTCACAATTTTCTTTATGGTCATATTTATTCAATGGCAGTTATCCGAGGCCGTATCAAGAGCATTTAGATACTGAACTATGGTTTAACAGTTATATTCGCACTTATCTAGAACGTGATGTCCGCAATATTGCGAATATACAAAATCTAACTCAGTTTCAATTGTTTTTACGTCTATGTGCTGGCCAGCATGGGCAACAACTGAATCTAAATGCTTTGGCTCAAGCTTGTGGTATTTCCCAAACAACCGCTACAATATGGCTTGGGATTTTAGAAGAAAGTTATATTGTTTTCAAACTACGTCCTTATTTCAACAATTTCAAAAAGCGTTTGGTGAAAACCCCAAAAATTTATTTCTATGATTCTGGCATTGTTTGTAAACTATTACAGATTCAATCGCCTGAGCAGTTGGTTCTACATCCTGCCAGAGGCGCTATTTTTGAAGGATTTATTATTTCAGAGATGATCAAATCATTTTTTTCGAAAGGCAGAAATGCTCCTGTTTATTATTGGCGCGACCATAGTGGACATGAGGTTGATTTATTAGTTGACTATAATAGTCAACTCTTCTCTTTTGAAATAAAATCTGGCATGACTTTAACGTCTGATTTTATAAAAGGGATTAAGCAATGGCAAAAGATCACTCATATACCCAAAGAGAATTGTCATCTTATTTATGCTGGAGATGAAAAAATGAAATTACAAGAGTTCTCAATTCTACCGTGGCATATTAATTTTTCTGAATTTGGGTTAACCTGATATTTTGGGGCTCGTTCTGGCTCTACTGTCTATCTTCTTTTCTTTAGGAGTTCCCTTGTTTTTTAACCCCCTCTCCCCCAACCCCTCTCCCGGAATACCGGGCGAGGGGAGCTTAGATCTGCGCTCTTCTCAAGGTTTCCGGAATACTAAGCGAGAACGTTAAAACCCTCAAAACCAAGACCAACGATCGTCTAATGATTTTTGGCATTTCTGCAATTGAGCATTGTATAAGGTTGCGCGTGATTGTACACGTTCGGCATAATGAATAAGCCAAGTTTTGCTATTATAAGTGCCCGCAGCATAACCGCCCCAACCCTCATGATAAGCAAGGTATTGAGCATAAGCATCATTATAGGAAAGCCCTAATTTACGATGCGATTGAAAACAAAACCAACCCACAAAATCCGAAGCATCGGCAAAATTACTGCGCTGGGCATGTGTATTGCCCGTGTTGATTTTATAATTATCCCAGGTTTGATTTAAGGCTTGGGAATAACTGTAAGCAGTGCTGGGCCTTGTCCAAGGGATCACCCAAAGGAGTTTAGTTCGCGGGGGTTTAGCATTCTTTTTAAAAGCCGACTCATGATAAATAATCGCCATTTGCACACTCACCGGCACATCCCATTTGGCTTGTGTCGCTTTAGCGTCTTTATACCAATCCGGAAACTCTTGAAAGACTTGGCAGACATCATCAGGACGTGAAGGTGTGGGGGCGGCGCAAGCGGCCAGCAATAAAATTAAAAGCAGTGTGATAATCCGCATTTTATTCTACCGTCACAGATTTAGCTAGATTACGGGGTTGATCCACATCGGTGCCTTTGATCACCGCAACATGATAAGCCAATAATTGTAAAGGGATCGTGTAGACTATCGGCGAAACTAATACAGGCACTATCGGTAAATTAAATAAAACGATGCCTTGTTCATCTTTCAATTCATCGCCGATCTCAGAAAAAACATAGAGTTGTCCACCACGAGTATGCACTTCTTGCAAATTAGAATGCAATTTTGCTAATAATTGATCATTGGGAGCTACAGCAATCACGGGCATTTCTTTATCGACTAAGGCTAAAGGACCATGTTTTAATTCCCCTGCCGCATAAGCTTCAGCGTGAATATAAGAAATTTCTTTTAATTTTAAGGCTCCTTCCATGGCTATGGGATAAGACACTCCTCGACCTAAAAATAAAATATGTGCTTTATCCGCCAATTGAGTCGCTACTTTTTGAATAGCAGAGTCCAGCTTTAGAACCTCTAAAATGAGTTTGGGTAATTTCACCAGAGTCTGCACATATTCTTTTTCGCGCTGTTCATCTAAACCCTGAGTTTTAGCCAGCGCCAGAGTAAACAGTAATAAAGCCAATAATTGTGTGGTAAAGGCTTTAGTGGAAGCCACCCCCACTTCAACGCCTGCGCGCGTCATAAAGACTAAATCCGCTTCGCGCAACATACTGCTTTCAGGCACATTGCCAATCGCCAAAGTCGCTAAATAACCTAGTTTTTTGGCTTGCATTAAGGCCGCTAAAGTATCCGCTGTTTCACCCGATTGTGAGATCACGACAAATAGACTGTCCGCATTCACCACTTTTTGACGATACCGAAATTCGCTGGCAATTTCCACTTGACAGGAAATACCGGCGATTTCTTCCAACCAATAGCGTGCCACTAAGCCTGCATGAAAACTGGTGCCACAAGCCACAATTTGAATGTGTTTAACGCGAGCAAAAATAGCCGGCGCTAGCGCTCCAAAGATTTCAGGGAAGATATGAGAGCCCGAGATACGGCCCTCTAGCGTTGAACTCAAGGCTTGAGGTTGATCGTAAATTTCTTTGAGCATGAAATGACGATATTTGCCGCGAGACATTTGTTCTTGATCAAATTGAAACTGTTTAATCGGTCTTTCGACTTTTTCATGATGGCTATTGTAGATCTGCAGGCCATCCAAACTTAAATGGGCCAAATCACCTTCTTCTAAATAAATAAATTGCTGCGCCACATGGCTTAAAGCCATAGCATCAGAACCTAGAAAATATTCACCCTGACCTATCCCCACCACCAAGGGTGAACCACAGCGTACACCGATTAAATGTCTAGGTTCTTCTGCGCTGGCGATCACTAAAGCATAAGCGCCTTGCAATTCTTTCACCACGGTTTGCACGGCTTTAAGCAGGCTTAAACCCTGGCTTAATTGTTGATGGATCAAATGCACCACGGTCTCTGAATCGGTTTCAGAGTTAAACTGATAACCCGCAGCCAACACTCGTTCACGTAAGACTTGATAATTTTCAACAATGCCATTATGGACTAAAGCCAATCCATCGCCCGACATATGAGGATGCGCATTCTTTTCGCTGGGTTTCCCATGGGTAGCCCAACGGGTGTGAGCGATACCGGTTTCGCCTTCAATAGGATTTTCCAATAATAAAGCCGCCAGTTGCGAAACTTTTCCAAGAGCGCGTAAGCGCAGCATCTGATCATTGTGGATCAAAGCGATCCCGGCTGAATCATAGCCTCGATATTCTAAACGTTTTAATCCTTCGAGTAATATCTCACTCAGATCACGACGTGCAACGCCGGCAACAATACCACACATTATTTTTTCTCTTCCTCTTTCTGCGGCCGCTCCCAATTTTCAATCACCACTTGTTGTTTACGACAGAGGGTGAGTTGATGGGGAGGGGCATCTTTAGTAATCGTAGCTCCAGCAGCGATCGTAGCCCATTCACCAATCATTACGGGAGCCACCAATTGCGTATCAGAACCAATAAAAGCATGATCGCCGATAATCGTTTTATGTTTATTAACCCCATCATAATTACAAGTGATGGTCCCTGCACCGATATTCACCTCTTGGCCAATATGAGCATCTCCGATATAAGAAAGATGATTAATCTTACTGCCTAAGCCCACAGTGGATTTTTTAATTTCAACAAAATTACCCACACCTACTTCTGCCGATAATACTGTTTCTGGGCGCAATCGCGCAAAAGGGCCAATGCTGCAATGATCGCCAATCACGCTGCCTTCTAGAACACAATTTTCTTTAATAACCACATCATGGCCTATCTTACAATTTCGAATCACCGTATGAGCACCGATCTGCACGCGATCGCCTAATTCTATCTTGCCTTCTAGAATCACATTGATATCGATCTTCACATCTTGACCCAATTGCAATTCACCGCGTAAATCAAATCGTGCGGGATCACGCAAAATCAGGCCTTTAATCAATAATGCTTCAGCCTGTATTTTTTGGAAATAGCGTTCTTGCCTGGCCAATTGTTGTTTATCATTGATGCCTTGCGCTTCTTCAAAATGGGCTAGACGAACCGTAGTCACTGCACAACCATCCGCCAAAGCAAAAATCGGAATTTCCGTAAGATAATATTCGCCTTGCGCATTTTCATTACCCAAGCGTTTAAGCCAGGTTTGCATTTGCCCTGTCGGCAAACACATCATGCCCGTAAAGATCTCATGAATGCGCAATTCTTCAGAATTGGCGTCTTTTTCTTCAACAATGCGCTTAAAGATCCCATTGTCATCTCGCAAAATCCGCCCTAAACCACTGGGGTCTGGAAAATCACTCACCAATAAAGAAACCCCATTTTTAGGTGTCGCTTGAATCAAATTTTTTAAAATTGCAACGGAGATCAAAGGAACATCGGCAAATAAGATCAAGGTTTTGCTGTCATTCTGAAGATAAGGTAGCGCTTGTAAGACGGCATGTCCGGTGCCTAATTGCTGTTCTTGCACCACCCATTGAACCGGTAGATGCGACAGTTGTTTTTGAACCGTGTCACGCGCATGACCACAGACCACGAAGATAGCATTGGGATTTAATTTTTGCGTGGTTTGCACCACACGTTCTAATAAGCTCAGATCGCCGAGCGTGTGCAAGACTTTAGGAATAGCAGAATTCATGCGCTTGCCTTGACCGGCTGCCAAAATGACGACGTTTAGACGCTCTTGCATGTTCCTACCTCTGTATTTAGCCCTCTCCCCCAACCCCTCTCCCAGAGTACTGGGCGAGGGGAGCTTTTGCTGAATCTAGCAACAGACCACCTCTACCCATCCTCAGGATCTGTTCCAGAGCCCAAAGTAGCTTATCCTCAGGTCAAACCGTTTGCGGCAAGGATGCCCGCAACCGAGCCTACACGGGTGTATTCACGGCGTGTTTGACCGAGGGTGAGCTGCTCTGGGCTCGTTAAGGCTAGACACACTCTGTCTTCCTCACTCCCAAATTACTGAGCAACAAGGGCTTGTAAACTCTATTTACGCTTTAAACGACGGATCACTTCTAACCGCGCAGAGGCCTGTGCCAATTCACTCAAGACTTCGGCATAATTAATGTCAGCATTTCTATCTTTTAACATTTGCTCAGCATGATGTTTAGCCTCGAGCGCTAAGGTTTCATTCAAATCCGCGCCTCTTTCAACGCTATCGGCCAAAACTGTCACCTTAAAGGGCTGCACTTCAACAAAGCCACCGGAAACATAATACAGTTCTTCTTCAGCACCATTGACGATGCGCACGGGACCCGGTTTTAAAGCGGTCAGCAATTGTGCGTGACCGGGTGTGATCCCCAGTTCGCCCAACACTCCTGGCACGGCAATCAATTCGCCCTTGCCCGAAAAGAGTTTAGATTCTTGGCTAACAATGTCTACATCAATGGTAAATGCCATAAAATCACCTTAGTTTTTGCTTATGCTCATTATGCTTGTGCTTTTGCTTTTTCAATGGCTTCATCAATCGTTCCGACCATATAAAAAGCCTGTTCGGGTAGATGATCGACATCACCATTGATGATCGCTTTAAATCCACGAATGGTTTCTTTCAAGGGCACATACACGCCTGGAGAACCTGTGAAGACTTCAGCCACAAAGAAAGGCTGTGATAAAAAGCGTTGGATCTTACGCGCACGCATCACCAAGAGTTTATCTTCTTCAGACAATTCATCCATACCCAAAATAGCGATAATGTCTTTCAACTCTTTAAACCGTTGTAAAACAGTTTGCACGGAACGCGCCACATCATAATGATCTTGCCCGACAATCATAGGATCAAGCTGACGACTGGTAGAATCTAGAGGATCGATAGCAGGATAAATACCCATCTCTGCAATTTGCCGTGACAACACGACCGTGGCATCTAAATGCGCGAAAGTGGTGGCCGGTGAAGGATCGGTTAAATCGTCCGCAGGCACATACACCGCTTGTATAGAAGTGATAGAACCTGTTTTAGTGGACGTGATCCGTTCCTGTAACACACCCATTTCTTCAGCCAAAGTCGGTTGATACCCTACGGCAGAAGGCATACGTCCTAAGAGTGCAGACACTTCTGTTCCCGCTAAAGTGTAACGATAAATATTATCAATGAAGAGTAAAACATCGCGGCCTTCATCACGGAATTGTTCGGCAACCGTTAAGCCGGTTAAAGCCACACGCAAACGATTTCCAGGAGGTTCGTTCATTTGACCATAAACCAGAGCGACTTTATCCAAAACTTTGGACTCTTTCATTTCCAGATAGAAATCATTGCCTTCACGAGTACGTTCGCCCACACCGGCAAATACCGAATAACCACTGTGTTCTGTAGCAATATTGCGGATCAACTCCATCATGTTCACGGTTTTACCGACGCCGGCACCCCCGAATAAACCCACTTTACCGCCCTTGGCAAAGGGACAAATTAAATCGATGACTTTGATCCCCGTTTCCAATAATTCTTCATTGGCAGCCTGCTCTGCAAAGCTGGGCGGAGCACGATGAATAGGCATACGGGCTTTTTCGCCAATAGCACCCGCACCATCAATAGGTTCTCCTAAAACATCCATAATACGACCTAAGGTTTCAATCCCCACAGGAACACGAATACAATCGCCCGTATTTTCAACCGCTAGGCCACGAGACAAACCATCAGAAGACCCCATGGCAATCGTACGCACCGTGCCATCACCCAATTGTTGTTGCACTTCTAATGTTAATCCTGTTTTAGGAATGCGTAAAGCATCATAAATGTTTGGCACACAGCCTTCTGGAAATTCCACATCAATCACCGCGCCAATAATTTGAACGACGCGTCCCATGGTCTGTTCTGAAGTCATTTGTTTCCCCTTGTTATGTATAGCCCTCTCCCCCAACCCC
>VFKP01000038.1 GCA_009885495.1 Gammaproteobacteria bacterium | reverse complement strand
TATAGGGATTGCTGCAAGAATATTCATTTTCTTCCTCTTCTTTGATTAAAAGAGGATATTACTCAATTTAAAACAGGTCTGTCACGCGAGCTTGCCGGAAGGACACGTTGTATCGAGAAAAGAAACCAGAATTGGCACCTGCTTATGATCTATTGAGTACAGCGATTTACCCTGATCTATCTGATAAAATGGCAATGAAAATGGGTGGAAAATATAAGGCAGATGAAGTCTTTTTACGTCATTGGTATAAAATAGTACCACAGACTCAGAATGCTAGGAATAATATTGAGAAAAAATTGAAAACCTTGGCCCAACGTATTCTTATTCAAGCGCTGGAGCTCAAAGAACAGTTGAAGCAAGAAAATTTAAACTCCACGGTGATGGACGATATCTGTCGCTTGATTAAAATCCGATCGAATAGAATTCTAGAACAAATAAAGTGAGTCCACTTAATTAGTCACCCGCATCCAAATCTGTGCTTTGTCGTACCCTCCATTAGGGGGAGAATAACCACCTTAACCAATATGGAAATTAGAGACAAAAGCAATAATTTCGACAGCAATCAACACAATAATAATAATTTCTAAATTATGGCTATGTCGATTGTCGAGATAATTATTAAACATATCGAAAATCTCATTTAAAGTGTCTAAGCGATGGTTAATGGCATTGACACGTCTTTGGATGTGTAGATAACGTTCTAGCATCGTGAAATTTTGTTCTAGCGTAGGGTGTTGCCAAAAATATTTTGGATTATAGAAGAAATTACTGATGAGATTCAATTCGCTTTTGCCCGCTAAAATTTCACCGATGACTTGTTGTATTTGTTTTCGGCCAATCGGCATTTCTCCTTTATGAGATAAGGATTGGATCATGGGATTGTATTTTTCAATTAAGGCATCGATAATGGTCTCAAAGTATTGAAGTTTCACCGATTGTGAAAAACCATAAGATAAACTCAATTTGAGTTCATCACTGTCATTTTCAAGGGTTAAACAATCGACATCAAAAAAATCATGCGGTTCTATCGTGGTTTGTTCTGAGATCTGATAATGAAATTCATCATGGGCCGAAATGGCTAAAGGCTTAGTGATCAAAGAATGAATTAAATTCAAATATTCTTTCATCTCATAACGTTTAATGCCCCAAGCCACCACAGTTCCATTTTTAAAAATAAATAAAGTATGCTCTTGATGCTGTTCGGATTTGAGTTTAATCAGATCGCGAGTTTTAACTGAAGTATACTCGTTTGAGCTATTTTTAAAATGATTGTCTAATCGCGTGAGATCGATAGATTTAGCGACACAGAAACTTAGGCATTCCACGATCATGCTCCTTATCTTAAAACCATATTCCTAGCAGCTGAAGATGCGAAATCCGTCATTGCGAACATCTGTGGAAAGCCAGTAAACAATCTATGCATTATTCCCAGAGATATTCTCGTTCACTTCATACGCCTGACCCAATTGATATAAATGGGTAAAGCTGTATAAGCCCGTATCATGCCCATCGTCAAACACAAAACGCAGAGCGTACAATCCAATGGGTTCGATGGCAACCATTTTCACAGCGCTAAAATCCTGTGTTTCACCCTGAGACACCGCATGACGATGGGCCGCCGAAGTTGAACATGCGCGCAGATAAGCCACGGGTAATTCAAAATGAGCACCATCATTAAAGTCTAAAATAACGAGACCTTCCTTTTGCAGAAGTCTAATTTCAGATAAAATACATTCACTCATAGTATATAATGACTCAAATCTTCGTCTTTCACCAAAGCGCCCAAATGATCTTCCACATATTGGGCATCGATGTTTAACTGAGTACCGCTTTGATCAGAAGCCATGAAGGATAATTTTTCCAATAAACGTTCTAAGACGGTGTGTAAACGTCGTGCGCCGATATTTTCAGTTTGTTCATTGACTTGCCAGGCAATGGTGGCAATTTTTTCAATGGCATCGGGCATAAATTGAATTTTCACATTCTCGGTGTCTAATAAAGCACGGTATTGCTCTGTCAATGAAGCATTGGGCTCGGTTAAAATCCGTTTAAAATCTTCCGGAGTTAATGCTTTTAATTCCACACGAATAGGTAGACGGCCTTGTAATTCAGGGATTAAATCGGAAGGTTTCGACAAATGAAACGCACCTGAAGCAATGAATAAAATGAAATCGGTTTTAATGGTTCCATATTTTGTGGAGACAGTACAACCTTCAATCAGCGGCAACAAATCACGTTGTACGCCTTCTCTAGAGACATCGGCACCATTGGCGCGTTCGCGATTGCGAGCAATTTTGTCAAATTCATCGATAAAGACGATTCCATTTTGCTCTACATTTTCTAAGGCTTTGGCTTTCAAATCATCTTCATTGATCAGATCATCGGCTTCTTCTTCTTGAATAATTTTAAGCGCATCTTTAACTTTGAGTTTTCGTGTTTTACTGCGATCAGAAGCCATATTTTGAAACATATTTTGCAATTGCTCAGTCATTTCTTCCATGCCGGGAGGGGTGACAATCTCAAGATTGCTTTGCGATGAGCGAATGTCTATTTCAATTTCTTTATCATCCAATTCACCTTCACGCAATTTTTTTCTAAAAATTTGACGGGCATCGGCATTGTCCTGATTTTCCGTTTCAATATGCGAAAAACTGTCTTTGGCCTTAGGCAATAAAGCATCTAGGATCCGTTCTTCAGCAGCTTCGAAAGCCTTGTATTGAACTTTTTCCTGTTCGCGGTGACGCGTTTGTTTCATGGAAATGTCAACTAATTCACGAATAATAGAATCAACATCCCGGCCGACATAACCCACTTCTGTAAATTTAGTCGCTTCAACTTTAATAAAAGGCGCTTGTGCTAAAACAGCCACTCGTCGTGCAATTTCAGTTTTACCCACTCCTGTGGGGCCTATCATTAAAATATTTTTAGGTGTAATTTCATTGCGTAAATGTTCAGGCACTTGTCGACGGCGCCAGCGATTGCGTAAGGCAATGGCTACAGCTCGTTTAGCATCGTCTTGCCCAATGATATGTTGATCCAATTCGGCAACAATTTCGCGCGGAGTGAGTTCTGACATGATAATAGAGATCCTCTTAAATTATGATTCGCTGTTGAGTTCTTCAATGGTGCGATGATGATTGGTGTAAATGCAAATATTGGCGGCAATGGCCAAGCTTTTCTCGACAATCGCTTTGGCATCCAGTTGTGTTTCATCCAGTAAAGCGCGAGCCGCGGCCTGCGCATAAGGCCCTCCTGAACCGATGGCGATGAGATTATCTTCCGGTTCGATGACATCGCCATTGCCCGTGATGATCAAAGAAGTTTTGGTGTCGGCAACCGCTAACAAGGCTTCTAAGCGGCGTAAAATACGGTCCGTACGCCAATCTTTTGCCAATTCAACGGCAGCGCGCATCAAATGCCCATGATATTGTTCTAATTTAGCTTCAAACTTTTCAAACAAGGTAAACGCATCGGCCGTGCCGCCGGCAAAGCCCGCAATGATTTTATTATTATAGATGCGACGTACTTTACGCGCATTATGCTTCATAACTGTAGGGCCTAAGGTGACTTGGCCATCGCCACCGATCACCACTTGTGGGCCGCGACGCACGCAGACGATGGTAGTACCGCAATATTGTTCCAAGGGAAGTTCCTCTTAGTTGTAAGCTTTATATATGGGGGTATATGCTCGAAAATCAAGGGCGTGGTTAAAATATAGACATATGAGAGGTATCCCTTTAACTTCAAGAGTAAAGCAAGAGCACCCCTCGCCGGGACTCTGCTCAGGAGTTGGGGCAGAGGGCAACTATTCGATAGGGTATTGACTCTTAGCCCTAAAAATTGTATGCTCTAACGGTTTATAAAATAATGAAAAGTAGAGGTAAATCATGGGTAAACACAGCCGTCAAAGCAAAAATCTTCCTATCGCAGCATGGCGAAAGAATGTGGGTGAATATTCGCCTAAAGCCAGAGACCCCCTGGCAGAGCTTTATAGGACCTCTCGAGAAGTTCGCAAATGCAATAAGCAAACTCAGCGTTTTAAGAATTCGGCTTCTTCTGGCGTAGATGCTTCTCCAAAGTATTCCTCTACTCGCCATCAACTTTATTCACGGGGCTTTAGCATTACTCCTGTCAGCACTCTGCTGGGACTGATAGGTTTCGCAGGGGTGATTGCTGCGGCGACCCAACAACAAGCTTTAAATTCACAAGGCAATAGTGCTGTCTTAGGGTTTGATTCCAATCTATCTCCTTCAAATTTTTCCTTGCCTTTGCTCTCTTCCGTTGTAGTTCAGCCTGAAATCATACCGCATGAAACTGTTTCAGTATTAGTGGGGCATATGGCAGAATTGAAGAGCGAATTGTATCAACGCAGAGATCTTGCCAACTCAGAGTTTCAAGCGATTGAACTCAAACACCAAAAGCATCTTAAATCTTTGGGCGAATATATCCGCAAAAATACCCCCGCGCTGATTCAAACGCTAGCTCTCGAGCCTTCGCTTGAATTATACCAAACCGCCAGCGCTATCATTGATCTATTATTGCCAGAAGCCTTAGAACGCGAAGATTTTCAACTTCATCGTTGCTTGGGGGATTTGGCAAATGCACTCAAAGATATTCAGCTATTAGAGCAATTGCCAGTCACGAAATTGCCGGCATTGGTAGAAGTGCTTTTTATTCATCATGATCTTAAATCATTGGATAGCCCAGAACCATTAAGACGAATACAAGATTTAATCTCAATCATTGAAACTACGCCTAAAATGCAAGAACAAAATCAGCATTTTACTCAGCTCATTCAATCGGCGCTGTTTAACCCGCAAAAGTTAAATCGCGCTATGAATCATTTTGGGGTTAAGGAGTCTATGACGGCAGGCCTCGGTTTTTGGAGTGCGGTTGAAGAAAAAACTGAAAATTTCTCAAATATAATTTTTAGTTCACAAACGCTGTATTTATTAAAATATCAGGAAAAAACAAATGAGCTAAACCTGACACCCGCCTTAGAGCAAGAACTTAATTTTTTCATGGCTTCATTTCAATTGCGACAAACCATACGCTCTGTTCCTAAGACATTGTCTGCCAAGACAAAATTTGAATGGATACGGAATATCAGCCAAGAAATGAAGGCATTAGAACAGAATCTCCCAGAGCATGTTTTTTTTAGCATTCTTGCTAAAGAGTACCGAAATATTTTTTCTGGAGCTCAAACTGTTTCAATTGACATAGATGCAGTTCTAATGGACTTTAATGCGGCGGGTCCTGAACATAAGTCTTATTTCTGGCAAAAAATAATGCTGTCAAACTCCAATCGCCTAGATGAAATCCAAAAAGAAATTAATTTTAATCAATTGGTTCAGAACCAAAGCTTACAAAATGAGATGCTCTTAGATTTTTTCAGTTCTGCATTCTCGCAAAATTTAAAAACGGGGTTACAGTATTCTTTAAGCGCTCAAGTTGAACAAGGCAGCCTTTTCCTACAAGCCATAGATGAAGCTTGGTCAGCGTATCCCAATCGTATGCTAGATTCTGCAATCATAGGATTAAAAGAAAAATTTTCAATCACCCGTATTATGCCCTCTGGGCTTGAACAGGCCCCCCCCCAAGAACAATGCGCGCATTTGATTGCGGTTTATCGATACCTCGTTTTAACTCGAACTAACTCAAAAGAGCTGAATAGACTTAAAACAGTGATTATGCCGATACTCAGTCCCTTTTTAAAAGGTAAGGACTTTGAGCTTTTGCCTATGGCAGGAGCAGAGAAAAATTTAACAGGTATGGAATTGTGTTTTTTAGGATCGCTCCTGGGTGAGGATGTTAGACAAGGGCTCATAAAATTTTTGCCAGGACTAAAACAACAAGGGGAAGCTGAGTCCAGTCTGTATTTTTCAATTTTTAGCATTCATTGGGGACTTAGTCGCGATAATGGCGCAGGGCTCTCTCTTGAAAAATTCATAGCTCGGATGAAAGCCTGGACTATTTTAGACCTTGACCAAATCGCTTCTGCTGCAAATGAAGCTTTAAATCCTGAAGACTCTTTGGCCATCATAACATGGGTGAGATCTTATCTGGTAGAGGGTAAAGTTGATTCTTCAAAAACGCATCCTGCCGAAAATAAGAGAATACAAAAAATACTGGCTCAACATTATCAACAGTCGTCAGGAATTATTTCCTCGGGTAGTTTTTGGTTTGATCAATTATGCCGAGTGTCTTTTCTGAGCCAACCTGAAAATGCAAAAAGAGACAGAGTTTTATTTACACATGCGTACTATGATTTATTTTATCAGCTCCATTTATCAGTGGATTATCTCAGAGACACACCTTACACTGGCGATTTGAATTTAAGCCTCATTTTTAATTTTAGAGCCGTATTATTTCAAGACCTTTCAGAAATGCAATGGCTGATGCTGTATTTCCAACTAGGCAACCTAGGCAGAGATGGCTTGACAAGAGAACAATTTAAAGTGTTACACGATTCATTCCGGAATGATCAATATACGGTTTTTTCTGAAAAAGTACAGCAGATGCAAAGGGATCAAATAAAGTTTATGGAAAAAGTCAGCGGTTTTTTTGAAGGCATTTCTTCAAGAGCAGCGCCGCCAAACTTTCCTTCGGGTCCAGGCATGGACAGCCATAGGGCAGAGTATTTCCCTCCTGACACTGAGATTGCGCAGATCCCCGATGCCTTTAAACAACGAGACCTTCTTGCAGAGATGGATAGCCGTATGAGTCAATCGATTATTTCAGCGCTCATGGAACAGGCCCTTTATGCCAAAGATGAGAGGCTGCTTCAACATTTCTTAGCCTTGACGAAATCACTGATTGACCTTCGAAATCCACAAAAAGAAAGATCTCAAGCTTATCCCGAGTTGATTTTTGTTTTATACCAAGAGCCCCTCACAGAGGAGGTCCGGATCAATATTGAAAAAATGTATCTGTTTTTAGAACCTGAACAAAAAAGAGTGCTCACACATTTATTAGTCATAAGATTAGCTTTAAATAAAAATTTAGCAGTGTCCGAAAGACCCATTTTTGAATCTCAGAACGCTATGCTAAGACGGCTGTTGTCAGAAGACAATAATGATTATCTGATAACACTTAAAAACGAAAAACTCAATAAAAATGAGGGTTTTGTTTATATCAGCAGAGTCTTGTATCTCATCGATGTTATCTTGATGGATGAGGCTCTCTTAATTCAAGGGCGTTTATTTAATGATCTGCTGTCTTCATTTACACGCTTATCTTCTACCGTAGACTCTTTAGATACAACTCCATTGATTTTGATTGCCAATAGAACTTTGCTGCTTTTAGCCTCTGAACCCTATAATCCACAGTTTGATCTGCCTATGAAAGAATTGTTGAAAAAAGTCTTGCAAAATATAGAACAGAAGTCACCTAAAACAGGGACTGTTTTTCAAAGAATGTTAAAAAAACAATCTGAAAATGGACTCTTGAATGCATTAGGCGTGGGCAAAGCGCTGTTGGAACCACAACCCTTTAAAAGGGCTTTAGCCCAACTTGAGCAGGCACTCGATGAGCGAGTTTTAGGTCTTTTTTCAGCTGAGCCTGGTTTTCTACTGGAGCTTAGAAGCTGGGTTAGAGAAAATAGTCAAGAAGAATTTTCAAAGGACCATTGGCGTATTGCTATCTTGCGTGTTCATCAATATTTAATCTCGTTACAAGGGGATGAGGCTTTAGCGACTCGCGAATTTAAAAAAGCTTTACAGCCTCTATCGACGATCATTGCCTTAGAAAACAGAGTTAAAGAGTTTATGGAGGCTTTGCCCGTCGAGCGTAATCGATGTTTATATAAGCTTTATGGCGCTTATCAGCACTGTATCGAAAGCTTTTTGGAATTGAAAGAAACTAAAGTATCCACTGAAACAGCATTCAGCAGAGCACTTAAAAATATTATGTTAGATCATTTCTCTTTAAGTTTTGCTCTGATAGGCGAAGGAGATTATGAATATATCGACCATAGGTTAAATCTTAAAACTGATGGTAGCGAAGATTCAAATCTTAGTTTTCTAGGCGGCATAAGTGCCGTTTTAGTACTTTTGTATAGTGTATACCAATTTACCCTTTTCAGGAATAGACCACAAAAAGGTAAAGAAGATCTCCCCCCGATCAGACCCGGCGTTGTACAGGATTCAAAAAAGCCTATGGTTGCAATTCAACGCCCTGTACCCGATGTCCTATATTTTCAGGATATTCCAAGCAAGCCCAGTAAATTAATTTCAGGGATAGATCGGCTAAATAAGAAAACAAAAATTTTTAGCCGTGAATTCATTTGGGAAGAATATTCCCAAGGCTCTAAACAGGGGTTTGTACTCAGATTTTCAGAAGAAAACTCTGTTCCGATATTTCAAACCACTATTGAGGTTTTCTCTATGATGCATTTATTGCGTCATTATTATTTAACAATCACTTCTTTGCCCAACACCAGTATTTTCTTAGAAGATCGATCGCTTAAAATTCTAGGTACTTTAAAACCTGAGATTTTCTTAAATATTCCTATTGACTTTCAGTACTATCGGAACATCGTCAATATTTTCACTCAGCTAAAGGAGCGATACAGTCCTGCTCAACTCCGCTTAATCAGCTTAACGCAGGGCCAAGAGCATGGCTTTGGTGTTACAGTGAGTTTTCCAGAAAATGCCGATACTCAAAAAATATCACGAGAAGATTTTATGGAATGTGTTTATCAAGATTTATACAGAGATCTTGGAGTGGATGTTTTTTTGCAAGGCCGGAAGATTATAACGAATCAATTGCCGAGCGAAGATATTTTTAAAAATAAGTTTTCTCCAAAAACGAATCAAGAAAAATCTCAGGGATCAGCACAATCGGGTTCTCCTAAAAAGAAAAAAGATAAGCAGGAAAAGGTATTGCGGCGAGAACCCTGTAGCTCAGTAAAGAAAAAGCCAATTGTTATCGCAGCTTCGAGTTCAGAGGCTTCTTCAAGTTCTGGCTCTAGCTCAACAGTTAAACGAAGATGGCTTGATCCTATCACGCCTACTTTCTTTTCAAATGACCGACAAGAGCAGACAGCTAAAGATCATTTAAATCAGGCGATAGTTTATTTAAGCATGCTCAAAGAAAATGCTGCGGGTCAAATGATAGCTCAAAAGGGTAAAAATAAAGCGATGGGAAATGAAGTGCGACATTTAAGAGCTTATATGTACATCAGTAAGTTTTTAACTGAATTGCATGAATATCATAAAATCATTAAAAATCAATCTTCTAAAATAGAAAGAGGGAAATCGCTGATGCCTTTACGGATCTATATTTTGCGTCAATGTATGCAGCCAGAATTCTGTGATTTTATAGAGAAAGTAGAAGCTCAATTAAGCACTTTAGATTGGGATATGGAAAATTCCGTTAGAGTTTTTAATCCAGATTTAATTTCGGACTCAAAAGGGGCGCTACAATCCAATTTAGTACAATTACGATTATCGGCTGAGGAAGCAGATAAAAGGAAAAATGATATTCTGTTTATGATGCAAGAGTTAAATCAGTCGGCTAACAAAAGTAAGATCCCACAAACTGCAAAAGAAAAAATACAGTTTTGGGGGAGTTTAGGTAATCAAACCGATCGGATAGAATTTTTGATGATAGCAGTGGTTGAATTATCAAAAGTTTTGAAAGAAGCTGGGTTCTCAAGGATGATCCCACCCGCTATCTTGAAAATGATTGATACTGAGGTTAAACCGCTGCGCAATCAAATTGTGCATGCTGAACTTTCTCCTATTGCAATAGTGGATTTTATATTTAGCCAGCGCCGACTCAGTGAAATCCCAGAGCAAAGTGCTGGAAAATGGAAAGGAAAAGAGAAAATGGTAGAACCCGGATCACTGGCAGGGCCTTCCGGTTCTCGTTGAAGGTGAGCTTAACTTGTATAGTGGCAATCCAGAGAATATCCACAGCACTGTGGTTAATTCATTGGATTGCTTCACTGTGTTCGCAATGACGAAGAAAGAACCGTGGTTAATTCAATTGCTTCAGACGTTCGCAATGACGAAGACAATTTCTTCAAGATCTGCGCACCCATTTCTTCAGTTGAAACGCGTTGCATGCCTGGGGCATCGATATCGGCAGTACGATAGCCTGCCTTTAGGCAGCGGTCGACAGCCTTTTGGATCCTCTGGGCTATTTCTGTTTTTTGGCCAATTGAAAAGCGATGTGCACAATGCCTTGTCGTGGATCGCCCAAGGGGAAATAATTCAAATCATATTTACGACAATTTTCATCGAGGGTATCGACCTGTAATTTAGACTCCGGATCGCTGATCCCGTTTTTTTGATCCAAAGTCGGCACATTATGATCAGCCGTCGCTAAAATGCTTTTCGCTTGATGTCGCTTTCGTTGGTTTAAATGTAAACCTTCAAAGGCTTGCGGACTGGTGACCTCATGCACCAAATGTCTGTCGATGTAGATCTAAGCGGTGCCATCTTCAAAATTTTGAATGAGATGTTGATCCCAAATTTTATCATATAATGTTTTAGAGTAACTACTCCCTCCCTGAGGGAGGGTACGAAAAAGCACAGATTTGGATGCAGGTTATACGTAAAATTCAACGAAAAAAGCGGAGTTAACAGGGGCGTTAATGAGCATTTTTTTGATGAATTTTACGTGTAAGATGCGCCAAATATGGGCTTTTCTGGAAAAGAGGCACAAGTAGTTACGTTTTAGACATCATTTTACTCCCGTACCAATTGACCATAGGCTGTTTTCATTTCCCCAGCAATGGCGCCTAGAGGAAAATGCTGTTCGCCGATTTGAATCACTGATTGCACTTCTACTGCAGAACCCGTGATGAAAATTTCTTCGGCGTTTTTGATTTCTTCGGGCATGAGATGCTTTTCAATGATCTTAAAACCTTTCTCTTTTAAAAGTTGCATCACCGTTTGTCGGGTGATGCCATTTAGGAAACAATCGGCAATCGGTGTATACACCGTCTGATCTTTGGCAATGAAAATATTAGCACCCGTGCATTCTGCAATATAACCGCGATAATCTAACATCAAAGCATCGTGAAAACCCTCTTTTTCAGCCTTGTTTTTACTGAGTGTGGCGCTGATGTATTGCCCATTGGCTTTAGCATGTACGGGGGCCATATTGGGTGCTGGGCGCACCCAATCGGCCCAAGCCAATTTTACACCCAACACCTCTTTAGGAAAATAAGAAGTCCATTGCCAAGACGCCAAGGCAAGATTCACCGAATTTTTGTAAGAAGCGACGCTTAAACTTTCTGGGCCATGCCAGGCCACAGGGCGAATGTAAGCGTCTTTTAGATGGTTACGAGCCAATAATTCCAGAGCAATTTCATTGATCTCGGCCACAGTATAGGGAATTTCAAACCCTAACATCGCCGCCGAATCATGCAATCTTTGATGATGTTCGGTCATTTTAAAAATTTTTCCGTTATAAGCCCGCTCACCTTCAAAAACGCCACTGCCATAATGCAAGGTGTGTGAGAGCACATGTATTTTAGCTTCTTGCCAGGGAACAAACTCACCATTAATCCAGATCCATCCCGAATCCTGACCTAAAGCTTTATACATAAATTACCTCATTTTTAAAAGCGGTTAAAATTTTATTGATGGCTGAAATATAGGCTCGAGCTGCGGCCATCTGCGGCCATTAAGATATCCGGATCTCGTGCATGCCCCAGATAAATCCGATCTTGATGCTGCAGGCTGATATGTGCTTCGGCCTGAGCATCGCTGCGGTGTGAAATACTGTGCACTTCAAAATTGATGAATTCAGGTTTGAACTCGACACAGATCTCATCCAGAGCTCGAAATATAGCGTTTAAGGGGCCTAAAGCGTTTGCCGTATAAAGAGCAAGTTTTTCAGCCAGTTGAGTGGAAACATGGGCAACATATTGTCCATTCGCATTCTGCTGAACATTAATTGAAATGAAAGAATATGTTCCGCCTTAGCGGAGGGCTAAAACAGTCCTGTAAGTGCTGAACATGGGCGTATCCCTGCTTAAAAGCTAAAGACAAGCCCAGTTTATCAAGAAATAAAGCTTGAAATCAAGCCCAATTCGGCAAAAAATCTTAAAAAAGCATGGTTCTTTAATATTAGCTTAAGGTTAAAATGGTATACTCTTTGAGCTATCCAAAGTGATAGCTTAATAATTATAAATTGCGAAGGTAAAAAATGAGTAAAAATAGAGGCCAAGCCTCAGTAGCAGAGTATTGTCTTTATCAATGCGGCGATAAAAGTATTGCCGTTGATAAGGCACACCCTTTGGGCAGTGGCGCTAAAGGCTGTGTTTACCCTGCTTTTGAAATATTGCCCAATGGTGATTACGATCCTGCTAAACCTTTGGCGGTGAAAGTATTTAGCGATCGCAAAAAATTGCAGAATAAAGAACTTGAAGCTGAAACGGTCAAAAAACTTTATTCAGAAACAGCATTTTATCCACAAGCGACAGAGGAAGGTCAGAAGGATTCGGCTTCGACTCCAATGATGATTATGCCGCTTTTACCCGGGCAACCCATTGCCAATGTCAAAGGCGAGCTACATCCTGGTTTAAAAGACTTAAGCTTAAGTGAGCGTTTAAAGGTGGCGGCGCAGGTGGCACAGACTTATTTTGAATTTTACAGTAAGCATCTTCAACATAGTGATGTTAAATCTGAAAATATTTTGTTAGATCTTAAATGCGATGCTCAAGGTAAAATAGTGGTGGACTGTCATATTATTGATTTTGGCGATACTAGCGATTGTTCATGGAAAACGATATCTCCAGGGGATGAAGATTGGAGATCTGAAAAAGGTGCTGTTTATTCTTTGAGTTCGGTGTTGGCACAAATTTTAGGTGAAACAGATGTTTTTCAGCATAAAATTAAATCGGGAATTGGTGATGCTAACAGATCCGCTCAACCCTTCTGTTTTGAAAACATGGAAAAAAACTTAGAGGCTAGACAAACAATATTATTAGCATCGCTAACCGTTAGAGAAAATCGATTCTTGGATGAATCGACCCAGCAAGCGATTCGAGTGATCCAAAAAATGGGTTCTCAAAATTCAGTTGAACGGCCTGAATTTTTAGAGGTTGGCCAAAAATTAGCGTCTGCCGCGCTAACCTGTGAAGCTGTAGAACAGGCAAGTGAACTCAGAGTTTCATCACAAAAAAATCGTGTACCTAATAAAAGAGCCCAATCTGCATTTTTTAATTTTATCAATCAAAGTCCAGTTGTTCAAGGTATGAGAAACGCTATTTTGAGATCGGAAAATCAAGAGCCTCAAGCTTTCACTTCACAAAAAAGTTGCCCTTTTTAAACCTAAATACAAGCCAGGAATGAAGCGAGTGATAATGTTTATACTATCAACTTCAATTACTGTAAAATTTCCAATAATTGAAACAATGCTTTCTCAAACGGGATGATCTTTATTTGCTCGTGATATTGCTCTATTCTATACTTCTCGCACCTCAAGATGCGAGATTTAAGATCATGAAATGATCTCATGACTGTAAATTTTAATAGATCATTAAAACAAGGTCTCCGTCATTGCGAGCGCTAGCGTGGATCCAGAGAATTGACTGCGGGATCGTGGGCTGTTCACAATTGCTTCACTCCGTTCGCAATGACGGATCTCGCATCTTCAAGTGTAACGGCTATAGGTTTAAATTAAGTAATCTGTCGAAGTTATTGACATTTTGCATTGCATTTTGTCCGTTAAACCGCCATTTTACATAAAATTACACCCTAATACGCTTAAAAACACACAGGAGGAGCGTGTTTTCTACAAAGGTTAAGTATCCCTAACGCTCAATCTGCCCAGCATTGGCGTGTAAAACCGCGCCATTAAAGATGGGATGAGTGGCGGAGACAAAAATAGCTTCGGCAATTTCAGAAGGTTCAATTAAACGGCCATGGCTTTGGATCTGCGCTAAATATTCTAGTGTTTTTAAATTATGATCGACGCGTTGATGTAACATAGCGGTATCAGTGATCCCTGGGCAAACACAAGCGGTGTGAATGCCGCGCCCTGCTAGGTCTTGGCAGACTGAACGCATCAAACCGATCACGGCATGTTTGCTGGCGGTATAAGAAGCTGTATTAGGCACAGCTTTCTCAGACAAAGTTGAGCCTACAAAAATAATCGCAGAAGGTGCCAACATATACGGTAACAGCCATTGTGTTAACAGCGCTGGAATGCTGACATTCAATTTGAAAGTCTCTTGCCAATGTTCAGCGCTAAAAGTTTCAATGCTATCGTTATAACAAACACTGGCATTGTGCACGAGCGTGATGTTTTGTTTTTCTGAAATGCGGGTTAAGAGGCGATTGTGTATTAAGGATTCGTCTTCATGGATCAAATCCAATTTTAAATTCTCAATGCCCTTTAAGTTTAAAGGTTTACGTGATAGATTGATCACGGCATAGTCTTCTTTTAAAAACCGCTCTGCTGTTTTTTCGCCGATCCCTTGGCTGGCCCCTGTAATGATGAGTAGCTTTTGACTCATGGTTTTTCCCCTAAATACAAGCGCGGCAGCACTTCCGTCGGGTCTTTGGTGTCTTTAGCCTTTTGCTGAAACTCTTGCTCTAACATTTTCCATAACTCAGTGCCATGCCATTCGCTGCTTTCTTTATAGAGCACTGATTCTAGTTCGTGTAACAAAACTTTGCTGCGATCTAATTTAAAATGTTCAGTTAAATCACCCACGGAAAGCAGGGTTTCATAAGGCCATAAAATTTTACCCATGGCCAATAAACTCATTTTAGCATCAATAGCATTATTCTGTGAGCAGGCCAGTTTGAGATCGGCACGCAGTTTACGCAAGCTGTGCACTTCTTCATCTTGGGCTGCAGGTCTTTGGGTTTTATAAACCGGTTTTTTTCGTAACCATAAGTATAAAGTGCCAATCCAGGTTGCCGCTAAGATTATACTGAGAATGAAAAAAGGATTTTGGCGCCAAGAAATAGGTTCTTGATTGATCAAATCACTTTGATTGTTTTGTAAGGCTAAAGGTTGCAAATGAGTGGGCGCCTCGATCATTGTCGAGCCATTACCCTTTGCCACCGTGAAAGAATATTCGGGTAAACTGATTTGCTCTGGGCTATTGCTATCGGTGTTCCACCAATCAATCTGGATGCCGGGGATAGTCACCTGCCCCTGTGCATTAGGCAAATAAGCTATTTTTTCGACGCGAGAAGCTTCTAATTGGAAACCATTGCTATTGGTTTCTAAAATGGGTTTATCGGGATAGAGTTGAAAACCAGAATTTTGTGTAGGTCCAATGGCGGGCAATTGTTCTGCCGTTAAATTTTGTGCTTTCAAAGTTAAGGTGCGAGTGATCGGCACACCTGCTTTAAATTGGGGAGGGTGTTCAGACCAACTGTCATTTAAACTGATTTGAGTACTGGGTAACCACCAAGAAGATTTAGCCATTCCTGGAATGGTATTGACCTTAACCGAGAGACTGGGCGCAGAAATTTGGAAGGCTTGCCAAGGATTAGACGCTTGTTCGGAAGCGTTGAGATTTAATTTAAAGCCTTGCAGAACAGGGCTTTTAAGATCGAAAACACCATCTTTCTGGGCGATAAAGGCATAATGTTGTTCTAACACCTGATAAGCCTGATCCTGAAAACGCTCATCATGGTTTACATCCTTACCCACATGGATCAGTTTAACATCATTCATCTCAGGCAAGCTTAAAGTGGGTTCGCGCACGGCGGTTTTATAAAAAATTTTAACGGTGTAAAGACCTGCCTGACCTTCATAGATACTGCTAGGCGTAAAAGAAGTCTGCATGAAAATGGATTCAGCTGATGGAGCTGCTGTGCTTGGATTCTGGCTAGCAGCATCGCTGACGAGCAGCGTTAAAGGTTCAGTGCTGGAGGCGCCTAGTTTTAACGCCGGTAAAATCAAGCTTCCACTGTGTTTGGGAGATAAAATGAGAGTCCATACTTTCCTTTGCGTGGTTTTGCCATTATTCACTTGGATCTCTGCATTCGTAGAAGTGGATAAAATATTAAAATCTTGATTTAAAGCCGAAAAATTTGGATTATCAGCATCGGCATTGTCATCGACAATTTGAAACGTTAAGCTGTCATTAAGCGTCATTTGGCTGCGATCAATGCTGGCAGTAGGATCGGCCCAGGCGAAACTGCTGAATAAAATTAAACTTAAAACCGAAAACTTCTTGAAACTCATTTAATTTTCCCCTTGTGTTTGGCGTTCATAATCGCGCGCGAACTTTCTTTGTAATAAGCTTGAAGAATCATCAGGAATATTGTCTAAGGCTTGCTGCTGTTGTTGAGCCTGATAACTTAAAGTCTGTGAAGTGCTGGATTTAGAATCGCTGGGATTCTGAGCAGGTGCTGGAGCTGTCTGCTGATCTGAAGAGGGTGTAGGGTTTGTCTTATCTTTAGGCTGTGTAGAAGCAGGAGTCTGAGCAGAAGGGGAAGATCCATCCGAAGACGATTCGGAATTATTTTGAGGTTTATTCTCAGTGTCAGAAGGGTGATTCTTAAACGGCGGTGGATTATTACGAGCAACTGTAGAACTTGATTTTTGCAATAACTTTTTCAACAATTCACGATTGAAACGTGCATCTTCAAACTGAGTATTTAAGGTTAAAGCACGATCATAAGCGGCAATCGCTTCTTTATATTTGCCCAATTGGGCTAAAGCATTGCCTTGATTGTAAAATGCAGTGGCATCATAGCCTTTTTGAAAAGCGGCTAAGGCTTGATCATAATGGCCCATGCGATAATAGGCGCTGCCTTGCCATGCGGGCGTTTTAAAAAGTTGTGCTGCCAATTCAGGGTTGCCCTGCTGTAGCGCTTGATAACCTTGCTCATCGGCATTTTTCCATACCGCATCCCAGGAAAACGCCTGAGCCGAATGCAAGGTGATTAATAATATCAGGGTTAAAATCGCGCGCATTATTTGAATAACTCCTGTAAACGGCCTTTGCGAAAAGCGCCTAAAACTAAAATCAGTAAGAGCCAAATGAGATAATAGCCTTGGTCTACCCATAAGCGAGTTTGTGCTTGAGAGGAATCACGGCTTTGCTGTGCGTTATGGGGATTTAAAATAGAAACCATCTGGCTGATGGGTGTATCCAAAGACCAGAGTTGTCCATGGCCGGCACGGGCCAAGGCGGATAATGCCGCCGGATCCCATTGTGTGACAATAATGTTTCCAGAACTGTCTTTTAACAAGGAACCATCAGCCGCCCGAATACTGCTTTGTGCGCTGCTGCCAATGGGCAATACATCGATGCGAAAGCCTTGTTTTGCTAAGGTTTTAGCCGTATCCAGATCTTTGGGATGCGGTGATTGCGCGGTAAAAACCACGATATCGCCTCGTTTAGCGCCACCGGCTTGTATCAAGGTTTTC
Source organism: Gammaproteobacteria bacterium (assembly GCA_009885495.1). GTDB lineage: Bacteria > Pseudomonadota > Gammaproteobacteria > UBA1113 > UBA1113 > VFKP01. The sequence goes on along the minus strand of VFKP01000038.1, from coordinate 14,330 downwards.
GCTTTTAAAAGAGCGGCACTTAAATCATAGCCTTGAGTGGGCATGATCTCTGGCGAGAGTTCTGGAATTTGATTGACTAAGGTTTGAGTGTCTGCAGTTAAAGGAGAAACCACAAACGGATATTGACTAAAAGCCAGCAACCCGGTTTGCCCTTCTTGTAACGCATTTAACAGATCTAAAGCCTTGAAGCGAGCACGCGTCAAGCGATTGGGTTTGATGTCCGTAGCCGATTGTGCATTGGATAAATCAAAAACGATGACTCGGGCCGTATTGAGTTTGAATACGGGGACTTTAAGGCTTTGAACACTGGGGCCTGCCAGAGCAATGATGCACAGTAAAAAACCGATCAGAATCAAAATTTTAGGAGACTTTCGGCTTGAAGTTTGATTGGCCATTAATAGATGGGGTAATAAATGAGGGTCGCAGACTTTACGCCAAGGATTCTGTCCCAAGGCCGACAAACTTAAAGGAAGTAACAAAGCTAAGACAGGAAATAAAGCCAATAACCAAGCGGGGCGGAGCCAATGAAGGAATAAAAAATCCATTAGACACTCTCCTCATTGAGCGCGGTCGTTTTGTGCGATTTAAATTTTAATTGCGGAAAAGCGCGCTGTAATAAGATCGCAAAGGCAATTAAAAAAGCAGTGCCCAGTGGCCAGGGATATAAAGCGGTCTGTGGACGGTATTGAATTTTATTTTGTTCAACGGGTTCCAATTGATTCAACTGTTGATAAATCGCATTTAAACTGCCGGTGTCTTTAGCCCTGAAATATTCACCGCCGGTTTTATCCGCGATGGCTTTTAAGCTAGACTCATCGAGATCGGCCGAAGGATTGATGGTGCGAGGGCCTAAAAATCCAGGCACTGTCAAACTACTGGCGCCAAAGCCAATGGTGTATATTTTAATTTTATACTGTGCGGCTAATTCTGCAGCATCGGTAGGGCTCAAATGACCACTGTTAGAAGCACCATCGGTTAAGAGAATCAACACGCGATTTTGTGCGGGCAGATCTTTCAGATGTTTCACTGCCAAACCCAGGGCATCACCCAAAGCGGTGAGTTCACCTGCTAACCCCACACTGCTGTCTTGCAACATGGCATCGACAGTGTTGTGATCGAAAGTAAGGGGTGTTTGTAAATAAGCTTTGCTGCCAAATAAAATCAAGCCCAAGCGATCGCCTTGGCGTTGTTGAATAAAATGTTGCCCTAAAGCCTGCACGGCTTCTAGGCGTGAAATGTTTTGTCCTCCTAAGGACATATCGGGAATTTGCATACTGCCAGAAATATCTACAGCGAGCATTAAACTACGCGCTTCTTGGGGTAGGGCAATGGGATCTCCTAGCCAAGTCGGGCCAGCAGCAGCAAAGACTAACAATACCCAGATAAAACCCGCTAAAATAAAAGGTCGCCATTGATGCTGAAGAGAACGAGTCTTGTGAAATAAAAATTTGACCTGCTGAAAGAAAGGCAGATATAACGCTTGATCTTGGGCTGTTTTAACGGCAGGGCTTAAAAACCAAACCAGTAGAGGTAAGGGCAGGCTTAAGAAAATCCAAGGCGCAGAAAAATTAAACACAGCGTTTGACCCATTCTTCAGTGAGCGTTAATAAGGGTTTAGGATCGGCCACAGGAGTATTATCGGGAAAATAAGGCGCGCTTAACAGCAAGCGGCCAATATCGCGCGTAAATAAATGGGTCTGACATTGTTGATCTAAAAAAGACAACCATGCTTCTCCGGTTAAATGAGCGACATCGGGACGAGCATGCGTAAACAAAGCAATGCGTCGTAGTAAAGTTGATAATTCTTGATAGACCAGGGGATAATGTTCCTCAAGGCATAATTCATGTCGTAAACGATCAATATGAGATAATACGTTCTTTTTGCGCATTTGTTTTTTTCGATAGAGCTGATAACGATAAAAAGCATAAAAACTCGCGGCCAGTGCTAAGATAAAGACGGCATACCAAGCCAAAGCGATTGGCCATACGGAAATAGATCCCGGCATATGAATATCACGTAATTGTGACAGCGAAGTTTGATTTAAATCCATGTTTATCGATAACCTCATTTATCCTAAATAAAAATTGTTTTCAAGCTTTGGATGAGATCATCCTGCGTTGAAATTTCCAGAGTCTGAATATTTAAGCTTTGCAATGTTTTGTGCAAATGCTGCTGACGTTGCTCGGCTTGGCTTTGATACTGTTGCTTTAATTCACGATGATAGCAATTCAAAGTCTCTGTGTCTGTACCATCGGAAACGGCATAATAACCGGCTTCGGGTAAAGCGTATTCTAAAGGATCGTGAATACAAATAGCGATGCAAGTGTTCTTTTGCGCTAAAGCGCGTAAGGAACGCGTTAAATCCGAAGGTCCTTGCCAGAAATCACTGAAAATAAGGATCAAGCCGCCATGAGGATTGCGCCGTAATAATTGATCTAGGGCGATAGATAAACTTTTAGCGTTTTTAGCCGCGGCTGGTTTTTGACTGGAATCGGCTAATTGTTTTAAAAAGGGTAATAGCGCGTGTAAGCGATCTTTAGGAGGGATACAAAAGTGTTGTTGCCCTGAGAACACCATACCGCCTACACGTTCTCCTGCAGCGGAAAAGGCCCAGGCGCAGAGTGCCGCTGCGCGTGCGGCGATCACTGATTTAAAAGCTTTGCGCGTTGCAAAATACATACTGGGATTGTGATCGACTAAAAGCCAAATAGGGCGCTCTTTTTCTTCATGAAATAATTTAGTGTGGGTATGTTGTGTGCGTAAGGTGGCATGCCAATCGATATGACGAATATCATCACCGGCTTGATACATGCGTGTTTCGGCAAAATCAATGCCGCGGCCTTGTTGGCGAGAACCCTGAGATCCCTGACGATGAGCTCGTGCCGAACGCGGCGAGCGCCAGAGCAAACTCTGTGCTTCATCGCGTAAAGCAATTAAAGCATCTAGATCAATGTTGATCCCGTTGCAGGGTTTGGGGGGCGCTACCGTTTTCATTCTCGCCTCTAGGGAACCGCAACCCAGTTCAGCAATTGATGGACAATGCGATCGCTGTCGATGCCTTGAGCCAGGGCTTCGTAACTGAGTAGGATGCGATGCCTTAACACATCATAAGCGATGGAATGAATGTCTTGAGGGATCACAAAATCACGGCCTTTCAAAAAAGCAACTGCGCGTGCAGCGCGTGCCAAGCCAATGGTGGCGCGCGGGCTGGCACCAAAACGGATCCATTGCGCCAATTGTGCCGAATACGCTTTAGGTTGTCGGCTGGCCATAATCAATTGCACGATGTATTCTTCTAAAGGTTTAGACAAATGGACTTGCAGTACCGCTTGACGGGCTTTAAAAATAGTGGCGGCTGAAGTAATGGGTTTTAAATGTCGTGGCTCGATATTATTTTCAATACTGCAACGATGATTTAAATTTAAAATAGCGTGTTCGGTTGCTGCATCGGGATAATCAATTTTAGTGTAAAACAAAAATCGATCCAATTGCGCTTCAGGCAGGGGATAAGTGCCCTCGTGTTCGATGGGATTTTGTGTGGCCATCACCATAAACAGGGGCGGCAAGATATAAGTATTGCGACCGATGGTGATTTGGCGTTCGCCCATGGCTTCTAATAATGCCGATTGCACCTTAGCCGGCGCGCGATTGATTTCATCGGCCAAGACTACATTATGGAATAAAGGCCCTTGCTGAAATACAAATTCGCCTGTTTGAGGACGATAGATGTCTGTGCCGGTGAGATCCGCAGGGAGAAGATCGGGAGTGAATTGGATACGGTGAAAATCGCCTTCGATGCATTCAGCCAAAGCTTTAATGGCTGTGGTTTTAGCTAGGCCCGGTGCGCCTTCGACTAAAAGATGTCCATCTGAAATCAGGGCGACCAATAATTTTTGGACCAGATTTTCCTGCCCTAGAATGCGATGGTTAAGATGATGCATGATCTGCAGCAAGGGCTTCAGGGTTGTGTCTAAATTTTGCTCAGAACTGATTTCCATTCCAGTCTTTCCTCCTCAAATAAGGCCTATTGGAGCAAGATCTTAACGGTTTTTGGCGCTGAAAGCAAGGTGGGCAAAGCTTCAGATCCTGTCTTCTATATCATGAATTAAACCACTGAAGGCTGAGTTTTCGCCTTGCCTTAAAGCGCTCTTAGCACAATCCCAAGATGCAGTAAAACCACAAAACCTATTGCCGCAAGATGCTGTAGCAGCGTGGCATTAGCCTCTCCAATAAGGCCTATCCCTAAGGGGATAAATAAGACAATCGCGGTCAACAATCCAGGGTTATAGCGTTTTAGGACTATCGCCTGGGCAATATGTACAGCAGCATTGACTAAAAGTAACCAGGCGGCTACGCTAGACCATTGCGGGTCCAATCTTAGGGTTAAATCAATCACGATGCCCAGGGTTAGCCAAACAAAAATAACATTCACAATAAAAACATCGTAAATTGATAAGCCTCGATGTGAAGGTCCAAGCAAGGTATTTACAAAAAGCCGGAAGCGATCCGCATCATGTTCTTCATATTGGTGCATCATATAAGTGGGTAAAGCCAGATAAGTCAATATTTCAAGGATTGAGTGATCGGTAACAAAAATCGGGGTCAGTAAAAATAGAATTAAGCCAACCAAAAATCCGCCATAAACCCAGTGAGTGGCTAAGCGTTTTATTGCAAATCTCATATTAGGCGCCCACCTCTATAGTTTTTCTGTCCTTCCCTACACCTTAGACGCTAACAATACCTGGGCTTCTAGCACCAATTTTTGATTCACGGGAACGCTGCCGCCGCTGGATTCAGCAGGGCCTGCTGCGCGAGCCATCATGTAAGCGGTGGGCGTAGGCGCGATCGGTGCTGGGTCGAAATGAATCTCATGGATAAAGAACTGCCCTGAATACAATTTATTAAGCGTTTTAATTTCTCGAGCGATAGAGCTGTAGACTTGCGCTCTTAACGCTTGTTTGGCCGTTTGTAAATCCTCATCGCTGGGGCCATATTGGATATCGATGATGCGGTATTTACTGCCGGGTTGGCTTAAACTCTCGGCTTTAACGCGCAAGCCCGCAAGCTTGGCATTGGGAATACGGGCTTCGGCTTGGGCCGTGACTTGTTCCAAACCAGAGCTGTCTTCATTGCGATCAAATTGAGTCAGATGCCAAGATGCATCTTTAGCCAAGCTCGCGAGATTTTGATTCATTTTCTCTTGGAAATGATCTAAGGCCGCATTATTGAGATTGGCATTAACGCCAACAATCACGCGAGCGGTGTCACTGCTCACCCATTGTTCGGCCGATACCGCATAATTTACCTGGTTTAGACTGGGATACTCTGAAACCAATTGCACCAACTTGGGTTTGCCATTGTCTTCATTGGCCCAAACCACAGAACCGCCGACTAGAAGGGCGGCTAAACATAATGTGAGTAAAAGTCCTTTTTTGTTCATGGGATGTCCTTAAGATTCAAAAATTTAGACGTATTCTAACATGAGCCTTGCTAGCATACTACTAGGTTGGCCCAGAGCGCATTTTGCTGATGTCAATAGGAGGTTGTCCCACAGGTGCTACAAAAACATCTTCAGATAATTCATTTGTTTTCAACAAAGCTGAGGATGCATTTCCTTGGTGTGAACTCCCAGCGATATCTGAAAGAACATCTTTAGCTTTGATGGTATTCAAAACAATGTGGATATAATCATTAAACGCAGCTGCGGCATGAATAAGCTCTAAAGCGGTAGGGTTTTTATTAAATTGGGCTTGACCTAAATAGAGAGATAGCTTTCGTAGAGCCTTAATAAATGTTTTAAGATCTTCGGAGAGAGTTGTTTGCAATTGATAAAGGTTTAATTGATTTTTGAGCGGATCTTCCTGCATGAGGCTTAAGATCTTCAGTATTTCTGATATTTCTTCTTCAGAGAGGTTGCGTTGAGAGCTTTGAGGAGCATTTGGTTTCACCTGTACTAAAGCGGTTAAGAAATCTTGGCTTTTCTCAAGGACTTGAATGATAGCATAAGCGCTCATTTGAGCCCCCCAAACTGGAATCGTATAAAAGAATTTTTGCTTAATGAGGCGTAAAAGGTTCGAGAAAGCCTTAATATTTTGTTTAGCCAATAGATTTCTAGAAAAAATACCCGCAGGAAGCAAACGATCAGAAGGACGCTCTGTGATCTTTTGAGAAAGTTCGGTAAAAGCTGTAATAAAATCTTTGTTAAAATCATCTTTATCTGTAAACACAGAAGTGCCACTGACTTTACGAATGGGTGTAATATCAATGCCTCGATAATCTGCATACAATAATAATAAGCATAAATAGAATTTGAATGCTCTTTTGATTTCCGGTAAATTTTCAGGTTGCTCATCTTCCTTAATTTTTTCTCTTAGAGGATCCCAGAACCCTTTAATATAAGCTTCTAAAGTTTGCAAAACACAAAGCGCCAGATCGAGATTTTCATTTTTTACAGAAACAATATTTTGGTAATGAGTAACCCCAGATTCCACGTCTATGATATGTATGCTTTCCAGCCAAACGTATTTAATATCCTCATTTCCACGCTCGACTTTAACGGCCCCCACAATATAAATTTCAAAAAATCTTGATAAAGAAACATCATTTATTTTCAGAATGACTTGATTTAATTTAGATGGAGACAACGGTTCGACGAGAGGAGTGATGAATAAGTTACCGTTGCTCTCAGATGTTCGAGCTTTTATTTTTTTGATTTTTTCAAAAGAAGTGAAATCAATGTGCGCGAGAGCCTTATTTTGCCAATCGCTAAGGAGGTTTGTTTTGTTATAGGGGTTTTGAGTGAATGCTTCTATATCTAAAGCATAATGTGCATACTGTAGCGTAGGGCCTTGAGCAGCACTCGGGATGCAAAACTCAGCCGTTGTAATAGGAAAAGGCAGTAGATTATAAGTATAGACTATCAGCAGATACGCGGTCATTGGATTTTCTTGGAGTAGTTTTGTAACTTTGTCTGCGCTGACAGAACCACTTTGACTGTTCGCATATAAATCTTCTTGAAAGGAAACTCCGTGTTCTAGAGGCACAATCCCTTGAGATAGACTTTTTAAGAGTTCTGGGTATAGCCCCCCTGAAAAGGGGATAATGTTTTTGATGGTCATTTGTGGGCTTTTTTGAAGATCTTTTCTAAGAGTACTAAAAACAGAATGGAGTTGACCTGTAAAATAAGATCTTTTTGAATCGGGAGGTATTTGCACTTCATGCCTTAAAGCAGTCTCAGTGATGTTATTATTATTTAAATCCAAATGCACAGAGAAAGATTGTAAATAGCCTGAAGAATTAATATTCAATATTATTTCAAATGGGGTTGTTAAGGTAAAAAAGGTAAAAGAGGAACCACTTTTTAAGACTTCAGCGTCAGAGATTTCAACAAAGGGCTCATCTGAAGAGAAAGAGCTCTGAGGAAGAGCATTGTTTTCGTTCTCTGCTTTTGGAAGACTTTGTCTGATATGCAATTCGCCATAGCTGCCCAGTGACAATATGCCCTTGCTATCTTTTTCCCATGCGAGTGTAGAGGTGAATAATTGACAGAGCGCGTATTTGATCATGAGTTGAAAATCATTATTTAATAAATGGCTCAGATCGAAAGCATTAGATTCAGATGAAAGAATGCTGAGCACTACACTGCGCTCGTTCTTTTTATCGAAGAAAGTACTACTTAAAGAGCTACTTATTGATTTTCTAGACCGAGAACTTTTATTCGGAGTCAACTTTTTATTCGGAGTCAACATAGATAAACCTTCTTTATAAATTGTCTTTATTCTTAACCGGACCCTATTGTACAACTTCTCCGCAACTAAAATCAACCCCCTTCGCATCCCACAATCATTTTATGCTCAGCCCCTGGCACTTCTTTGACCCAACGGGGCAAAAGAAAGCCCGGTAATTGCTTTTGCATGGCGGCATAAATTTCTTTTTGCCTGCTGAAGGATAAAGCAAAATGAGCGCTGCCGGCCACCGGGTCTAGAGAATGAAGATAATACGGTAAGATTTGGCATTGAAATAAGGCTTCGCTTAAGGCGACTAAGATTTGTGCGTCATCGTTTACGCCGGCTAAAAAAACGCTTTGATTTAAAAGGGTTACGCCATTTTCAATCAGTTTACGGCAGTGCTTGGCAACGGTATCATCGAGCTCTCGGGGATGATTACAATGGCTCACCAAGATAATTTTCAAACGCGTCTGGCACAGGGCCTGTATCAATTCGGGGGTGATGCGTTCGGGTAGAGTGCTCAACAGGCGAGTATGGATGCGTAAACGTTGGATATTGGGAATTAAAGCAAGCTCGCGAGTCACTTTTTGCAACAGAGCATCGCTGACCAATAAAGGGTCACCCCCACTTAGAATCACTTCGTTGATCTCGGGATGTTGGCGCAAATAATCGTAAATGCGCTCTAAACCGGGCGTTCCAGGGCGATTTTCATCATAGGCAAAATGACGGCGAAAGCAATAACGGCAATGAATGGCGCAAGTACCAGTTAAAGTGATGAGTACGCGAGTGCGGTATTTGTGGATGAGGCCGGGTAAGGGATTGTATTGGTGCTCGTTTAGGGGATCGGCCACAAAGCCGGCGACCGTTTTTTCTTCGGTTTTTTGCGGTAAAATTTGTAAGAGCAAAGGGTCGTTGGGATCATTCGGGTCGATTTTAGCCAGATAGCGCCGGCCTACTTTTAGAGCGAAAGAGTCCTTTGCCCATTCAGAGGCCTGTGCGCGTGCTGCAGGAATGATTGCACAGAGTTCTTCTAAGCTCGTGACGGTGTTTTGTAGGGCAGATTGCCAATTTTGTTCTTTTTGTGTGCTCATTGAGAGTCTCTTTTTAAATTTCAGGGTAAGGGGACTAACAATTTTTCGCCCTCTCCCCCAACCCCTCTCCCAGAGTACTGGGCGAGGGGAGTTTAAGATCTCTCGCCCAGGCTAGAAGGCCAGAGGGGCGTTCATTGACGCTAAGGGTTGGAAAGGGTCTTCTTTTCCCCCTAGGCTCTGGCAAATACCCGGGTAAAGCGCTAAAATAGGGAACAATTGTACCATAAATAGAGGATAGAATGAGCACTTACAGTACCAATGAGTTTAAAGCCGGTCTTAAAGTCATTATTGATAATGATCCTTATTCGATTTTGGAAAACGAATTCGTTAAACCCGGTAAAGGTCAGGCTTTTGTCCGCACTAAATTTCGTAATTTGAAAACTCAGCGTGTCATTGAAAAAACTTTGAAATCAGGTGATACCTTGGAAGGTGCCGATGTGGTGGAAGTGGAAGCTCAGTATCTGTATGGTGATGGCCAGCATTGGCATTTTATGTCGCCCGCCAGTTTTGAGCAATTTTCTGCTGAAGCGGTGGCCGTGCAAGAGGCTACGCCTTGGATTAAAGAACAAGACATGTGCACCATGATATTGTGGAATGGCCAGCCTTTGAGCGTTGCTCCTCCTATATTTGTAGTCTTAAAAATTGTTGAAACCGATCCGGGGATCCGCGGCGATACTTCTGGGGGTGGCACTAAACCGGCGCGTTTGGAAACGGGCGCCGTGGTGAAGATCCCTTTATTTATTCAAGAAGGTGAATTGATTAAAGTCGATACACGCACGGGCGAATATGTGTCGCGCGTAAAGGAATAGTCTATACTTTTTGAGATGTTGCCCTCTCCCCCAACCCCTCTCCCGGAGTACTGGGCGAGGGGAGCTAAGGAATAGTCGATACTAAAATTTGCAATTTAAGGAGAATAGAATGTCATGGACGCGTATCAGGATCGTTGTTTTTCTTTGGGGTTGTCTGTTACCACTTTTCGCTCTCGCCGCTATTCCAGCGCAAAGCATGAGTTGGGATCAATGGCTTGCCGGAATACAGCAAAAAGCTTTATCCGAAGGGATCTCAGCCTCGATGGTGAATACTACCTTAAGTTCCTTGAAACCCGATCCCCGTGTGCTGGCTTTTTCACGAACACAACCCGAGAAACGCCTGAGCTTTCTCCAGTATCGTAGTTCGCGAGGCGATGATTATCGCATAAAACTCGGTGTACGGGAGTATAAGCGAAACGCGCCTTTACTCAATCGGATCGCCCGCGATTATGGCGTTTCTCCTTGTGCGATCGTCTCTATCTGGGGGATGGAAACCAGCTATGGCCGTTATATGGGAAGTTTTCCCGTCATCCGATCTTTAGCGACCCTAGCTTATGGCAGTGAACGCAGCGATTATTTTACAGAGCAATTGATGTTTGCTTTGCGAGTACTCAATGAAGGACATATCAGCGTTCAAGACTACAAAGGAGAATGGGCGGGTGCTTCAGGGCAAGCCCAATTTATGCCTTCTAGTTTTCAGAATTATGCAGTGGATTATGATGGCGATGGTCGCAAAAATATTTGGACCAGTTTACCCGATATATTTGCTTCGATTGCCAATTATTTAGCGCAACATGGTTGGCATAATGGTGATGCTTGGGGTTATGAGGTTAAAGTTCCCAGTAATCTGGGGTTGGACACTAGTGAAGGCAGCCAGCATAGTTTCTCCGATTGGCGTAATGCGGGGGTTACCTTAGCGGATGGTTCTGCTTTGCCTGCGGGCAATGGTTCAGCAACTTTAATTTTACCGGAGGGTGGGCCTGGATTATTGGCCACTCCCAATTTTTATGTGTTGAAGGCTTACAATAATTCCACTTATTATGCCGGGACGGTCTCTCATATGGCCAATGCCATTTGTCAAAAGAATGGAATTCCGGTATAAATAGAGACTTGGAATGAATAAAGGGCGTTAGGGCATGTTAAAACGATATTTGGAATACGGTCTGTGTGGCTTAGTGTTGCTGTTTATCTTAACGGCTTGCGCGCCGTCTAGCCCAAAATCTGCTCAAAACCAGAGGACCTTGATAGGGGCGGGTTCTGGTGCTGTGGGTGGAGCTATCACGGGCGGCGTGATTGGCGGTGCCGAAGGTGCTGGCGTTGGGGCTGTGGTGGGATCTGTTTTGGGCGCTGCCATTGGTTATAACATCGGCAATGGACAAAATATAAGCACCAGCGATAAGTTACAAGAAGCGGGTGTGGGGGTGATCAACCTGGGCCAAGAAGGCATGTTGGTTTTACCGGCCGATGATTTCTTTTTCCAAGATTCTTCAAATTTAAATGGCCAATACTATTCCATTCTTAATTTAGTGACTGAATACCTTCAGAAATGGGATATTGAGACGATTAAAGTGGCAGGATACACCAATGATTGTGGCGATCCCTTACGCTCGGTAGCCCTGTCCAGGCAGCAAGCACAGAATATAGCGGATTATCTTAAAAATCAGGGGGTGAAAGCACCGATCATCTATGCTATAGGATATGGCTGTTCTTTTCCGATTGCTGATAATCATCGCGCGGATGGCCAAGAGCTGAATCGACGCATACAGATCACTTATTATCGCTTGGATTTGAATCGATAAACCGCACTTTTTTAAGGAGGCTTTATGGCAAAAAATGCAGAAGAACAGGAAGTCAAAGTGGCTCATAAAACAGCGCTGGAAATGGTTCGCTTGCGTAATAATTATTATCGCGATAATTATCGTTTTCTCATGGCGGCCGTATTGGCTTTAGTGGCATTGTGCTTATTAATGGCGCTGATTATTTTTTATCTTTACAGCGCTCGGCCCGCACCGCGTTATTTTGCAACCAATATTTTAGGCGGCTTGGTCGAAATTCAACCTTTAACTTCACCCAGTTTATCGGATGCACAAGTGTTAGGTTGGTCTGCTAGAGCTTCACAGGCTTTATTCACTTTAAATTATCAAGAGTATCAATCCCAATTAGAGCAAACTAAAAACACTTATTTTACGGCCAGTGGGGGGCAGAATTTTTTACAAGCGATAAAAGAGTCTTTAAACTTACAAACGGTATTACAGGGGTTTTTTGTGGTTACGGCCGATGTGCTACAGGCGCCGACTGTTTTAGAACGAGAGATCCTTTCCGTCAATGGAGGTAGAACCTTTTCTTGGAAAGTCAAAGTACCTTTACGGGTGACTTGGATGAGTGAATCGCGCACTTTTGTTCATACTTATAATGTTATTTTAACGATTGTGCGGACTTCTCCGATTGTGGACTCTGTGGCCAGGCAAATGAATTTTGACAGTTTAGAAGGCATTGGCATTCAACAATTTTTAGCTGAGCAGACAAGTTAGGCGGTTTTCCTATGGCCAATCGCATTAATAGAAAAAACAGTATTTACTTTCGGGCTTTAATCGCGGTTACGGTGCTGGAAATTTTTTTAATGGCCGTTATTTATTGGCGAATTAGATTTCCTATAGAGCCAGAATATTATCAACTCACAGGCGTAGACAGTCAAGGACATTTGCAGCGGCTGTCTTTGTCTGCTCAGAGCTCTCGTCTTCTGCCGAATGACGCTTTACTGACTTGGGCAGAAACTTCAGTGGCTCAAGCATATACCTTTAACGGTTTAAATTACCAAGAGAATTTCGATACGCTATTAAGCCATAACTTTACCTCTGAAGGCGCTGCGTCTTTTCGTAAAATCTTAGACAGCAGTCAATTGTTAAAACAAGTGACGAGCCAACAATTGAATTTGACCGGTATTGTCTCCGGCCAGCCAGTGATTTTAAAACAGGGCGCTTTAATGGGGCGTTATACTTGGAAAGTGCAAATGCCGCTATTACTCACTTTTGAGAGTGCCAGCCAAGTGACGACAAAACGGTTGATCATCACGGTTTTGATTGTGAATGTTCCCACAACAGATTCTCCAGAGGCTGTGGCCATCGATGAATTTTGGTCGACGGGGTAAGCGAAAGCTTTCTTTGCATTTCTGATTAGACTTTATTAGTCATTGATAGTCTAATTAGACTATGTTAGACTAATCCCGTCTAATCGAAGAGGTTAAATGATGACGAGTGATATCTGGCACTATCCAAGAACTGAATTGGCAAAGCAAGTACTGGGAATGTTTGAAAGCGGGTTGTCGAGTGCCCTTGTATTTTTTGCACCTAGGCGCATGGGAAAAACAGAATTTTTGCTCAAAGATATGCGGCCATTGGCTCATCGGCATCATTGGCCGGTGCTTTATTTCAGTTTTCTGGATGTGGGTGTTCATGCAAAAGAAGTCTTTACTTCGGCGTTAGTAGAGTTTGCCATTGAAACAAAAGTGATGAAATGGGAAAAATTTCAGAAACGCATTAAAAAAATTGAAGCTGGGATCTCAGGGGTCCATGCAGGGTTTGAGTTTCGAGATCCCAACGAGGCTAAGACAACTCTAAAAGAGATCATGCAGGCTTTGGCTAAACAGCCACATAAAACGTTACTACTGTTAGATGAAGTTCAAATTTTAGCCCTAGATGAGAAAAATAAATATTTTGTAGCTGCTTTGCGAACCGTTCTCGATATCTATAAAGATTCTATTAAAGTTATTTTCACAGGCTCTTCTCAAGAAGGATTACGGCGCATGTTTTCTAAATCAGATGCTCCTTTCTTTCATTTTGGACAGAATCTGCCTTTCCCAGAAATGCCGCGAGATTTCATTGAACATCTGGTTACAATATTTCACAGAGCAACTCATCGCAATCTGGATGCAGAAAGTCTCTGGAAGATATTTCTTAAAATGAATAGAGTGCCGCAATTAATACGTTCTTTAGTTGAGCGGCTTGCTTTACACCCGGATTTAACAGTGCAACAAGCGGAAAAACAGCTGCTACAAGATCTCATTGACGATCGTGAATACGCGACAATCTGGGACAACTCTTCAGTGCTAGAGCAATTACTGCTGAAAACCATCACAAGAGGAGAAAAAGAGCTCTTCAGTGAAGCTAAGCGTTTAGCTTTGGCGCAGAAACTGGGAATAGATGAATTATCGGTATCAATGTTACAATCGACAATTCGATCGCTTAAACGAAAAACTATTGTGGGCAGTTTACCTGAGCGCGGGGGGTATTCTATTGATGATCCCAATTTCAAAAACTGGATTGAGCAGATGACTATGGGCGGTGAAAATAAATTATTTTAAGTAAGTGCTCGCGCCTCTTTTCCAGGAAAGCCCAAATTTGGAGCATGAACACGCTAAATTTATCTCAAAAACACTTAACATAGTGTTGAAATCCTCTGGATCTCAAAAAGCTTTAAGACTTCCTTAATATTCTAGGCGTATTATTCTATGCATTATTATGATTATGCGAGGAATGAATATGGCAGCGACTTCTTCAGAGCTTATGGAGCTCACGAATCCTAATGAGAAAAATCCGTATCCCTTTCAAATCCCAGGGTAAATCCTCCTATCCACCGTTGTAGGCTCCAGAGCTCTGGATCAAACTAGCCAGTGAAGGCATCTCATTTTTCTGACTGATCCGGT
>VFKP01000146.1 GCA_009885495.1 Gammaproteobacteria bacterium | reverse complement strand
TGGCTTCTGGGTTTAGCTCTTTGGCAAGTAAAGCGCTGATTGCCATACCAATCCCCGCTGCCGGAGTTTGAATATCATGTTGCATGTTTTGAATAAATTCAGTTTTGACCGCGTTGGCGGCTTCGGCTTTTTTGTTGACGGCATTCAACTCTTTTTCTAATTTTTTTTGAGTGGATATGTCCATTGATATCCCTAACAAGCCAGTAATATTATTATGCCCATCTTTCAGAGGAACTTTTTGTGATAAAAAAATTCTTTCTGATCCATTCCGTAATACTACCAGCTCTTCCAGAGTTATGGGCTCCCCTGTTGCAATTACTTTTTTGTCTATTGCATCAATGGCATCGGCTTGCTCTCTTCTCTTTTCTTCAAGTTGATTTTCGAAAATAATATCGTAAGCTGACTTACCAATAATTTCATCTACAGAAGTTAATCCAGCAGATTGCGCCTGCAGCAGATTGCATCCTAAAAATCTACAATTCAGATCTTTCCAATAAATATGCCCAGGTAAAAGTGATATTATCTTATCAAAGTACTTAACTTGATTAGAGGTATCATTCTTTATTCCCATATAGTATTCTCTAATAATAACTGCTTATCAAAAAATGTTTATCGCGTCTTAATCAAATCTCGATAACTCTCTTCAAATTGTCGCACTTCTTCATAAGCAATTTGAAACTGATCTTGCAAAGAAGAGAGATCTTCCAGAATTTTAACCGAAACCTGTAATTCATCGATTATTTTCTCAAGCCGAGGCGTTCCTGTATAGAATAAGCCGCCTCGCAGTTTGTGCAGGATAAATCGTACTTGTTCGATGTCTTTTTCACGTTCAGCCGCCTGCAGCCGAGGGATCTCTTCAGCTAAGGAAAAAGTGAGGATTTCTAAAGCTTTAATGGCCTTATCGGGTGTGCTGGCGCCAATGCGCTGCATTCCCAGTTTTAAATCAATCACGGGTAACTCAAGATCCGCTGATTGTTTACCAGCCCCATCCAGTGGATAGGTTTTTAAAAAAACGCTGCCTTTTTCTAGGGTTAACGGTTTTGCCGCAACATCTGAGAACCCTGCATCTAGAGCCGCTCTCTGTTTAGCGGCATCAATATGGGCAGTTAGAGCAATAAAGGGCGTCTCTTTGTTCAATGAGTCTGAAGCGATTTCTGCAAAATGCACAATATCAATGCCTGTACCATCGGGCAGCCCCAAATCAGAAATCACCAGATCGTATTTTTTCTCTTTGAGCTTTCGTTTGGCCTCAACCACCGTTTCTGCGGTATCAATAAAATCCAATAATTCAGATAACATTGAAACTGTTGAAAATAAAGCGGTTTTATCATCTTCGATGAATAAGAGTTGATGTGGGAAACGTTGTAATATGCCTTGTTTTTTAAGATCCTGCGTAGTCATCATAGCGTTGGGTATAGCAGTGGATTGTAAATCTTCCAATAGAGAATCCACAGGAGAGGTGTAGGTCTCATCCAATTCAATACCCTTTATGCCCAAATCAAGTAAGGGCGTTTTAAAGGGTATAGCCACAGAAAAATGTGAGCCTTGGCCTAATACACTTTCCACATCTAAATCACCTTCCAGATCTTCTACAAATTTCTTCACTAGAAAAAGTCCTATCCCGGTCCCCGGATAAAGATTAGTATTTGAAGGAACACCTCGCGTAAACTTATCAAAAATAGACCCTATTTTGCTAGGATCAATCCCAATGCCGGTGTCTATAATATCGATGCATAAAGTACTGTAACGTTTTACTTCATGTTCCTTGGCATAAAGGGATAAAGTCACGCTGCCTTGGTTGGTAAATTTAATAGAATTACCTAAAAGGTTAATCAGAATACGGCTTAAACGAAACTCATCACTCATAATGTGAAGCGGCAAATCAGCGCTCACCTTTAAATTTAAAGTTAATCCGCGGCTAAAGCCTGCGGGTTTATTCAGATCAAAAATACCCGTGACCAATTCTCGAATATCCATTTTTTTCTCGGTGATCGGCCTTTCGCCATGTTGAATATTTTCGAAATCAACCACATCATCACAAATTTTTAAAAGCTGTTTACTCGAATTTCTTAAGAGATCGAACACTTCTTTCATTTTAGGATCAGTGACTTGTTGCCCAATGGTCTCTAATAAAGACCAGACTCCAGAGGCTGGTGTTCGAATATCATGTTGCATGTTTTGAACGAATTCTGTTTTTAGGATGTTGGCGGCTTCGGCAGCTTCTTTGGCTTTTATCGTTGCTTCTTCTGCTTTTTTTCTTTCCGTAATATCAAAAGATACACCTAAAAGTCCAACAACATTATCAGCCTCATCATACAAGGGTGTTTTTTTAGTTAAAAAGATTCCCTCTTCACCATTTTCTCTAATTCCAGCCTCTTCCAGAGTAATTGTTTCGGCCTGGTTAAAGACAACACTATCATTTTCTCTTAATCGTTCTGAGTCCATTTGAGATAAATCATCGTATGGCTTTTTTTGTTTAATTTCGTCGGGTGAACTTAATCCTAAAGCTCTAGCTTGTTCATTATTGCATCCTAAATAATTTCCAGCCCTATCTTTCCAATAAACATGACCGGGCATTAAAGCAATAATAGATTTCAATAAAAATAATTCATTTAATTCATCTTTTTTAATATCCGTTATATTTATAGAAACACCGATGATACCACAGACTTCTTCAGCATTATTTTTTAGCGGTGTTTTGATAGAAAGGAATAAAGCAGGAATACCAGTTGAAACATCTGATATTTCTTCAGCAATAATTGTATTTCCGGTTTTCATCACTTCACGATCGAGCTTGGTCAGTTCATCAGCTTGTTTTTTTGAAAACAGATTATAGTCTGTTTTTCCTATATACTCACTCTCTGACTTCAGCCCAAAACTTTCTAAAGTTTTGCCATTACAACCCAGCAAAATACCATTTTGATCTTTCCAATAGATATGAACAGGTAATTTTTCAATAATATCAAAAAGAAAAAATTTATTACTCATGAATATAAAACCTCTTTTGTACTACTTTTGGATTCTAAGAAACTGGTTCGCTTAGGTTTGGATCTTGGATTAAATTTCAATGCGACTTCTCTGAGAAGAGTACTCTCGGTCCCCAAGAAATGATCATAGGTTGATTTCATAGCGGCCGTTCTGAATCTAGGATAGACAACAAAAGAATATTGCGTCGTTGCCCACAGAGGAATGAGAACCGGACATTCTTCAAGCAAGTATTTTCGGCAGAGGTCAAATGCTCTTTGATCCCCAACAAAATTTTTCCGTTTTAAAAATCTATATGCAGTTTCATTTATAGATTTTCTATAGGCTAAATTTTTTTCATACAATTCAACAATCTCAACAAAATATTGATTATAATTTTCATGCTTTAACCAATCATCCCATCTTGTGATATCGTAATCTATACTCAGGTATTTATACGCGCTTTCATTTCGAGCTAGCCACTCACTTCCAAAGTTTTTAGCTTTTTTATATGCTTCTTCCGCACTTATGTTAGAGTCCTCTAGTTGAATAGAATGTCGCTGTAATGTATCACAGACAACAATTTTACAAGATCTAAATGTCTTATTAATTAAATCCATTGTCGCTAAAAATTTTTCGCCTTCAGAATACTCTTGACCTACACTGATATGAATTATGCAGGTACTGTTAATCAGCTCTTCTTTACTATAGTTTTTACAACGAAAATTTACTTTGACCAAAGTTGTCCCCGGAAAATGCATCATGATTTTTCTCCGTGGATAAATTTATTCCCTTTTATTTTATAAAAAATCAATTGCACTGTCACCAGTCCACAGGCTATGAAACTAATGGCTTGACCAATGATTAACGCATAGTCTTGACTGTAAATTCCATCAATAAAGCCAAGCAGCTGAATAAGATTGAATCCCCCGAACGTAAACAAATCAGCGTCTTCTGCCCTTCTTTCTTTAAAAATTCTCCACGCTTGAGGAATAAACAATGAAGCATTGAAAAACAAAGCTGACGCATATAAAACTCCAGAAATAATTTTAGCATCCATCCATCAATCCTCCATATTGTACTCTTAAGTATTAATCACGCGAAACCTTATCTTTACCCCTGTAGTACAATATTAATCCAATCACACCAGCGCACGTCAACATACTAGGGATTGTTCCTAGCGCAAGAATATAATCTTTACGTATCAAGCCATGTAATACAGTTGCGAGTTGAATAATCCAAAATCCAAAAAAAGTGATAAATGAGACTTCTTTAGCATCTTTATTCGCTATAATCCGCATCATCTGAGGAATAAACAATGCCGCATTGATAAAAAGGCCTAAAACAAATCCAGACTCTACTAAATTATGAAGTATCATTTTATTGTCTCATTGCTAATAATAAAAAAATATTGCTCTTGCATTGCAACGAAACCTACCCGCTCTTCTGATGGATTACCCACATAAAAGAAAGGGCAGCCAAAGCCACCCTTTCCTTGCCCTAATCCTTATGAGGTCTTACCATTCGTCCTTAAATCGCCCGTGTTTTCCTTAGCGTACACATCCTATGTACTAGGGCTATGATAAGACAATACGCATTGAATTGCAATCTGGATAATCAGCGGCAAAATAGGTGATTTGGCGCAAAAAAAAGCAAAAAGCAAGAGAGATCAACAGGTTATTTTATGAACAAATAATGCTACACTGAAATTCTTTGCTTCAAAGGCAGATCTTTAAGAAATTTCGTACGTTTCCCTCTCCCCCAACCCCTTCCAGAATACTGGGCGAGGGGAGCTTTCAGCTACTCTGAGATTTGAGAGGGCTCTTCAAACAGCGTATAAATGTCTTGCCAGGGGATAGCCTAAATACTGTTATTCAATTTCATTTTCCGTGGAATACGACAGACAATATAACCTTTAGCTGCCCCTTCATATTCCGATAGAAAAGTTTGCAGATGTTTTGCATCTTGTAATGTGGGAGTTGCTGTCCATTTGACTTCAATAAAAAAAATAGTTTTATGCGTTTTGCTGAGTTTGCCTGTTAAAACTCCATTTTCACCGAATATTGAGTGTTCACGCTCAATATTCGGCGAAAATGGAGCGTAAACACTCCAAAATCCGAAAATATGCTTAAACCTTTGCCCTTGCCTAAACCCCAACTTGAATAAGCTCAATTTTTGTACTACACTATCCCTGTAACTAATATTGAAGTACCACGGAGGAACTGAATCATGATGGAAGAAGCAAGACTTTCTCATATCATTAGCCATGCTTATGAGCAACAAACCCCTATCGGTCTAAGCCGAGTTCATCGACCCTTTGAAATAGAGGATCAACATGAAATCTGCGCGGTGATCAATCAAATCAACTCAGAAGATAAATCAATAGAGTTAATACAAATCATTGGTGATGCTGAGGCACCCCTTCTAGCCCAACAAACTGTCCAACTCTTAACTTTACCGAGTATCGGCAGCAGCGTACAGTTTCAAGCCTTTGTATTAAGTGATATTCGTCTGGGTGATGAGCGGATCTTAACAGTAAACTTAGAGGATAAATTACAATTTCTCAATCGACGCCATGAAGTGCGTATTGCAGTGAGAGAAATTGAACCCATTTGCGTCGAACTATTATGGGGAAACAATCGTCATCTTTATTGTTTCGTCAATAATCTCTCTTTGCATGGGATGCAATTTTCCATTCATTCTAATGTCAGCGATGAAATTCAGATCGGTGATGAGGTGAATGTGCAGATCAGTTCTGAAGCCATCGATGAAACCATTTACTCTTCTTTTGAAATTTCTTGGGTTTCTTTTGATTACCTACACCATGTTACTGAGATTGGCGGTACTTTTAAAAACAGAAACAGACAATCTTTATTCGCCTTAGGTGAATTAATTTCTGATTTAAGAAGTAAAGAAGAAAAAAGACATCGCAGAATCAGCGATGTGATGCAATAAAGCCCTCTCCCTCAACCCCTCTCCCAGAGTACTGGGCGAGGGGAGTTTTCACTTTCCCCGGATAGTATTGTGGAATATGCGCCCATTGAATTTACCGCAGGACTGTAGGCTATTGACTGGATTGCTTCACTGTGTTCGCAATGACGGATCTCACGTCTTCAGCTGCGAGAAGTATATCTCGCTTCTTCATTGATGATAAGATAAGAATAAAAAAACACAAAGAACCTATGATTCCGCATAAAAGCCACAACCAGAAACCCGCTTGAAATGAATAAAGAAATAATCCTAGAGAAGGCGCCAATATTTTTGAAATCGCCGTGATCGCTTGATAAATCCCCATAGCCCGCCCCTGTTGCTCAGGAATAACGCTGTTTAAGGCCATCGTCTGCAAATTAGAAAAGAATAATATTTCCCCAAGAGTCCACAAGATCACTGAGACATAAATCCCTATGAGATTAAAGGCCCAAGGCAGCATCAATAACCCTAAACCTATGAATAAAGCCCCTAGAGCAGCCACTTTTTTAAGGGAATACTTTTTCAAATGATAGAGAATAGGGACTTCCATAAAAATGATGGCTATGGCATTAAATGAAAAGATTGCACCATATGCAAAATGGCTCATAGCATAGTTTTTATAGAGATATAAAGGGTAAGTCGTGTACAATTGGAAAAATATAAAATTGATTAATAAGCATACCCCGGTTATTTTTATGAAATTCTGGTTTTTAAAAAAACACCGTATTGAGCCTGGAGTTTCCTTTGAGATCTTTTTAATTCTTCGAACTCCAACGCTATGAGTCTGCACATCCATCAAAATAAGGACGAATGAAACCCCTTGAAACCCTATGCACACCCATAATAAAAATAAAATCCCATAATTGAAACATACACCGCCAATGAATCCAGCCAACCCCAACCCTAAATTTAAAATCATTCGCCGTAAACCATTCAAGCGGCTTAGATCGTGTTGATCACCATCTTCAAGAAAAAAAAGCGTATTGGCCGTACGAAAGCAGCCCGTAGAAAAACCATAAGCTGCTAATAACAAGCTTAAACCTTCATCAGAAGCCATAAAGATAAGACCCGCTATAGACAATATTCTTAAACTGATGGCCAATAAACTGATGGCTTGCATAGAATAATGCTCGCCAAATCGACCTCCACAATAACTGCCTATGATTTCTCCTAAACCTAGCATGGAAAAAAGACCCGCCATAGCACTCAAAGACAAATGTTTATAGGATATAAAATACAAGGGCAGAAAATAACGAATAGCCTCGCCCCAATAATAGAATAAATTCGCCCAAAGATTTCGATAGATCCTTGAAGGAAATCCTGCATAATATTGAAAATATCGCTTTATTGGATTCATCATAATTCCCACAACGTATTTCTTTCAAAGCTCAAAGCTCAAAGCTTATCAAAAATAATTAACCCTCTCCCCCAATCCCTCTCCCAGAGTACTGGGCGAGGGGAGTTTCCACTTTCCCCAGACAGTACTGCAGAATACTGCACGAAGAGAGCTTTCACTGGTCTTAATATTATCTCATAAATGTTTTCGCTCTCACGAGCTCTTGAGAGCGAAAACGGTTGATTTTAAAAAACTAGTCCACTGCAAGTACTAAAATATCGTCTGACATTTTCTCTCTCCTTTTAAATGATGAATCCATAACTGATAATCCGGTCGTCATGAATTCGATGATACTCAGGGACTCCGGATCGTCCCACCGTAATGAAGTCTGTCTCATAATTTGTTAACCTGTTTTCTGGAGGAATAAATTGCAATCCTTTAGAATAGTCCACTCTATCGGCATGCTCTTGTAAAATGGCTCCTGTCTCATAATCGCATAGATAAAGAAAACGAGTATAAGATAAAATAACCAGATATCGACGCTTAGCATCCCAAACAAAATCTTCCACGGTATTGTGAAAATTGGCTAAAATAATTTTTGAATCCGATCCTATTTGAGCCTTGAGTAAGCTAGAGCCTCCTGAAAAATACAAACAAGACTCATTCACCCATTTCATTCGCTTGGCAAACCCCATATTCTCCAACCAAAACCGGCTTTGCCCAGTTTCCAATTCATAAAGATAAAGAGAATCGCGGCGATCGGCAAAGGCAAGGTATTTTTCATTGACCGCCAAAGACCAAATGGGCCCATCCAGTTTAAACAGCCGCTTTTTTTCTTGTTGAATTAAATCAATTTCATATAGGCCGCCCTCTTCACAACAAACATAAAGTTTATGATTTTCCCCAAAACAAAGATCCCTAATGGCTGAATTGAATGAAAATCGATATTCTTCATTTGTTTTGGTTTTAACTATTAGCTCGCCATTGGCGCGACCAAAGGCGATAAATTGCTCTGAAGAACAGATCCGTTTGTTATAAGAGTATTGATCTTCCGTGAGTGAATGTTGCTGCACACGATATCGAGTGATATCCCATTTTTTATCTTTTGCATAAGCCGTATAAGTTTTATAATAATGGCCTTCACCGGCTACAAACCATTGATGATTAAAACTTTCAATGGACCATTGTGCATCCGGGGTTTCTTTGAGTACAGAAATCACCTCCCCCTGATCGCTGTTGATTTTATACAACCCTCCATTACGGCATTGCACGATCATGATTTCGGGTTGACGATTTAAACTGTAAATCCAACGTAATTTGAAAGGGGCTTTCCAAACTTCCCGAATAATTTCACAACTCTTAGGATCAATCTCAAGCACACGACGGTCGAAAGCTGAGGTATACGCTTTTTGGCTGGTCTTATTATAATTGACATGCTCTAGATGATCGATGGAAATCTTTGGGCCACGCAAAGGTGTTTTTCGGGTATCGAGTTCAAAACGTAAAACACGCATGGCATCACTGGCCACTAAATACACTCCTGGCTCTATAGGTTCAAACCAATGAATGGCTTTATCATTATGCCATTTATAAATAATTTTACCCTTGCTTGAGAGCACAATGCCACCCATCGCATTGCTTCCGGATAACAGCTCATCTTGATTACCCGTATAATGCAGGGTAAAAGGATCATAGCGTTCATGTAAGCGATGACAATGTAAGATTTTATAATCTTTCTCTGTGAACGTTAATTCAAAGATGCCACCGGTTCCAGCACGGGAGGCTAATCTGAACTGCGAGGGATGAAAAGCCAAAGCCTGAGAAGTGCTGGGACCTGGCCGATAGTGATCGAATTCTGGTTTAAGATGACGGATCTTAATAAAATGCAGACATTCAATATTATCGTCTGTGATTTTGCAAATCGCTAAGTAGCCATCGTTTCCTAGAGTAGCAAGATATTGCTGTGAATCATGAATGGCAATGACATTCACGGATCCAGAATGGATCTGCGTTCTATTTAAAACATTAAAATTATCCACTTCTATCGTTAATATTTCACCCAACTTATTCACTGCATAAATTGTTTTTTCATCTTTCGTAATGCAAAATGCATCAATATTTTTCTCAGACATTTTAGTCTCCTCTATACCCATTACACCTCAAGATGCGAGATCCCTCATTACGAACACAGTGCAGTAAATTTTCTGGATTGCCACGCTAACGCTCGCAATGACGGAATTTCTTATCTTAGATCGTCTCAGCCAATCTAAACCCAAACACATAAATCGGATGATCATAATAGCCATGACGGCGCGTTGTTCTCGCCAAATCTCTATGCCGCGAAAAACTACCGCCGCGCGTGATTCGATACCGCCCCACAGTGGATAAATCATCTTTAACCCATTGTCCTCTAGGATAGGGCGCATAAAAATCCTGAACATATTCTTCAACATTACCGGCCATATCTAAAACACCAAAGGACGAAGCGCCCTCTAAAAATATTCCCACAGGCGTTGAAGCATAAAAACCTGCTTCCAAAGTGTTGGCCATATCCAATT
The DNA here is from genome assembly GCA_009885495.1 of Gammaproteobacteria bacterium. Classification (GTDB taxonomy): domain Bacteria; phylum Pseudomonadota; class Gammaproteobacteria; order UBA1113; family UBA1113; genus VFKP01. The sequence continues at coordinate 9,689 of VFKP01000146.1, read as the reverse complement.
GATCTTCATCGCCCCAAGGAAATTGCGAATGTGCCAAGCCTGAAGCCGCATATTCCCATTCAAATTCTGTAGGCAATCTAAAATGACGGCCCGTCTTTTGAGACAACCATTCTGTATAAGCGATGGCAGCGGAATCCTTAAGGCTATAGACAGGATGATTGGCTTTAGCGGGGGGATAGATCCCAAATTCCCAGGCATTCGGCAGCTCAGTATACTGTGTGTCTTTCAGAAAAATTTTATATTCATACTGCGTAACTAAATACTTTGCTATCCTAAATGCGGGGATCCGCAGTTTAAATTGTGGCACTTCTTTTTCAATCCACTCTGGTTTCACTTCTTCATCGGCATAGTCCTGTATCACGGTTTTCACTTGTTCAGCCGCAATCCCTATCAAGATTTCGTTTTCTGGAATATTGAGCATCTCAGGGCTTAAAGGATTGATTCGCGGATCGCCAATTAAAGCCAATAATTGGCCTGCCACATAACGCTGTTCTAATGGAACGGTTTTATCTGCAATGAGCCGTAAAATTTCATCTGTGCTCAATTTTCTGATACGCTCATAAACAGCGCCTAAATCTTCAACTTGCGAAGGCTGAAAATGGGGAGTTAACCGCATCGCCTCTCGCGGGCTCATACTGTTAATCTCTGTGGACATGCTGACCTCCTTAGGCAATCGACTCATTAAAAATACATTTAAGAATTTATATTCAATGCCTAAACGATTATTTTTGGAATATAGCGCTTCCTCAGGCTTTCGTCAACCCTTTTTTATTGTTTTTTAGGTTCTTTATGATGAAATAGATTGCATTTTCGGTAATGTGTTCAGGAGGTAGACGGAAAGAAGGTATGTTTTAAATATTTAGGGTTTAAGGCTCATCGTCAATGAAAACGCGAGATCGTCATTGCGAGGAGCGCAGCGACGTGGCAATCTAGAGAACAGTCTACAGTTCTATGCTCAATTCTCTGGATTGCCTCGCTACGCTCGCAATGACGTAGAATATTCAAAACTTTAAAACAAAGAATATTGTTCTGGTTCTAAAATCTCTTTCACTTGAAAATGTAAGCCCACCCCAATTAGGCGAATAGGTTTTTCGCTTTTAGCCAGCAAGCTTTCAAAAAGATGGGTGAAGGTATGAAGACTCATTGCGCTGACCTTCTGCTCGGCAGTCATTTGCGTGAAATCAGAAAATTTTATCTTGATAAATTGATTTTTTAATTTTGGGGACTCTTCCATTCTCTTTAAACGCACCATTAAGCGGCGATATAAAATCTCAATCTGAGATTTTGCATCTTCTTGACTGAAAATATCTTTCGCGAAAGTATGCTCAACGCTCAGCGATTTTCGCGGACGATCGTTTTCTACGGCACGATCATCTACACCACGACATTGCTCATAGAGAGAGTCTCCTCTTTTGCCGAAATGTTTTCTTAAATCATCACGAGAAAAATATTGTAAATCTTGACAAGTTTTCACCCCCAGGGCATTGAGTTTTTCAAATGTCACTCTTCCCACCCCTTGTAATTTTTTAACCGAAAGCCTTTTCATAAAGGGATCTATCTCTTCAGGTAAAACCACGAAAAGACCATTGGGCTTGTTCCAACCGCTGGCTATTTTCGCCAATAATTTATTGGTGGATACTCCCGCGGATGCGGTTAACTGTTCTTCTTCATTGATTTGTCTTCGGATCGCTTCGGCCATCCAAGTGGCACTGCCCTGGCATTGTGTAGATTCAGAAACATCGAGATAAGCTTCATCTAAGGCCAAAGGTTCCACACGATCGCTGTATTGATGAAAAATCGCTTGAATCCGCTGGGAAACCGCTTTATATTTATCCATCTGCACCGGTAATACGATGAGATCTCTGCATAGACGCTGCGCTTGGCTCGTCGGCATTCCCGAATGAATACCATAGGCACGCGCCAAATAATTACAGGTGCATAACACACTGCGCTCAAGAGCAGAGCCGCCCACGGCAATGGGTTTATCTTTTAAACTGGGATTATCGCGGATCTCAATGGCGGCATAGAAACAATCCATATCGATGTGAATAATTTTTCGCGACTTCATGGCTATTCTTTAGCAGTCAATTCAAGCTCAGGATCAATAGAACCATAGCGTGTAAATTCAGGCCAAATCCAACAACAGCCGATGACACTGATCACTGTTAAAATTCCCCCTGATACAATCGCCACTGGGATCCCCCAAACACTGGCCACCAAGCCAGCTTCGGCATCCCCTAAGCGCGGCCCCGACATATAGCTGATCATTTCCAATCCCGCTAAACGTCCACGTAAATGATTGGGCACCGCTTCATTCCATAAGGTTTGACGAAATAAACCACTGGCGGCATCAAAAGCGCCGGCCAAAGCTAAAAAGAACAAGGCCCAGATCAAAGAATGACTGAGTCCAAACAATAAGATGGCTAAACCCCAAAGCCCTGCCGAAAAAGCAATCGCACGCCCATAACGTCTGATTTGACTCATGGCACCACTCATCATTGAAAAAGCCAACCCCCCGATGGCTTGCGCACTGTATAACCAACCTAAAGAAGCCGCACCAAAATGGTGTAAGGCAATCGCCGGAAATAAAGCCATGGGCATACCGAATAACATTGCAAAAAAATCAACGCAATAACTGCCCATTAGGGGAGGGCGCGAAACAGCAAAGGATAAACCTTCTTTTAATGAAGCAAAAAACTTTGTTTTTTCAGAAGCACGTGGATTGGCTTTTGCCGGCACACAGCATAATGTGAATAAAGCAAAAATAAAACTGAAGCAATCGATACTGTAAGTCAGCGCTAAACTAAAATGCGCGATCAATAAGCCACCGACCGCAGGGCCTATGATCATAGAAGAATTGTCTTTGAGTGCTGAAAGTGCACTGAAAGCAGGGAAATCTTCTTTAGCCAATAATTGTTGTGTGAATGCAGAGCGCGCCGGTCTGTCAATGCCCACCACGGCCGACATTAAGGCAGCGATGAAAAACAAAAAAATCAGGGAATGGAAAGTGAGCGCATTGAGCACCAAACCTAAAGAACCCAAAACCGCTAACGCGCCCGTTAATAAGAGCAGGGGCTTTCGATGGTATTTATCGGCTAAAATCCCGCCCCAGAGAGCCGCCACCAGTAAAGGCCCTAATTGGACTAAGCCCACAGCACCCACCCAAGCCGTAGAATGCGTGGTTTTATAAATTTGGAAAGGCAGCGCCACACCCGTCATCATCGTGCCCATAAAAGACACCCATTGGCCATAAAATAAAATGGCTAAAGCCTTATTACGTCGGAAAAGAGAAAAATCAGGCAAAATAGACTTCATGCAGGGATCATCATATTGATTTGATAAGGAGCTATTTTACCGTATTAACTTTGGTTTGTCATCCGTTATTTTTATAAATAGGGGCTTAAATGAGCATTTTCTATATCCCTTTCAAAATTCAGGGCAATGTGATAAATCTTGTTTGGTAGAGAGGCGATTTATCGCGTCTCTACCCTAAGATTTGAAAGGGATACGTGTAAACTCTCTGTTTTAAAAGGATGATCAAATAGTAGCCATTAAGCCAATTCAGCCTGTTGACCAATTAAGTCCAAAAGATCTTCATTCGACAGCTTACCGGAGATCCCTTGACCGCTTAAAAGATCATGGGCTAAATCACGTTTTCGTTGATGCAGATGGAGCATTTTTTCTTCGATCGTATTTTGCATCACGAAACGGTAGACCGTGACCGGTCTTTGCTGGCCAATACGATGTGCTCTGTCCGAGGCCTGATCTTCCACTGCTGGATTCCACCAGGGATCTAAATGGATGACATAATCGGCTGCTGTTAAATTCAAGCCACTGCCGCCGGCTTTTAAACTTAAGAGAAAAACTTCAGACTCGCCCGATTGAAAAGCCTCGACTATTTTTTTACGATTCGCAGCTGAAGTCGAACCATCTAAATACTGATAGCTCATGTTTTCAGCTTCAATACGTGTTTTAACGATCTTTAAAAATGAAACGTATTGGCTAAACACCAAAGCTTTATGCCCATTTTCAATAATGTTTTTGAGAGTCTCAATAAAGGCTTTGAGTTTACTGTTCGGAAGTTGTATGGTTTCATCCACCAGAGAACTATCACAGCAGGCCAGTCTTAATTTGGTGATCTCCGCCAAAACACTCATGCGATTGTTTTCCGCCATAAACTCATTGACGCGATCTGCCGCAATGCGACGCAAGGCTTCATAAAAAGCGGCTTCTTCTTTTGAAGGTTCAACATGGATCACTTGTTCTATTTTAGGAGGCAATTCAGACAATACTTCAGATTTTAAACGACGTAAAATATAGGGCTGTACCAAGGTCTTTAAGGCCTGGACCTTGTGAATATTTTGATGGTTTTCAATGGGTGTGGAATATTTATTTTGAAAAGACTGTATCGATCCTAATAAGCCAGGGTTGATGAAACTAAAAATACTCCACAACTCTCCCAAATGATTTTCAATCGGTGTTCCTGAAAGTGCAATGCGAGCATTGGCCTTGAGTTTCATCACCGCCTTCCAACGTTTGGTGTGTGCATTTTTAATGGCTTGCGCTTCATCTAAAATAATGCAATTCCAATTCCCTTTCGAAAGCAAAGCTTCATTATGTTGCAGCAAGCCATAACTGCAAACGATCACATCAAATGGACCACAAGTTTCTATCAGAGCTTCGCGGCCTTCGGTTCTGAAATTATAAATATTCAAACTGGGGGCAAATTTATTAAATTCCTCTATCCAGTTAAAACACACTGATGTCGGTGCAATCACCAACGCAGGCCCGTGTTTAGCCTGCTCACATAACAATGCGATGGCTTGCACAGTTTTCCCCAAACCCATATCATCGGCCAAGCAAGCACCCAACCCCCAATGGCTTAATCTGGATAAATGTTGGAATCCTTGATGCTGATAATCACGCAAACTGGCCTGTAAACTTGCAGGCAATTGCGGTTGATACACTCGCATGGCTTTTAATTTCTCGACATGTGCTTTCCAGCCTTGATCAAAAATCGTATGTTCAAGTTCAGAGGCAATATCAGACAGCACTTCGGCACTGAGGATATTCACCCGATTGCCTTCAGAGATCGCTTGCAATAAACTTAATTGTTTTTTAAATTGTGCCGTTAATTCTAAAAATTCCCCATCGCTTAAACGCACAAATCGACCTTCTGAAGACTCATCCAAAGCACGAAGTAATTCTTTCAGATTGAGCACCGCACCATCGTCTAAACTAAGTTCGCCACCATACTCGAACCAATTCATCTGCGAGTCAATTTTAAGCGTCATTTTCCCCTGGTTTAATTTTTGCTTGATCTTAAATGTTTCACCCTGAGGCCATTCCAGCACCAAAGGATTTTCTTGCCCATAAGTTTTGAGCGCTGATAAAATTTCCAACACATCTTCGGGCGAATCGACTTGATATTCTCCCGGAGAAGTTTCATATTCCATTAATCGTGAAGCGGCTTTTAACACGCTGTCTTGATTTTTTTTCTCAAGTTTAAAATCACGAGTGACCCGTATTCGGATCTCAGCATTCTCTTGAGTCGTCATTACCATTAAATGTTCTTTTCCATGTGCCGCGCGCAAACAAACTCCCTGATTGTCGGGTAAAGGCTTGACCCATAAGGTGGCCCGGATCCCTTCCTGCATAGGCAAGAGTTGAATATAAGGGGTGGGGTCGCCTGCCATTTCAGGAATGCCTGTTTCTTTCATCTCCGTGTGAATTTTAATATCTCGTTTAGCATGTTGCAGCACACGTATAATTTTATCTTTGGCGGCAGCCGGCAAAGTTAAGCCTTTTTCACCTAGAATTTGAGCAATCGCCGCATGTGAAACACTAAAATCAATCAAACGATAACGGTTTAAATTTTCCATTTCAATGATTAAACAGGATGCTGGAGCCCAATGTGAAAAACTCAAATAATAAGAGCCGTTTTTTTCTTCAACATAGAGTTCTGGCTCAACAGAAACAAATTCAAGTGCTAACGCTCTATTGTCTTTTGAAACCACGCGAGGATGCCCAACCAAAGCCTTTAGAGTATTGTGAAAATCAAAAGAAAAACGGGGGCCCCAATAACTGCCTTCGAGCACGACCCCTTTATCAATCGCTTTTTTATCTTCATCGCTGAGGTAGGACAATGCATTGTCAGGATCCTCATACTCTTTGAGGCGTTCTATACTTTTGGCTCTTCCCTGAGACCAACTTCCATTTTTATGGGCCACTTGTTCAATGACTTCAATGTTTTTTTCTTTGAGATCCACCAGCCAAAGTAAACGTTTTTCTGATTTTTTTTTGTTTAATAATTCATTTTCATCGATGAGCAGTGATTCTAGATTTTGAATTTGATATTCCCAAGTTTCTTTGGCACAAATAAGATTTAAGAATCTAAACTTAACTTGAGCCGTACTTAAATAATTTTCTGGAAATTGCGTGTTCTTTTTATCAAGACGAAGACTAGCCTCACATAACCCCTGTGCGACTAAAACAAACTGTTGCTTTATGAAATGTTTTATATTGTTTTGAAGTGTTTTGCCTTGCTCGGGAGAAAAAGTTAAATTCTGTATCACCATCAATACATGGTATAAGGCAAAAACCATAGGATCACGCATGTTTTCTTCATGATGTTGGAGGACGCTGTGAAACAATTTTTCGCCTCCTATTTGATTACCCTGGCTAAATTCAGACAAGGCGGATACGAAACGATAACAAGCCTTCATACCCAAGGCGGGTTTTGTCTCGGTATACCGCTCTGACAATTGATAACATTGCGCCCATTGTTCGGTGTTTTTTCCTTCAAAAATAAGGCATAATCCATAAAAAACCCCCAGTAGAGAATCAAAATAATAATTTCGACTCCGATAAAGCTTACGCAATTGTGTCAAAGCCTTAGAATACAAACCCTGCGCTTCAGAAAAATGACCCTCTAAAAAAGATAAGCTCGCTTGTAGCGCCAAAGCATGCCCTGGATTCGGATTTTTTAATCTTTGAGACAATGCCTTCACTTTATCGATTTGACCTAAAGCCAGATAAATTAAGGCTCCATGATACAATAGATAATCATCTGAAATCTCTGCTAGATTGGAGTGACACAACAGCTCTATCATTGGTAACCTGTTAACAGCACCCTCAAATGGAGTTTCAGAATAATAATGCGCGAGTAAAGAGACACAAAGATACGCTTGAATTGAAGGTTTTCTAGTGCCTAACCATTGCGCATCCATTTCAACTGAAGCAAATAGTTGACGCAGATATTCGCTTATTTTTCGCGAATATAAAATATTGTCCGGATAATTTAAAAAATGTGTTTCATCATTGCGATAGATCGCGATAAATAAATTGACTAAGTTCGAGCCCACAGTTTCATAACAGGTTCGGCCAGTATACAATTCTTCAAAATCAGAAATCGTGCGAGTGCCTAAACCTGTCATCATAACCCATATAGGCAGCAGTTCATCCTCTGTCATCGATAACAGCAGCTGATGCCGCAGTTGCGGATCTTTAACACCACAAAATTTATGTTCAGAAAAGCCCAAGCGAATTAATTGTTTTAAGATCACCTGATATTCGGTGAGTTTAAGATTTTGATATAAGCAGAAAGGGGATTTTTTATTCACCAAAATATCAAAAAAACTTTCTTGCAGGGTTTTTTCTCTGGCATATCCTAGGCATAAAGTCCGTTGAGCTAAGATCTGCCGTTCTATCAAACTCAGATTTTCAAAGACCTTGATTTTTTTATTCATTGAAGCGTGTCTCTATAAAATAGGGGAAATGGGGTTATAGTATCACAACTTAAGTTTCTATAAAAGCCTGCACTCTTTGTCTTATCTCTGGAAATGCAGCGCTCAAGGCATAGAGTGGATAGGTCTTAATTTTTTCATAGACAGAGTATTGCTGAATTGAAAAGCGTAAGCCATAAGGTGTTTGTGGATATTTTAGGAGGAATTGATGCATGCTTTTCAATGTACCTGTCTTACCCGACTTGACTTCTATTGGAATAATGAATTGATCCTCTTGCACAAGATAATCCACTTCAGCATTACTCTTACCCGCCATATTATGCCAATAATATAAGTGCTGCTTTGTTTTAGGATCCGATAAGGCCAATAGTTCTTGACCGATCATTGTTTCAATCAGATTGCCTTTATTGATCAGCGTGGCTTTGGGATCTAAAATCCAATCTTTAAGTGAAAGTCCCAAAACCGTTTGCGCCAACGCCAGATCTAAAAACAAAGGTTTAAATACCTCTAAAGACGCTTGTGCGCCCAAGGGCAATCCTTGCCCTGAAGTAAAATGAATACGATGTACAAGTCCTGCTTTTTCCAGTAATTCAAAACAAGGGGCAAGCTCTCTTTTACGATAATCGCTGCCCATATGGCTGTAAATAAAACGTTGGCCCAATAGCTGCGGTATTCGCTTGAATAATAAATCAATATGTTTTAACTTTGTTTTCTTAGCATATTTTTCAAAATCTTGAACAAAAGCATCGGCCAATTGACGATGAATGTCTTGAACATGATTGAGATCTTGAGTATCTCGCCATCGTTTGACCGCTTCTGGCATACCGCCAATCGCCATATATTGACAGAACAAGAACAGCATTTTTTCATGGATAGGTTCGGATAAGCTCTCAAAAGGATCCTGGACCAATAGTTTTAATAAGCCTAAAGAGCTAGCGCTGGCAATAAATTCGATGAAACTCATTGGATAAATATACAGAAATTCAACGCGGCCCACAGGAACACCCACTTGCTCCAAAGCAAATTCTAAAAGCGAACCCGCACTGATCACATGCAATTGCGGCATTTTTTCATAGAAATAACGTAAGGCGGTGATCGCCAAAGGAGCTTCTTGAATTTCATCTAGAAAAAGCAGTGTCTTGCCAGGGACTATCGTTTGCTCAATTAAAAGCGATAAATCGCGTATGAGTAATTCTGGGTTTAAATGCTGATCAAAAATGGCTTTGGCAGCAGGAAATTCTTCAAAATTAATCTCCACGCAGTTTGAAAAAGTCTTGCCGAACTCACGCACAAGATGGGTTTTACCCACTTGCCTTGCCCCTCTTAATATCAGAGGTTTTCTGAATTCAGAGCTTTTCCAAGCCAGTAAATCTTTGAATAATAGCCTCTTCATAAAAATCCTTATTAATCAATATCTTTTGTAAAAATGGTTCTATATCAGGGTTGTTTTAATTTTTTTTGGTTGTAAACAAGGGTAATTTTAGAGTATTTTTGGTTGTAAATCAAGGTTGTTTTTGTAATTTTTGGTTGTGTTTTAACTTTTATAAGACCATGCACCCCTAAAACGGCAAAGATAAATCAGCATCAATGGCTAATAAATGATTTTTAAAAATAGCTTGTATTCGCTGCAGGCTTTCGCGTGTTTCACCTTCAAAGCGCAACACTAAGCTTGGCGAAGTATTTGAAGAACGCACTAAACCCCAGGCATCCTCTAAATCAATGCGAATGCCATCCAGTAAAAAAATCTCGCCTTTTTCATCTTTAAAACGCGTGATCAAAGCCTGCATAAAATGGTTTTTTTCTGCATCGGGCATGGCTAGACTTAATTCCGGCGTAGACACCCATTGTGGCAGGGCAGAAAATACTGCATCGATGTCTTTTTCCTTGGCTAAGATCTGCAATAAACGGGCCGCGGTATATAGACCATCATCAAAGCCATACCAG
>VFKP01000109.1 GCA_009885495.1 Gammaproteobacteria bacterium | reverse complement strand
TGGTACTAATAAATAAAAAGCAATAAAAATAGTTTTAATTGGATTGTATTTGATCGCTATTTGAACCGTTTAATTTGGAATTGTTTACTTTTGTTCTAGGAATGTAGGTTTAATTATCTGTTTTTGATCAAAAAAATCATCTCTGGGCCTGTAAATAATTTTGTGTATAGGCTAGAACTAGGCCTTTTGTTACACGGCATGGATGTGGCTAAGCCCCTTATTCCAGCGCTGATTTAGATCTGGTTCTCTGAATTATAGAATAGGCTCTTGTAAAACCAAGCTTAATCCCCTATGCTCTGCCTCAATACCTCTTGGAGACTTAATCTATGCTCAACTACAGATCTTTAGGTTTATGCCTTCTTTTAGGCTTATGCAACTTCTCAAATATGCTGTATGCCAATGAGCCTGATAATCTACAAATGGTGAAAAATAATTTAAGCCAATATCACGACTCCGGCGCGTATGAACAAGACATCGCCCAAGTGGCTAACCAGGCAGAAGATTATCTGTCTCAAGCCCTGCCCCAGCAACAAGACAGTCCTTCCAAAGAGAAATTAGCCATCGTCTTCGATATCGATGAAACCGTACTTTCTAATTATGCCAATATGGTTAAATTAAACTTTGGCGGCACCCTGAAAGAAATTGATCGTCTGAATAATAAAGGTGATGATCCCGCCATTCCTGCTACATTGGCCCTATATCAAGTGGCGAAAAAAGAACATTTACATATCTTCTTTATTACTGGGCGCAAAGAAATTCCCGAGATCCGCAAAAATACGGCCCGCAATTTAGAGGCAGCTGGTTTTACCAACTACGATGCTTTGATTTTGAAACCAGTGAATTATCATCAGCCTTCTGCCAGCCTATACAAGGCCGCCGCGCGAAAGAAGCTCAGTGAGCAAGGCTATCATATTGTGCTTAATATGGGCGATCAAATGAGTGATTTGCAAGGCGGCTATGCCGATAGAACTTATAAACTGCCCAATCCCTATTATTATGTCCCTTAGCACTAAGATATAAGTTTGTATCTCTTTCAAAAGTTAGGGATTAAAACTCATAAAAAATTTCGACCCCCTCTCCCGGAGTACCGCGAGAGGGGTGCTTTCAATGACCCTGCGCTTTGAAAGGGACACATAAATTTTGCTTGTTTTTATCCCATTAGCTGCTGTTTCCTTTTCAATTTTATGCTATGCTTTCCTCCAACATAGGGCATACGCCCCATGCGTTAATGATCACAGATCCGCTTTAACTACGAGGATATCACTATGGACAAAACGATAAGCACTTTAAAGGTCGATCTTCAACAGGCAAAAAAAGCCCTGACCCTTGCCAAAAAAGAAGCCTCAACGCTTCTTGCACAGACAAAAGCCTCCGCCAAGCTGGCAATGGAGCAAGAAATAAGAAACGCTTATGCCCAAGGCATGAAGAAAGCTTTAACTGAGCTGGATACATTGAGTAAAAAACAAGCTAAAATTTTAGATGAAGCTTTAAAAGCTGCTGTCAAAATTGAAAAAACAGCTGGCAAACCTAAATTAGTAGCCGTTAAAACCAAATCAACTCTGCAGGCCGCGCCTAAACCTAAAACGGGTACTGAGATGAAGGCTGAAAAACCGGTGTCAAAACTTGCTATGCCTAAACCTTCTGCCCTACCCTCTCAAGCTAACAGAACGCTTGAAAAAGCAGCGACCACTTTGCATGAAAAGCGTTTAGGGATCTTGGAACGCGAATTTAGCCCCGTTAAGCCCATACAAAATACCCTGGCAGATGAAAATGTTGAAGCTATCCTTGAACCCATCACCCATACAGACCAAAATTTAGACTAAAATGCTGTATTCCTTTCAAAGCGCAGAGTAATTGAAAGCCCCCCTCTCCGAGAGAGGGGCTGAGGGAGAGGGTAACAAAATGCTTCATAAAACAGCCCTCTGAATCATGGGCCGTTCTGAATTGAAGGGCTGCTTGATTTTTGACTGAGTTCTGACCTATAATCTTGTTGTGATTTTTGAGTGCCCATGTGCAAAATAGGTCTCTTCTGGAAAAGAGGCCAAAAATCCGCATCACTATTGCTTATTCCATTTAGAAATAATCACTGCAGTTATTAAAGGGAGAGACATTTCAATGTTCCAAGTAGACAGAGTCGCTGCTGTTGTTCGCCCAACTGAAAAAATGATGAATTGGTTGAAAAAGCAATCGGGTTATCAGGAAAATGCTGCCGTTTCTCCACAAAAAGACTGCACAGTTCTTCTTATTCCTCAATTTGAAGGGCCTGGCCAAGCAACCGCCTATATCAAGGAAATGGCACAGGCCATTTTCGAAGGTGAATTGGCTTCTTGGGATATCAATCCCGATATCTGGCCCAAAGATCGCAGCTATCCCGCCTTTACTCAATGGTTTTCTGTCGAATACCACTCCCTAGTCTACGATTTGGTTTTATTAGAAGCCCATTTGGCAGAACTGCGTTAAATCATAACCTTACTGTCCGGGGAAACTGCGTGGGCTCCCCTCGCCCGCTACTCCGGGAGAGGGGTTGGGGAGAGGGCGTTTAAGTAAATTGATATCAATCTATTTTGTCAGCATGCCGCGTAAATCTTTACGTAAAATTTTACCCACTGGGGTTTTCGGTAAAGAAGCGCAAAACTCAATCTGTTTTGGAACCTTATATCCGGTTAAATTCTTATGGCAATGCTCCAGAATATTTTCAACCGTCAGATGAGGATCCTTCTTCACGACAAAGGCTTTGATTTGCTCCCCGGTGCTTGCGCTGGGTACGCCAATCACCCCACTTTCCAATATTCCAGGATGCATAGCCAGAATTTCTTCAACTTCATTGGGGTAAACATTAAATCCTGAGACTAGAATAATATCTTTACTACGCTCCAAGAGATAGACATAACCTTGCTCATCCATCTTAACGATATCACCCGTACGCAACCAACCCTCTGGCCAGAAAACATGTTGGGTTTCTTCTTCCTGATGCCAATATCCTCTCATCACCTGGGGACCTCGCAGGCATAACTCTCCTTCTTCGCCCAAAGGCACTTCTTCGCCTTGCTCATTGCGGATAGAGATTTCGGTAGAGGGTAAAGGAAAACCCACAGAATGGCTATATTCATGAATATTTAAAGGATTAATACAGACTGCCGGCGAGGCTTCTGTTAAACCATAAGCCGCAATCAAGGGCAGCTTTGTCTTTGCCATCCATCTTTCAGCCACAGCCTCTTGTACAGCGGTCCCTCCACCTAAAGCGAATCTCAGATGAGAAAAATCAATCTGATCAAACCCAGGAGTATTCAACAAGCCATTAAACAAAGTGTTCACACCGGTAATGGCGTGAAATGTTTCTTTTTTCAGGATACGCACAAATCGTTTCATATCTCTGGGGTTTAAAATCAGTAAGTTTTTTCCGCCCAAATACTGAAATAACAGGCAGTTGGCTAAAAGAGAAAAGATATGATACATGGGTAAGGCCGTAACCATGATAAAGGACTGTGAATCTTCTAAACTTGAAAGCGAAGGTTGAAGCCAAGCCCTTGCCTGCAACAAATTAGCGATAATATTACGATGGGTTAATTCTGCACCCTTAGACAGCCCCGTAGTTCCCCCCGTATACTGCAGAAAAGCAATGTCATATTTATCAATGGCCACAGGGTCTAAGGTTTGAGCTTGACCTATTTTTAAAGCTTCATTCAAATCGATACAATCCGGTAAAGACCAAGGCTTGATCTTACGAAGGACATAGTTCAACATAATCTTGAATACAATTTGCTTAAGTCGAGGTGAGAAATCACCCAGATGCGCCACCATGACTTTCTTTAATCCCGCCTCGGTCCAGGACTCTGAAACCGTATGTGCGAACATGTCCATAACCAATAGATGATGACATTCTGCATCTTTCAATTGATAGCTCAGCTCCCGAGCAGTGTAAAGCGGGTTAATATTAACCACAATAAGGCCTGCTCTAAGAGCACCCAGCAAGGCGACCGGATAGGCCAAAATATTAGGTAGCATAATCCCAAAACGCGCGCCTTTTCTTAAACCCCATTCTTGTTGTAAAAAACTGGCAAAAGCCAAGCTTTTGGCCTCTAATTCTGCATAACTTAAATAGCCTTCTTCGCCTTGAAAAGCGGTTCGCTGACTGTGTTCACGACAAGATTTGAGCAATACGTCAACTAAACAGCCTAAATTATCGGGGTCAATTTCAGCAGGGATCCCTGCAGGATAGTTTTTCAACCATATTTTTTCCATTGCTTTAAGTTCCTTATCTAAATCCTCTGCACAAGTCCTAAAAACGCTATTCGTGGACACTAATTCATACTATAATCGAAAATTGTTAAAAATGGTACTCTTCAGCATTGAACGATTGACAAGGAAAATTCATGACAAACACTCTTGTACCCGAAACCCTGCAATTACGCGGCAGTTTATTTCCTTTGACCATTTTGCCTTTAAGAAATAGTGACCTACAACAACTGGACAAAGAGCTTAATGCCAAAATAAAACAAGCCCCCCATTTCTTCGAAAATGTTCCTATCGTTTTAGACCTCAATGCTTACACCTGTGAGTCAGCCCCACCCCTAAATGAAATCAAAGCACTCTTAAACGCTCAAAAACTCATTTTAGTGGGTGTAGCCACACAAAATGAATCCTATAAAACTCTGGCTCGCCATCACGGCCTAGCGTCCATGAATGCCAAACAAACTGGCCCCGAAGCCCTTAAATCCCGAAAAACACCGCCGAGTATCAGCGATCCTGCTTTAGGCACCCCCACTAAGCTCGTCACACAAGCCATACGATCAGGACAACAGATCTATGCCAAAGATTCCGATCTCATTATTCTAGGTTCGGTCAGTCCCGGAGCAGAAGTCATTGCCGATGGCAATATTCACATCTATGGCAAACTCTCTGGACGGGCATTGGCAGGCATTAAACAGCGCAGTTCACGCATCTTCTGCCGAGAATTTGATGCCGAACTCATCGCCATTGCCGGAGTTTACCGGGTGAAAGAAGATTTTGCTCCGCTTTCGGGCTCTCCTTTAGCCATACAAATCTACCTAGAAGGCGAGCATTTGAAGATCGAAGGCTGCTAATCACGACTCCGATTCGATGAGAGGCAACCCTTATTTTTCCTTAGATATGGGGTGCAATTGCATATCTAAGGAAAAATAAACCTAAACCAAAGGTCCAGACGCACTTTTTTTGCACTTTATCCTTTTTTAAGTTAAAATAGAGACTTCCTAGGCTTAGCCTCTTGATGAGCTGATACGGTATCAGATAAGCCCCGCTTTAAAAGCTAGGTCATTGAATAATATGAATAAAAAATTTTGCGCCAGCGCCAAACGGGTCATTCAAGTCGAAGTGCAAGCCATTCAAGGCTTATTGGAGCAGATCACAGAAAGCTTTTCTAAGGCTTGTGAACTCTTACTCAGCTGCCAGGGACGTATTGTAGTGTTAGGCATGGGCAAATCAGGACATATTGCCGCCAAGATTGCAGCCACTTTAGCCAGTACCGGCACGCCGGCTTTTTATGTGCATCCGGCAGATGCCAGCCATGGCGATCTGGGGATGATTACCCCTCAAGATAGAGTGCTCGCGATTTCCCATTCAGGTGAAACTCTAGAGATTCTGACTTTACTGCCCTTACTGAAAGATCTAGGCGTTCAATTGATCGCCCTATCGGGTCAAGAAAAATCGACTCTCGCTCGCGAAGCCAATGTCTTTATTCACACTAAAATTACTGAAGAAGCCTGCCCCCTGGGTTTAGCACCCACTGCCAGCACCACCGCTGCTTTGGTCATGGGCGATGCTTTGGCCGTGGCCGTATTAGAGGCCAGGGGCTTTACTAAAGAAGATTTCGCGCGTTCACACCCCAGCGGTTCTTTAGGACGACGTTTATTGCTGCGCGTACGTGAAATTATGCGCACAGGCGATCAAATCCCAGTGATTCATGAACAAGCCACCGTCGCTGAAGCCTTATTAGAAATGAGCGCTAAACGCTTGGGGCTAACCGCTGTCATTAATAACCAACAGGATCTCGTGGGTATTTACACCGATGGTGATTTAAGACGTACCCTAAGCCAAAATCATGTGTTGCAAACAACTGTATTGCGTGAAGTCATGACAGAAGGCTGTAAAACCATTACACCTGAAATCCTAGCCGCTGAAGCCTTGGATATTATGGAAAGTTTTCAAATTACCGCCCTCCTAGTGTTAGATGAGCGGGAAAAATTAATCGGTATTGTCAATATTCACGATCTGATGCAAGCCGGCTTATCATCACAACCTTAGCGAGAAACTTTATGTCCATTACAGCCCTAGAAGCCGCCCGAAAAATTCGCTTAGCGATCTTTGACATCGATGGCGTTTTAACCGATGGCAAACTTTATTTCCACGATAACGGTCAGCATATGAAAGCTTTTCATTGTCATGATGGTGTGGGCATAAAATTATTGGCAGCGGTAGGCATTGAAATTGGCATCATCACTTCTCATCGTTCTCCTTTGATCGATCAGCGCATGGCACAACTGAGTATCAAACATTGTTATCAAGGCGTCGAAAAAAAATTACCCGTCTATGAATCCTTGCTGGCCTCTTTAGGGTTAAGCGATGAAGTCGTGGCTTATGTGGGTGATGATTTTCCCGATCTCCCCATCATTCGTCGTGTAGGTTTAGGCGTTGCTGTGGCCAATGCCCAGCCTATCGTCAAAGAATTTGCTCGTCATCAAACACAGCTATCCGGCGGTGAGGGGGCAGTACGCGAGTTTGCTGAATTCATTTTACAAGCACAAGGATTGTTGGAAAAAGCACGAGACAGTTTCCTATGATAACCTTCAATAAATACAATACGCTCAATGCCCTCTTAGTGATCTTAGCGATTGTCAGCGGCTACTATTGGTATCAGCCCAATGCCCGTTCAGCAAAACCTGCAGCAACCGCCAGCATTGATTCTTTTGCCTTAGGCGTTCATGCTCTGCAATACAATGCAGAGGGTTTAAAACGCGGAGAAATGACAACCCCTAAACTGATCCATTTCACGGCCAATGATTCTGCGCTATTAACCACACCGCAATTTACCCTTTATCCCGTAGGAAACACGGCTCCCTGGCTGATTTCAGCGAATGAAGGCCAAACTTTCAATGGCAGCAAGCAAATTGATTTGCGCGATCATGTGGTCATTCACCAACCGCGCACGGCCAATAATTCAGATTCCACCATTGAAACTTCTTTATTACACATTTTTCCCAAAGAAAATTTTGCCAATACTGATCAACGGGTCACTTTAGTACAACCCGGAATCAATGTGAGTTCCATTGGCATGAATGCTTATCTCAATGAGAAACGAGTGACCTTATTATCACATGCTAGGAGTTCCTATGATCCCCATAAAGCGCAGCCTATTACTGCTTTGTCTTAGTCTTGGCTTCAGTTTGGCTTATGGCTTAACCAGCGACAGCCAAGCCAAACTCTTTATTTCAGCCGACAATGCTGATCTCAATTCTCAAACGGGGGTAGGTGTTTATCAAGGCAATGTACTGATTGATCAAGGCAGCACCCATGTGCGCGGCAATACTGTCACCTCTTACAGCAAAAACAATAAAATCAGCGAGGTCTTGGTTAAGGGCACGCCAGAACAACAAGCCCGTTATGAAAGCACGCCCGATGCCGATAAACCCCCTCTGGTGGCCACTGCAGACACCATTCAATTTTATCCCGATAGAAAATACGCCATCTTGATTGGCAATGCTCATGTGCAGCAAGGCAAAAATAGCATCATCGGCGAACACATTGAATACGATCTCACCCATAAGATCTTAAAATCGATGAATAGCGCAGGCACTAAACCCGCGCGTACACAGATCGTCATTGATCCTAATGATTTACCGAAAACGGATTAACCATCATCATGAATCTACAAACCTTACGCGCCGATTCTTTACAAAAAAGATATAAAAATCGTCAAGTCGTTAAAGATGTTTCCATTGAAATCCACAGCGGCGAAATCGTAGGTTTATTGGGCCCCAATGGCGCTGGAAAAACCACGAGTTTTTATATGATTGTGGGTTTGGTGGCACCCTATAGCGGAAAGATTTTCATCAATGACGATGAGATCACGCATTTGCCCATCCATGAACGGGCCCATAAGGGTTTAAGTTATTTACCGCAAGAAGCCTCTATTTTTAGAAAATTGACGGTCAGCCAAAATATCATGGCGATTTTGGAACTTAGAAAAGAGCTCAGCCAAGAGGATCGTGAACATCGACTCCATCAATTATTGCAGGAATTTCACATCACTCATATCCGCGATAATATGGGCATTAGCCTTTCCGGAGGAGAAAGAAGACGGGTCGAAATCGCTCGCGCGCTAGCAACCGATCCCGCTTTTATTTTATTGGACGAACCCTTTGCTGGCGTGGATCCGATCTCAGTGGTGGATATTAAACGCATCATCACGCATTTGTGCAGCAAAAATATTGGCGTGCTCATCACCGATCATAATGTACGTGAAACCTTAGACATTTGCGAACGCGCCTACATCGTCAATGAAGGTGAAATCATTTGCCAAGGCTCTCCCCAAACTATTTTATCCGATCAAAAAGTACGTGAAGTGTATTTAGGTGAAGAGTTTGATTTGTAGAATGTAGAATAGCGATCAGCTGAATACCCTACGGTCTGTATAATAGCGCCGCGCAAAAAATAAAACAAACCAGAGATTTATCACTCTTTAGAAAACTCTTTTCTCAGCTATGCCCTCGAAACTCTTCTTAAAATTCCCACCCTTCAACTCTGGCGAAACACCACAAATTCTAAAAGCGCCTGTAAACGAAAGCTGCCTAAAGGCAGCGCCTGCAAAGCTTGCCCCCCTTGTTGATAGAGTTCATCTTTCATCTGTTGAGACTCTTCTAAACCGACCACCGCTGGATAACTCATCTTTTTGAGTTCAGCATCTCTACCTTGAGGCTTACCCAAATGTTGTTCGAGGCTCGTCACATCTAAAATATCATCTTGGATTTGATAGGCTAAGCCTAGAGCACGAGCATATTCTTGCAAGCCCTTTAAAATCAGCGGATCCACTAAGCCTGCGCCTTGTGCACCCATCATGATACTGGCTTCTAATAAAGCCCCTGTCTTTAAGCGATGCATTTGTTTTAATTCGGATAAAGAAGGTGCCAATCCAGTATTGGTGTAATTTAAATCCATCATTTGCCCACCCGCCATGCCCTGTAGGCCGCTGGCGTGAGCCAAGCATTGCATCCAGGCCAAACGAATAGCGGGATCAATCGATTCATCTTTGGCTAAGACTTCAAAAGCCAAAGCTTGTAAAGCATCGCCCGCTAAGACAGCGGTCGCTTCATCAAAGGCCATATGGCAAGAGGGTAAGCCCCGTCTTAAAGGACTATCGTCCATAGCCGGTAAATCATCATGGATCAAAGAATAAGCGTGCACCAATTCCACCGCCACTGCTGCGGCATCAACCGCTTCTAGACGAGCACCCAGGCTTTCAGCCGTTGCATACACCAGCGCTGCACGCAAGCGTTTACCCCCATTTAAATTGGCATAGGCCATGGCCGCTCGTAAGCGTTCAACCGAAGCCGGGGCTTCTTTCAAATGCTGTTCAAGCTTGGGCAAGAGCTGTGCTTGATACTCTAAAAGACAAGAGGGTATTTCAAACATTTTTTTCGTCGAAATCTTCTAGATCTTGGCTATTGTTTTTTTCAATTAAGATCTGTACTTTCTGTTCAGCTTGTTTTAAAGCGATTTGGCATTGGCGTGTTAATTGTGTGCCTGTTTCAAAAAGCTCTAAAGATTCTTCTAAGCCCAATTGTCCCTTTTCCAAGGTTTCCACAATTTGGGTCAGTTGCTGTAAGGCCGTTTCAAATTGAAAAGCCGATGCGGGTTTTTGAGGCATGTTTTATTCTCTCTCTATAGGGTATCGATAGACAGCCATACTACGCTTTTGTGTTTAATCTGACAAGATCGCGGGCAATTCATCCAAAGGCCAACGCGGCCTAATACGCACAATTAAATCCTCATATTCTCCTGCCTGTAAGCGCAGACAACCGGCATAGGCGATCATGGCGCCATTATCAGTACAATAAGCCGCTCTGGGGAAAAACACCTCTGCGCCCTGCTCGCGCATGGATTCATTGAGCCTTTGCCGTAAAAGCCGATTGGCACTGACCCCTCCAGCCACCACCAATTGCTTTAAGCATGTTTGACGCAAAGCACGGCCCGTTTTAATCACTAAACAATCTATAGCCGCTTCTTGGAAGGCATGAGCAATATCCGCTTTTGCCTGCTCTGTCTCTTCTAAAGAGCGATAGGTCATCATGGCATGAGTCTTAAGGCCGCTGAAGCTGAAGTTTAAATTAGGTTGATCACAGATCGGACGGGGAAAGTGAAAGCGCCCCGCCTGGCCTTGTTCAGCCAATTTGGAAAGCGCAGCGCCTCCCGGATAGCCTAATCCCAATAGTTTCGCCGTTTTATCAAAAGCCTCACCCACCGCATCATCAATAGATTGTCCTAAGATGCGATAAACGCCTAAGGCTTTGACTTCAATGAGTAAGCTGTGCCCCCCTGAAACCAGTAAAGCTAGAAAAGGAGGTTTGGGCTGATGCTCCTCTAAGAATACGGCCAATAAATGCCCTTCCATATGATGCACCGCAATCGCCGGGATCTGCAAACCATAAGCCAAACTTCGACCCAGCATAGCCCCCACTAAAAGAGCACCCGCTAAACCAGGGCCTGCAGTATAAGCAATGCCGTCTAAATCACCGGCTTTTAATTTTGCTTCTTCTAAAGCCGTTTCCAGCAAAGGTAAAGCTTTACGAATATGATCGCGAGAGGCCAATTCTGGCACCACCCCCCCATAGCGCTGATGTAATTCAACTTGGCTGTATAAGATTTCCGCCAATAAGCCTTGCTCACTGTCATAAATAGCCAGACCCGTTTCATCACAAGAGCTTTCAAGACCCAATACCTTCATAATTTGTATTTACTCAGCTTTAAACATTAGCGTTTAAGATCTAAACCCTCTCCCCCAAGCCCTCTCCTAGAGTACTGGGCGAGGGGAGTTTTGGATTAGATTGAGATTTGAAAAGGATCTGTTGACTCTTCAATTCAATCGATCTTGCTCACCACACCATCCGAAAATTCAATCTGCAAACTGCTTTGTCCTTGTCCTGAAGAATAAACCCAATTTTTTGTTTGCGGTCCTGCAACATCCACTTCTTCATGTTGAGTAGAAACTACATTGGGCCTGCCACAAAGGGCCAAGACCCGATCGGCTGAATCGCCTAGCGATAAAGCCCCACCCTGTGGGCAGGAGGCTTCTTTAAGCAAATGGCCATTCATTGCCAATTGACTCACCTGATTCTGATTAATTTGCACCGTCAGACTATCGGAGCCAACGGTCAGTTGATCAACGCCATTGCTTAGGGGCGCCTTGGGCGGATACAGCGGTGAAGCTTTTTGAGTTTGATAGGTCCAATACTGTGTTGATTTTAATTGCTTGCTTCGATCATCAGAAACCTGGATAGCCGTAGGCTGACCGCAGGCCGCTTGTACCTCTTGCTCACTCATACCCAGATCGATCCAGTTATTCCCCTGCGAGCTACTGCAAAAAGCTGCCCATACTGAGCTTGAGATTAAACAAAGAACCCATCCCCACATCCATTTGTATTTCATGAGATCGGTCCTTTTGTAGCCATTTCACCTATCGAAGCCTAAGATTCATAAAGAGTTCCCCAATCGTCTCCCTGAGCACATTCACCGATTGGGCATGAATAATGTCAATTAGGCTGAGAATTGTTCAATATTGCCTTTCAATTTTTGCAAAGCTGTTTTTTCGATTTGGCGTACGCGTTCGGCGGAAACTTGATAGCGCTCGGCTAATTCTTCTAATGTTGATTTTTTATCGCCTAACCAACGTGCAGCAATGATTTCTCGGCTACGCTCGTCCAAATTATCTAAGGCAGAATACAAGGTTTGTCGACCATGCTCTTCCTCATTGCTGGCCTCCAATTGTTGACTGGGCGCAAATCGCAAATCTTCAAGATAATGTGCCGGTGCCATACTGAGATCATCGTCATCATCGCCATGCGCATCAAAAGAGGCATCGTGGGCGTACATCCGCGTTTCCATTTCACGCACATCTTTATGTGAAACATTGAGCTCTTGCGCCAGAGTTTCGACTTCATCAGGGGTAAAAGAAACCCCGACCTCTTTTTTGGCATTACGTAAATTAAAAAACAATTTACGTTGCGCTTTAGTGGTTGCTACTTTAACAATGCGCCAATTGCGAATGATAAATTCATGGATTTCCGATTTTATCCAATGGATGGCAAAAGAAACCAGGCGCACGCCTACATAAGGATTGAAGCGCTTCACCGCTTTCATCAAGCCAATATTGCCTTCTTGAATCAAATCAGCCAAAGGTAAACCATAACCCAAATAACCATTGGCGACTCGCACCACAAAACGCAAATGCGCCAAAATCAATTGCCGCGCAGCTTCTAAATCGCCTTGTTCGTGAAGACGAACCGCCAAATCATGTTCTTCTTCTTCAGTTAAGATAGATACCGCATAAGATCGTTGGATATAGGCTTCTAAACTGCCTAGCGGAAGAGCCATCTCTTTGATCTGCAATGCATTATTCACAATTATCACCTCTTGGTTATCTTAAAAATAAAGGCAAAACACAACCACCACAAACAAGCTTATCTCTGAAGTATAGCAAAAATTCGAGTTCAGTTCAAAATCAAGGGCTAAAATTTATTTTACCCCTCTCCCCCAACCCCTCTCCTAGAATACTGAGCGAGGGGAGTTTTCAAGAAATAATTATGCTCTATTTAACCACTTTCAAAAAAGGAGCTCTCTTTTTAGCCGATTCTTTCTGAGCTTCCGCAGGTTTAGAGCTGGCTTTGGACAAAGATGACTGAGGAGTAAATTTATCACTGACTGCTCCAGCCTCATCTTCATCTTCTTGTTCTTCTTCCAGATGAAATTCCATGCCTTGATTCGTTTCCTTGGCATAAATGGTAAAGATTGCGCGGATCGGAACTTCTATAGGATGAACCGTATTGGCAAAGGCACCCAGAAAAGAAATTAAGCGATTGCCCATCACTAATTCCCGAATAGCCGTGGGCGAAAGATTAAAGACGATGCGTCCATCCTCAACATATTGTTGAGGCACTTTGACCCCAGGAACTGTGGCATCCAGTGAAATGTAGGGCGTGAATTTATTGTCTAAGATCCATTCATATAACGCGCGAATTAAATAAGGTTTAGCTGAAGTTGTCATGTTCTTACACCAACATTTCATGCTCAGCACTGCTGAGGCTTTTATAGAATGTTTCCCGATCAAACATACGTTTTGCATACTCGCTGATTGCACGGGCATGATTAGGCAATTCGATACCGGCCGAAGGTAATCGCCATAACAAGGCTGATAAACAACAATCGACTAAGGTGATATCCTCGCTCAAGAAATAAGGTTTACTGCTAAAAGCAGGGGCAATCGTGATTAAAGAATCTCGTAATTGTTGGCGGGCTAAATCTCTCAAAATGTCTTCTTTAGCCTTGACAATTTGGTCATATAAGCCAAACAAATCTTTTTCAATTCGTGATAAACGTAAGCGTGTTTCTGCTCTGGCTACAGGGTAAACCGGCATCAACGGCGGATGAGGAAAACGTTCATCTAAATATTCCAGAATAATATTGAGCTGATAGAGGACTAAATTTTTATCCACTAAAGTCGGAACAGATTGATAGGGATTTAAACTTAAGAGCTCTTCACTGCGATCTTCAAATTTCAGATCGATAATATCAACCATTAATGCTTTTTCAGCAATAACAATGCGCACACAATGTGACTGCAAATCACTGGGCTCTGAATATAAAGACATTAAAGATCGTTTATTAGGTGCAATGGCCATTGTTCGTTCCTCTTTCTTCAATCGGTTGGGTAAGACTTACATCCTTTTTTGTAGGCCTATTATACCCTAAATCACAGATCAATTTCAAGGGTCTGGTCTTGTTTTGAACAGATTAAAGGTGTTCTTTCAAATCGCGCAGCAGAGGCCAGAGATTCGCAAGCACAGCCAAGATTTAAGAAGGTTCGGCATCAGAAGAGGCTGGATGATGACGATCGGCACCAAAATCTAAAGGATGCAAATCATAGATCCCTCGTTGTGCCAAAACAACAAAAGGGGTCCTAAACAAAATTTTAACATCCAACCATAGGCTCCAGTGCTGAACATACCAAACATCATAATCCAGACGTTTCAGATAAGGCAGTGCGTTTCGGCCATTGACCTGTGGCCAACCGGTTAAGCCAGGAGTCATGGATAGACGTTGTTTTTGGTGTGAATTATACTCTCGAACTAAAGCTTCAATGGCTGGACGGGGTCCAACCAAAGACATTTCACCTTTAAGAATATTGAGGATCTGAGGTAATTCGTCGAGGCTGGTCTGCCGCAACCAACGACCTACGGCCGTGATACGCTCATCCTTCGCCCCTTGAGCCAGACTATGCGCATCCGCACCGAAAATCATGGTCCGAAATTTCCAGCACTGAAAAGGTTTTCCCTCTCGGCCAATGCGAGTACTGCGATAAAATACGGGACCTCGAGAATCCAGCTTAATCAAGAACCCTATCAGTGGAACTAGAATTAAAAAAACAGGCAGAAAAAAAAACACAAACAGCAGATCAAACACGCGCTTCAGCAGACGCTGCAGAGGATGTTTGGCTCTAGTCGTCAGCAGCCCTTCCATTTTATTCAATGGTTAGAGGGGCTTGTTCCAAACGATCCACAAGTTCAATGATAGCCATAGGTGCGGCATCACCCACTCGAAAACCGCATTTTAAAACACGTGTATAACCGCCTGGTCTGGTATTAAAACGGGGACCCACGTTATTAAACAATTTGGTCACTGTACTGCGATTGCGTAAGCGGTTAAAGGCTAAGCGACGATTAGCTACAGAGTCTTCTTTAGCCAAAGTGATTAATGGCTCAACAATACCGCGCAATTCCTTAGCTTTCGCTAAAGTGGTACGGATGATTTCAGACTCCACTAAAGAAGCCGCCATATTTTGAAACATAGCTTTACGATGAGAGCTGGTTCGATTTAATTTTCTACCACTATTACGATGTCGCATATTTTTATCCTTCCCGATCCAATAGAATCAAATGATGTTAACGGTCACTCCATCTCTATAACAAGAGAATGAAAGCCTAAAAATCTTTCATTAATGCAAAAAAACCTCTATTCGCCCAGATCTCCGGTTTTTTCTTCCGAAGAAGCCGCTTCTGCTGCTTTAGCCTTAAGAGCGGCTTCTTCATCGGGTTTGATGATGCGTCTGGGCTGAACCCAATTTTCAACACGCATACCCAATGATAACGAATTGGCCGCCAAAATATTTTTAATTTCTGTCAAAGATTTCTTTCCTAAATTAGGCATCTTCAATAAATCATTTTCAGTTTTTTGAATTAAATCGCCTAAGAAAAAGATATTCTCTGATTTTAAGCAATTGGTTGATCGCACGGTCAAATCCAAATCCTCGACCGGACGTACCAACAAAGGATCTAGATTTTGGTATTGCTGTCCCGGAGAACGACCATTGATGTCTTTCAATTCCATGAAAGTCATCAATTGATCTTGCAGAAGTGTCGCCGCATTGCGAATAGCTTCATCTGGAGTCAAAGCCCCATTGGTCTCAAGTTCAATAATCAGTTTATCCAAATCGGTTCTTTGTTCAACACGCGCACTTTCCACTCTATAAGCCACTCGGCGTACCGGCGTGAATGAAGCATCGACTAAAAGAGAGCCCACTGGTTTGGGATCTTCTTCGTCTTGATAACGGACAATAGCAGCTTGATAGCCTTGTCCGGTGACCAATCGAGCTTCCAGTTCCAAAACACCATGAGAAGAAAGATGGGCGATCACATGATCTTTATTGATAATTTCAACATCATGATCGGTCTGGATATCCCCTGCACAAACGATACCAGGACCTTTTTTATTGATCTTTAATATCGCTTCTTTGCGATGAAACATACGGCAGGCCAAACCCTTTAAATTTTGCAAAATTTCGATCACATCTTCTTGCACACCCTCTATAGGGCTGTACTCATGCAAAACACCGGTGATCTTAACTTCAACAACGGCAGCACCTGGCATTGAAGACAAGAGGATCCGTCGCAATACATTCCCTAAAGTGTGACCAAAGCCCCGATCTAAAGGTTCTAGCACGAGTTCATAGGTATTACGGCCTAATTCTCGCACAGCAATATTTCTAGGGGCCAAGACCTCAGAAGCACTTTGTTCGTAACTGGCTTGCAACATGAATAACGCTCTCCCAATACAGGTAACTACTCAGTCTCTAAAATCAATGTAGCCATCTTAAGGCTTTAGCTTGGGTGCTGAGTAATGACCCAAACCATCTGGCTTAACCGATAAGCCAGAAAAGCGCTAAAAGCTATCTAGCGTGAATAAAACTCAACAATCAGATTTTCATTAATTTCCAATTGGACTTCATCGCGCTGAGGAACGGCTGAAAAAATGCCTTTAACCGCTAGCATATCCACTTGCACCCAAGCTGGAAAACCTAATTGTTGTTGGGTTTCCAAAGCAGCTTTAATGCGCAATTGTTGTTTGCACTGACTCTTAACTTCGATAACATCGCCCGCACTCACAATAAAAGAGGGGATATTAACAATTTGATCGTTCACGCGGATAGAACGATGATTCACCATTTGACGGGCTTCAGCACGCGTACTGGCAAAACCCATGCGATAAACAACATTGTCTAAACGGCATTCTAAAAGCTGAATCAAATTAGTTCCGGTTGAACCTTTGATTCGCGCAGCTTTATCCATGAAACGTTTAAATTGACGTTCCAACATACCATACATACGGCGTAACTTTTGCTTTTCACGTAACATAGTGCCATAAGTGGATAAACGGCCTTTTTTGGCTGCTTTCTGCTGCCCTGGGGGCGTTTCAACATTGCATTTTGATGCTAAGGATCGCAACTTGCTCTTAAGCATCAAATCGATGCCTTCTCGGCGCGCTAGCCGGCAGGTAGGGCCTGTATATTTTGCCATCTAATTATTCTCTCCTCTCAATCTTCTAAACTATACGCGTCTTTTCTTGCGTGGACGGCAACCATTGTGTGGCAATGAAGTGACATCTTTGATGCCCAATACCACCAACCCCATAGCGCCTAAAGCTCGCACTGCAGATTCTCGGCCAGGCCCAGGGCCTTTGACCATCACCACGACCGTTTGCAAGCCATAATCAGCCATTGCTTTTTTACCCGCAACTTCTGTGGCCACACTGGCGGCATAAGGGGTACTTTTTCTAGAACCCCGAAAACCTGACCCACCGGCCGTTTGCCAAGCGATCACATTCCCTTGCTTATCAGCAAAGGTAATAATGGTGTTATTAAAACTGGCTTGAATACAAACCATACCATCAATGACTTTACGTCTATTTTTCTTTACAGTCTTCTGAACTGTTTTTTGACCGGTTTTTGGACCGGATTTTTTTGCTGCTTCAGCCATAATTTCTCACTTCCACATTCTATAATCGATTAATACTCTATCCCGCTGTACTTGTGCGATTGCGGCCCTTACGTGTACGAGCATTGGTTTTTGTCCTTTGCCCACGTACCGGCAAACCACGGCGATGACGCACACCACGATAGCAACCGATGTCTTTCAAACGTTTAATGTTCGTAGCAATGTCGCGACGCAGATCGCCTTCTACAACATACTGAGCTTTGCTGATACATTCGCGGATACGTTCAACTTCTTCTTCGGACAGATCCTTGGCCTTACGATTAGGCTCAACCTCAGCGGCAGCGCAAATACTATTCGCCAAAGTACGACCTATACCATAAACGGCCGTCAAAGCAATACAAATATGCTTGTTTGGCGGAATATTAACCCCAGAAATTCGAAACATGGATCACTCCCAAAAAATTAAGACTCATCTCGAAATAGTCGCTAAGAATAACGATTTTTCTTCTAAAAAGCAAGCCCTAGCCCAGCGATATCGAGGATATCAGCTGAAAACTAGCCCTGCCTTTGTTTATGCTTGGCTTCTGTGCAAATAATACGCACAACACCCTTTCGTTTAATCACCTTACAATTTCTGCAAATTCTCTTTACAGAGGCTCTTACTTTCATGACTTTCTCCAACACTTAACAACTAACGCAATAAACCAGCTCCCGGCTGGGTACGACCCTTGCTATTGGCTTTCTTCAATAAAGACTCATATTGCACGGACATCATATGAGCCTGGACCTGAGAGATAAAATCCATCAAGACCACCACCACAATCAGCAAAGAGGTTCCCCCAAAGTAGAAAGGCACATGCAGCTGACTGGTTAAAATCTGTGGCAATAGGGCCACAAAAATAAGGTATCCAGCGCCAACAAAGGTCAAGCGAGTCATGACGGTATCAATATATTTAGCCGTTTGCTCACCAGGACGTATCCCCGGAATGAAGGCACCGGAACGCTTTAAGTTATCTGCCGTATCTCGAGGATTAAACACCAAGGCCGCATAGAAAAACGCAAAAAACAGTATAAAGGCAGCATAAGCCACCATATAAGCCGGACTATTGGGCTGCAGCCAATAAGAAACAACTTTCAACCAAGCAAATCCAGGAACGGCTCCTAAAAACTGCACCAAAGAAGCGGGCAAAAGCAAAATACTCATTGCAAAAATAGGCGCAATCACACCGGTCATATTGATCTTTAAAGGCAAATGACTGGATTGGGCTGCATAAGTCTTACGCCCCTGTTGCCGTTTAGCATAATGTATGGCAATCCGTCTTTGAGCTCTTTCAACAAAGACGACAAAGGAAAATACGGCCAAAATCAGCACGGCTATCAATAGCAACACTAAAACATCCATCTGGCCTTGCCTAGATTGTTCTAACAAACGCCCTGCAGCCGCCGGCAAGCCTGAGACAATTCCGGCAAAAATCAATAAAGAAATACCATTGCCAACACCTCTTTCATTAATTTGCTCACCCAACCACATTAGAAACATAGTGCCTGTGGACAAAGTTAAAGTAGACACAAAATAAAAGCCCATAGAGGTATTCAATGCCACATGATTACTGGCAATGTATTTGGTCATTCCTAAAGCCTGAAAAACAGCCAAAATCAAAGTACCGTAGCGCGTGTATTGGTTGATCTTGCGTCGACCCGATTCACCTTCTTTCTTCAGTTGTTCCAAATGAGGAGAAACCGAACTCATCAATTGCACAATAATGGATGCCGAAATATAGGGCATAACGCCTAAAGCAAACAAGCTAAATCGACGTAGAGCGCCCCCAGAAAACACGTTAAACACGCCCAGAAGTCCACCATCCTGAGCCTTGAACAAATCGGCCAAACGCGCCGGATCAAGACCAGGAACAGGAATATGCGCGCCAATGCGATAAACAATGATCGCCACCAATAAAAACAGCAAGCGCTGCTTTAATTCGCTCAAACCTGCCGAGGCAGATGAAGATCGAGGATTCATCATTTATCTTTAGCCCTTATTGCTTACGCTACGATCTGTCCGCCAGCGGCTTCGATCAACGCTTTGGCACCTTTGGTAACGCCCAGTCCTTTAATCACAATCGCGCGGTTAATCGTGCCTGTCGCGATGATTTTAATGAACTGTATATTTTGGTTAACCAAACCTAGATCTTGTAAAATCGGCAAGGTAATTTCTGCGGTCTCTAATTTATCCAATTCAGACAAACGCATTTCCTGAGTCGCGCGTTTCTTCCAAGAAGAAAACCCACTTTTAGGTAAGCGACGATGTAAAGGCATTTGACCGCCTTCAAAACCAATCGCAACCTTACCACTCCCACGGGATTTTTGACCTTTATTACCCTTACCACCGTTTTTTCCGATACCAGAGCCCCAGCCCCGACCCACGCGCAATTTGACTTTATGCGCACCTTTGGCAGGTTTTAATGTATTTAAATGCATGCTGTTTACTCCTGGACTTCTAATAAATAAGAAACTTTATTGATCATCCCTCGGACAGAAGGCGTATCAGCCAGCTCAACGGTATGACGTATACGTCGCAAACCTAGGCCCAGTACGCAAGCTTTATGAGCAGGTAAACGTCCGATAGTGCTTTTTTTCAAAGTCACTTTAATTGTTTTTGACTTAGTCATGGCTTTCTTGACTCCATATTTCTTGTAAAGGTTTACCCCGTTTGGCCGCTATCCAATCCGGTGAATGAATAGCACTCAAAGCCTGTAAGGTGGCCTTAACCACATTTATCGGATTACTTGAACCGGCAATGACTTTAGCCAATACATTCTTAACACCAATCACGTTGAACACGGCACGCATCGCGCTACCGGCAATAATACCCGTACCTTCTGAAGCGGGCTTCATAAATACTTTGGTTGAACCATGCTGTGCTCTGACTTCATGGAACAAGGTATCATTGTTCAATTCTACTGTGATCATATTTCTTTTTGCATTGTCCGTTGCTTTTTGAATGGCCGCAGGAACTTCACGTGATTTACCAATCCCGATGCCCACTCGACGATGACCATCGCCCACCACCACTAAAGCAGAAAAGCTAAAAATTCGTCCGCCTTTAACCACTTTAGCGACTCGGCGCACTTGCACCATTTCTTCGATGTAACCATCTGATTTAACGTCTATTACAGCACTCATGATCACCTACCTTTAAAATTTCAAACCAGCTTCGCGAGCCGCTTCCGCTAAGGCCTTGACTCGGCCATGGTATTTATACCCGGCACGATCGAAAGCAACCTTAGCCACCTTTTTTTCGAGGAGGCGCTGGGCCAAAACTCGACCCACCGCGCTAGCGGCTTTAGCATTTCCTGTTTTCATTTCAACTTCAGATTGAATGGGTTTTTCTAATGTTGAAGCGGTAGCCACAACAGAAGTTTGCCGTGTGGCAGGATCATACTGAAGCGCTTGAGCATAAATATGTTGATTGCTACGATACACAACCAAGCGAATTAAAGAGGCATCTCTACTTTGTAGAGTCCTAATGTGATTTTTACTGCGCGCACCGCGTCGATTTCTACTTGCTAAATAAGCCATAACTGCAATTCCTATTTTTTCTTCGTTTCTTTAAGAACGATCACTTCAGTTGAATAACGAACGCCTTTACCTTTATAGGGTTCAGGAGGACGAAACGCACGAATATTTGCGGCCACTTGCCCCACCAATTGCTTGTCAATCCCTTTGATAAGGATCTCCGTTTGTGAAGGCACTTCAAATGTAATACCTTCAGGTGCAGCATAAGATACGGGATGAGAAAAACCTAAAGATAAATTTAAATCACGGCCTTGCAAAACAGCGCGGTAACCCACGCCAACTAGCAGCAATTTTTTCTCATAGCCTTGACTCACACCTAACACCAAATTGTTGATGATAGCACGTGTTGTCCCGGCTAAAACTTTAAGCTTGGGATCATTGCCCTGTGTGCTCACATGCGCCAGACCTTCTTCGAGAGCCAGCAATATGCCTCGTGGAACCTTGTGGCTTAAGCTACCTTTCTGCCCTTTTACATTGACCTGGTCCGCCTCTAAATCAATAGCAACGCCTTTAGGCACTTCTATTGGACGGCGGGCTACTCTGGATGTCGTCATACTAAACCTCTCTTACCAAACCATGCACAGAACTTCACCGCCAACGCGCAATTGACGCGCACGGCGATCGCTTAAGACCCCTTTAGAAGTCGAAATAATAGCAACGCCCAAACCATCAAGCGGTTTTGGAAGTTCTTCAGAGGATCGATAAATTCGGAGCCCAGGACGGCTAATGCGCCGAACCTTTTCAATAACGGCTCTGCCTTGATGGTATTTCAAATCGAGGATCAAAGTAGGCTTTGTATCGCCTTCAACACGATAATCCAATAAATACCCTTCATCGACTAAAACTTTAGCGATGGCCACCTTCAATTTGGAAGAGGGTAAGGACACTGTGGTATGCCTAGCTTGTAAGGCATTTCGAACGCGGGTTAGCATATCCGCAATGGGATCTTGCATACTCATCTTTTGACTTTCTCCTGTTGGTTATTAAAACCGTCAATACAACACCGAAGTAGTATCATTTATTATTGGGCGTTTCTAAAATCATCACGCCCCTATTTTACCAGCTCGCTTTTCTTAAGCCAGGGATCCAGCCTAACATTGCGAACTCACGCACTTTACTCTTGCACAAACCGAATTTGCGATAAACACCGCGAGAACGGCCTGTGAGCTGGCAACGTCTACGTCCACGCGTCACATGAGCGTTACGAGGCACTCGTTGCAAATTTTCTTGTAATTTCTCAATTTGATCGTAAATCGTATCAAAGTTTGAACCGGACTGACTGGCTTCGTGATACAAATTGCGCAATTTCTCTTTGGTTTCCAGTATTTTTTCTCGATACTGACTCGCCATTTTACTGCGCTTTTTCTCACGCTCGATCATCGATGTTTTAGCCATATTAATTCACTCTCTCTAAATCTTTAAAGGGAAACTCAAAAGCGGACAATAAAGCAGCGCCTTCTGAGTTCGAACGGGCTGTGGTGACAATGGTGATGTCCATACCACGGATGGCATCAATTTTGTCATAATTAATTTCAGGGAAAACGATTTGTTCGGTGATCCCCATATTATAATTGCCTCGACCATCAAAAGAACGGACACTAAATCCTCTAAAATCGCGGATCCGTGGGATCGCAATATGGATTAAACGATGCAGAAATTCATACATCCTTTCGCCACGCAAAGTCACTTTACAACCAATAGGCCAGCCTTCCCGAATTTTAAATCCAGCCACTGAATTACGTGCTAAAGTCTTCACTGCTTTTTGCCCAGATATCGCAGCCAAATCGGCCACAGCGAAATCCAAAATTTTCTTATCCGCAACAGCCTCACCCACACCCATATTAATGACGATTTTCGTCAATTTTGGGACTTGCATAATATTTTGGTATGCAAACTTTTCTTTCAACTGTTCGACAACAGTCGACTGATAATATTCTCGTAAATATGTTGCCATAACTCTTCCCAATTGCAAACTATGCGAACGATTCAGGATCATTCACTTCTATTAAACTTAGCGGTTAACCTCGTTTCTCGATTACATCAACCACTTCATTGCTCTTTTTAAAATAACGAACCTTACGGCCATCTTCTAAGGTCTTAATCCCTACTTTGGAAGGGCATTTAGCGATAGGATCCCACAATGCCACATTCGATAAGTCGATTGAACTTTCTTGACGCACTCGGCCCCCTTCAATTCCTTTTTGTGGATCACCTTTTTTATGCTTGGTGACCATATTGATGCCTTCAATATAAGCCCGATTGTTTTCCAAGATCCGCAAAACTTTAGCTCGTTTCCCTTTATCTCGGCCTGCAATGATGTAAACTTCATCGTCTTTTTTAATTCTGTTCATAATAAAGCTATCCTCAACTATAAGACTTCAGGGGCCAATGAAATGATCTTCATGAAAGCCAAACGTAATTCACGTGTCACCGGTCCGAAGACACGTGTTGCTAAAGGTTGATTTTGACTGTTTAAAATAACAACAGCGTTATTGTCAAATCGTATGACTGAACCATCGGTTCTGCGAACGCCTTTAGCCGTTCGGACCACTACGGCATTTAAAACATCGCCTTTCTTAACCTTTCCTTTCGGAATAGCTTCTTTAACAGTCACTTTAATCACATCACCAATCTTGGCATAGCGGCCTTTGCGTACTTTAATACACATGACCTTTCTTGCGCCGCTGTTATCGGCCACATCCAACATTGTTTGCATTTGAATCATTATTCTACTCCACCAGATACATCCAGCCCCAAAACAACAGCTTTTTTATTTTTCTCAAAATAAGCGGGCTAAGGGGCGCGAGTATAACACAGCATTAAAGGAAAAGGGAAGGGGCACAGCCCTTAAGAAAACGCTTTATTTAAGCTTTTTCAACCACCTCTACCAACATCCAATTTTTATTCTTGGACAAGGGTCTGTGCTCAATAATCCTGACCACATCACCCATTTGACAGATGTTTTCTTCATCATGCGCATAAAATTTACGTCTCATACTCACGTATTTTTTATACACTTTATGGCTCACATAACGCACCACTTCAACCGTGATCGTTTTATTCATTTTATCACTGACGACTCTGCCGGTAAGCACGCGCCCACCTTTTTTCTTCTCAGGACTTTGTATTGCAGGACTTATCATAGCTGACCACCTTTAGCAGATTCACTTTCAGTCATCATCGTTTTAATACGCGCAATTTGTCTTCTCACCTTGCTAAACAAATGCGGTTTAACGGTATGACCACTCTTTTCTTGGATCCGCAACTTAAACTGTTCTTGACGCAATTCCAATAATTCGGTTTTTAATTTTTCGGGCTCTAAGGCTCGCAATTCAGAATTCTTCATTTTACATCACCACTTCAGTTACAAATGTTGTTTTAAGCGGCAACTTCGCCGCAGCTAAAGCAAACGCCTCTTTAGCTAATTCCACAGCAACCCCTTCCATTTCAAACAAAACCGTTCCAGGGAAAATGCGGGCAACCCACATTTCAATGCTGCCCTTACCTTTACCTTGACGGACTTCTAAGGGTTTCTTGGTTCTAGGCAAATCTGGGAATATGCGGATCCAGATCTTACCACCCCGTTTAATGTGACGAGTCATCGCTCGTCGAGCGGCCTCGATTTGTCGAGCCGAAATATATCCACCCGTTGTTGCTTTCAAACCAAAAGTACCGAAGCTCACCTTGATACCACGAGTGGCCACACCGGAGATCTTAGAACCTTTTTGCGTTTTGCCAATATTTCTTTTGGGCTGCATCATAACCGTAACACTCCACCTATAGCCTTAGTCTTGAACCTGAGTTTCTTGGTTTTTCTTTTTCAAGTTCGCCAACTTCTCACCTTTAAAAATCCACACTTTAACGCCGATCACGCCATAAGTGGTCATGGCCTCTGCCAAACTATAATCGATATCTGCACGAAAAGTATGCAAAGGCACTCTTCCCTCACGAGTCCATTCGGAACGTGCGATTTCAGCTCCGCCCAAACGCCCGCTGACACAGATCTTAACACCTAGCGCACCTGCACGCATAGCCGATTGAATAGCCCGTTTCATAGCACGGCGAAACATCACCCGTTGCTCTAATTGACGAGCCACGTTTTCTGCCACTAAATGCGCATCTAAATCAGGTTTACGCACTTCTTCAATAGACAAATGAACTGGAACACCCATAATACGAGCAGCTTCATCACGTAATTTTTCAGCGCCCTTACCTTTCTGTCCAATAATTCCACCGGGTTTACCGGCTAAAATTTTAATCCGCGCATTTTTAGCGGGTCTTTCAATTTTAATATGGCTGATGGCAGCGTCTTTTAATTTGGCAGACAAATAGTGTCTTACTTTAATATCGGCCAGTAAATTTTCACGATAACCTTGATGGGCAAACCAATTTGAATCCCATTCACTGCTGATCCCTAAACGGATCCCAACTGGATGTACTTTCTGACCCATAATCACTCACTCCTAGCATTAGAAACATAAATAGTAATGTGACAGGTCCGCTTAACGATGCGATCAGCACGGCCTTTAGCGCGTGGCGAAACTCGTTTGGCACTGGGCCCTTCATCTACAAAAATTTGCGATACCTTCAACTCATCAATATCCATGCCTGCATTATTTTCAGCATTGGCAATGGCGGATTTCAAGACTGGCATCACCAGCGTCGCTGCTTTCTTAACGCTGAACGTTAAGATTTCTAAGGCTCTGCCTACAGGCAAGCCGCGCACTTGATCCGCAACCAATCTGGCTTTTTGCGCGGATATGCGAGCGTAGCGGTGTTTTGCTGCTATCTCCATTTTTTACCCCATTCTAAACAATACGATTTTCTCACTAAAAATTTTAGGCTGACTTAAGTCACCCCAAATTTTTAAATAAACGGCCTACTTCTTGCGATCACCCGAATGCATTTTAAACAAACGCGTCGGTGAAAACTCACCCAATTTATGTCCCACCATGTTTTCAGAGACATAGACCGGTACAAAAGTTTTACCGTTATGAACGGCAAAGGTTAAACCCACCATTTCAGGACTCACCATAGAGGCGCGAGACCATGTTTTAATGGGGCGCTTATCATTAATTGCCGCGGCTTTTTTCACTTTTTGAACCAGGCTATATAAAATATAGGGGCCTTTTTTGACTGATCTTGGCACTTTACTCTATTCCTCTTACTTCATCTTACTTTTATTACGAGACCTAACAATAAACTGTGTCGTACGTTTATTGGAACGTGTCTTATACCCTTTAGTCTTCCAACCCCAAGGGCTACATGGATGACGTCCACCAGAAGTCTTGCCTTCACCACCACCCATAGGATGGTCAACAGGGTTCATAGCAACACC
This sequence comes from Gammaproteobacteria bacterium, assembly GCA_009885495.1. Taxonomy (GTDB): domain Bacteria; phylum Pseudomonadota; class Gammaproteobacteria; order UBA1113; family UBA1113; genus VFKP01. Next base: position 2,855 of record VFKP01000109.1, on the reverse strand, counting down.
ACGGACCGTAGGTCTAATACCGCGCCAACGCTTGGCACCGGCCTTACCCAAAGAAATCAAATTATGATCTTCGTTACCGACTTCACCGATGGTGGCACGACATTCGGCTAATACTTTACGCATTTCACCTGAACGCAGACGCAAAGTGGCATAAGCACCGTCTTTAGCCATCAGCTGGACACCGGCACCGGCACTACGAGCCAATTGAGCTCCTTTGCCAGGCTGCATTTCCACACAATGAATTTGCGTGCCCAAAGGAATATTCGTGATGGGCAAAGTATTGCCCACACGAATCGGCACATCCCGGCCTGATTGGACTTCATCATCAACCTTTAAGCCTTTAGGGGCAATAATATAACGACGTTCACCATCTTTATACAGCAACAAAGCAATATACGCTGTTCGATTGGGATCGTATTCTAAACGTTCTACCTTGGCAATGATCCCATCTTTTAAGCGACGGAAATCAATCACTCGATAATGTTGCTTATGACCACCACCTCGATGGCGAACCGTAATGCGCCCCAGATTGTTGCGACCCGAGCAACGGGTTTTCTTTTGTAGCAAAGCAGCATGAGGTGCCCCTTTGTGCAAATGTGTCTTCACGGCCCGAGTCACATGGCGTGTGCCTGGGGACGTGGGTTTTAATCTTATTACAGCCATTTCTTCAATACCTTTATCTTAGAATTAAGCACCAGCAATTTGTACATCATGCCCTTCAGCCAAGGTGACATAAGCCTTTTTCCAGCCCTTACGTTTACCCATGACTCGACCCACTCGTTTCACTTTCGGTTTAACACGGCAGGTGGTGACAGATTCAACTTTAACCGTAAAAATCTTTTCTACGGCCGCTTTAATTTCAGCCTTGGTTGAATCAGTCGCGACATGCATGACTAATTGTTTCTTAGGCTTATCCGCAACCGAAGTTGCCTTTTCCGAAATATGTAAGCCGCGGATTGTTTCATACATACGTTCCGTAATCATGATGCCAACCTCTCTTCAAAAAATTTCAAGCCTTCTACGGTCATCACAATATGTTCAAAACCGACCAAATCCACTGGATCAACATCCGCCATTTGCATGACACCCACATTAGGAAGATTGCGCGAAGCCAGCATTAGATTGTAATCAAAATCAGGGACAACGATTAAAACGTTATCTTTCAAACCTAAGTCTGCCAATTTTTGAATCACGGCCTTGGTCTTGGCTTCAGCCACATCAAAATTATCGACTAAAAGCAGTCTTTCTTGACGCAGCAATTCCGACAGGATCGAAGACAATGCGGCCTTTAACGCCTTTTTATTGATTTTTTGTGAAAAATCTCTAGGAGTACGGGCAAAAGTATGACCGCCCCCACGCCACAAAGGACTACGAATCGATCCGGCACGAGCCCGGCCTGTTCCTTTTTGTCGCCAAGGCTTCTTGCCACCACCCCTGACTTCTGAACGGGTCTTGGTTTTAGCCGTACCCTGACGCCAGCCAGCCAAGCTTTTTTGGACCGCTTGATGAATCAAGGGTTCATTATAGGCTCGAGTAAAAATAAGATCGGAAACGTTGATCGTCGTCGATTCATTTAAGGATTTTGCATAAACTTTTAGATCCACGGCTAATTACCCCCTTGTGTATGCTTAACCGCGTGACGCACAACGACATCACCACCTTTAGGTCCAGGAACAACACCCTTGACCATCAATAAGCTATTCTCTTGATCGACACGGACGATGGTTTGATTTTGAACTGTACAAATCACATTACCCATCTGCCCGGCCATTTTCTTGCCTTTAAACACTTTTCGAGGGGATTGGTTTTGCCCTGTGGAACCCGGTACGCGATGCGAACGCGAGTTACCATGAGACATGGGCTGACACTTGAAATTATGTCGCTTAACGGTACCGGCAAAGCCTTTACCCTTGCTGATCGCAGTCACATCAACATGTTGGCCTTCTGAAAAAATATCCAGACTGATCGTTTGCCCTAAAGTATATTGACTGGGGTCGCTGACGCGAAATTCTTTGAGAATTCGGCCTGGCTTGGTTTCTGCTTTGGCATAATGTCCTGTTAAAGGACGATTTACCCGGGAAGGTTTTTGTTCACCACTGGTGACTTGAATAGCCTGATACCCTTCTTTTTCCAGATCTTTAACCTGTGTCACCCGATTATGGGGGACATGGATCACTGTCACAGGGACCGCAATACCTGCTTCAGTAAAGATCTGTGTCATGCCACATTTGCGGCCAATCACAGCATTTATCATTCTGAACCTCTTTATTCTCGAGAGCGCAATGCCAGGCATTGATCTCTTATAATTTTCAATCAGGTCATTATCTGACCACGTTCATTGCGAAGACTGTAGTTTCTCAGCAAGAAGCCGATTGTACACAATCTTCAGACATTACTCAACACTATCAATCTTAATTTGCACATCAACACCCGAAGCTAGATCTAATTTCATCAAGGCATCGACCGTCTTATCCGTAGGATCAACAATGTCCAACAATCGTTTATGGGTTCTGATTTCATATTGATCCCGTGCATCTTTATTCACATGGGGAGAAATCAAAACCGTAAAACGTTCAATCTTAGTCGGCAAAGGAATTGGACCTTGCAATTGAGCCCCTGTACGCTTTGCGGTTTCCACAATTTCGCGTGCAGATTGTTCAATCAATCGATGATCAAACGATTTTAAGCGGATCCGGATCCTTTGTTTTTTAGCCATTTTTTTTACTCAACTCTCTTTATTACAACTTAAGCGATCACTTTACTGACCACACCAGCACCTACCGTACGACCACCTTCACGAACAGCGAAGCGCAAGCCTTCATCCATCGCAATCGGCGCTATCAGGCTCACTACGA
>VFKP01000020.1 GCA_009885495.1 Gammaproteobacteria bacterium | reverse complement strand
TGAAGACATCGTCATCAGTGATTATGTTTGCCATGCCGCGATCCGCGCGCCAGTGGCGGTGTAGGATCGTGCCTACTTTTTAGAACTCATGAGAACTCCTTCGCCCAGTCTTCTGCAGTGCTGCCCGGAGAAAGCAGATAGCTCCCCTCGCCCAGTACTCTGGGAGAGGGGTTGGGGGAGAGGGGTTGGGGGAGAGGGCCACGAAATTCTTTAGGAGTCTTAAAGTTCAACTCTCAATTTTGAAAGACCTACCCTAAATCTGTTTTAAAAAAGATTGATGATCTCAGAATTTAACAGGACGTTAAATTTTCAGATAGCCACCATTGACTTCTTCTGTGAACTTCTCTAGCATCTTTAAATGAGTTGATCACTGACTATCGGCTAAAGTCAGTGCTGATTGAGTATGATTTTTTAGGAGTATTAGAAATGCATGGAAAAACTTATTCCTTAAACTCTAAAAAATCTGTGCTTATCTGCAGCATCCCAATCTTATTTTTCCTGATAGAATCACTGAGAGCCAACAGCTTTGCTTCATTAGCATTAACGATAATGCATCAATTTAATATTAATGCTTACCTATACGCCAAAATATCCGCCGCATATCTTTGGGGTAACATTCTATTTTTGATTCCTTTCGGGATCTTATTAGACAGGATTCCATCAAAAACCATTATGCTTACAGCCGTACTTATTTGTATTGGCTCAAACATTGCTTTAGGGTTTTCTAGCCATTATTCGCAGATGCTCTTTTTTTCATTTATGGCTGGTGCGGGAGCTTCCACAGCGTTCATTTTAGCTGTGAAACTTATTAAAGAATCGTTTTCGCCACACTATTTAGCATTCATGGTTGGGATTTTAGTCAGTGCAGCGATGATAGGCGGTATTTTAGCACAAACACCAGTCTTATATTTTATTCAGCATTATTCATGGCGCGCGCTATTTTTTGTATTGGCGTCATTAGAACTGTTCATACTCATACTCTCAGCGCTCTTCGTTAATGATCTTACGAATTCAAAAATTAAGCAGCCTACGCAACAACTCATATTACAAACAATAAAAGATTTATTATTGACGATCAAAAACCCTATCAATTGGGCCGGTGGTTTATTTACCTCGCTCATGAATTTGCCGGTGACCTTGGTAGGAGCGCTATGGGGGCAACCTTATCTAGAAACGGTTGACCATTTGTCTGCGTCCACATCTAGCTTTATTATTTCTTTTATATTTGCAGGCGTTATTCTGGGATCGCCTTTAGTCGGTTTACTGTCCGACAAATTCCAATCTCGCAAAGTATTTATGATATTAGGGGCGTTTATTTCACTCATTATTGGTTTAATTATTATCTACATAAGCATAAATTCTATAGTGATTTTGTCAATCCTTTTCTTTCTTTTTGGTTTAGCTTCAAGCGTACAGTCCTTGGGCTACACATTCGTAAGCGAAAATAATCCTCTACATAGGATCGGTGTTGCGATGAGCTTTACTGGAATGGTCGTTATGTGCGGAGGTGCATTATTACAACCCTACATTGGGATGCTGCTAGATCAGCATAAACTGGGTGCCTCAGGAAATTTACTTCAATACGGTGCTGTAGATTTTCAGCATGCCTTTACAGTGTTTCCTATTTCTTTTACAATAGCTCTACTTTTAGTCTTGGCAATCAAAGACAAACGAACCAAAATTGAGAGGGTATAATAATATATTAGCTTTTAGAATACCCCTATTGGAGCAATAATTGAAGAGGCGCTTAATGTATACGCTGGGAATTGGCGATGTGACGCATGATACGTCTGTTTGCTTGATGCGAGATAACGAGATACTGGTTGGAATTGAGCTAGAACGGTTAACTAAAATTAAGCATAACCTAGATCTGAACAGCAATTTATATTCAATTATAGAACAAGGTAACCATGTACGAGATGTTTTAAAAAATTGGAGTGTTGGCTATCGTGAAAATCAATTTAAAAGGGCCATTGATTATTGTTTAGAATATGCAAATATCTCTATTAAAGACATATCAACAACTGTCGTCTCAACCTTGTATAAAGATCCTGTCTATCCAGAAAAATCAATTCTCATTGGTCACCATTTGGCACACAGCGCTAGCACATACTATCCTTCTCATTTTTCAGAAGCGGCGATATTAGTCATAGATGGATACGGTTATTTAAATAAAGATGGGTCTTCCACTTCTACTTTGTTTGCACAAGGATATAATAATATCATCCATGTATTAGAGACTATTATCGGTCATCATGATCATACAATAGAAGAGTTGGAACAGGGTGTAAACGACTCGCATATGGTATTTACCAATTCATTAGGGGTATTCTATCAAAATGTTAGCATGCTTTTAGGAATGGGCTATTACGGCGAAGGGAAAACGATGGGGCTTGCTTCTTATGGCCAATCCAATCCGAAATTAAATAAACTTCGAGACTATGTTTCTTTTTTAAATGGTGGCAAGCTTGAAATTGATAATAGAGGCATATTCTTATTGATCAAAGATCTCTTAGAGCGTGCTCAGAGCCATTTAACGGAAAGCCAATTATTCTATTATAAAGCGGATATAGCCTATGCGCATCAGAAACTATTAGAAGAAATGATATTATACTTATGCCATTATTTATATAAAATCGCCCCATCTGAAAATTTGTGTTTAGCCGGTGGCGTGGCTTTAAATAGTGTTGCTAGCTATAAAATATTACAACACACCCCATTTAAAAATATTTTTATCCAGCCTGCTGCTGGAGATGCCGGCATTTCAATAGGATCAGCTTTGTACGGTGTTCATACCATCAATAGCTTACCTCGCTTGAGGTTAAGTACAAAAAAATTATTTTCACCTTTTCTTGGAAAAAACTATAAAGATACAAAAATATTGGAAATACAAAAAAATAAGATTGAGGAATATCGTTTAAATCTGAAAGGACAAGAGCTGTACGCCGAAATGGCCAAGCAAATCAGCAATAAAAAGATTATCGGCTGGTTTAATGGTCGAAGCGAAATAGGCCCCCGCTCTTTAGGGGCAAGAAGTATTTTAGCAGACCCGCGTGAAAAATGGATGAAAGATGTGTTGAATGAAAAAATTAAACATCGCGAAAATTTCAGACCCTTCGCACCCGCAATCCTTGAAGAAGAAGTGACTCGTTATTTTGAAAATATGCGTGTTTCACCCTATATGTTATTGATCGCCGATGCGAAAGAAAATGCACAAGATGAAATACCCGCAGTCATTCATATAGATAATACAGCCAGAGTTCAAACGGTTAATGCTGAAATTAATCCTGATTTTTATCAGTTGATTAATGAATTTTATAGACTCACTAACGTTCCCGTTCTACTCAATACATCCTTTAATCTCACAGGAAAACCCATCATTGAAACTCCAGAAGATGCGGTGAATTGTTTTTTAACCATGCCGCTTGACGGCTTGTATCTTGATGGCGATTTTTATCTTAAATAAGAAATTACTTCATACTTATTTGCACACACCCTTTAGCTAAGGGACTGGCATTTGCAAATTTCCTACCGCGTTTAGCGCCCTGTACTTCAATGAGTGCTTTATCTTTTGCGGGTAAATATTTACTATTGTGGATATCATCATGACGCTCTGTATCGGGATGATAAAAATTAAAATGGACGTTTTTAACCACCCACTCGATTAAGGTACCTGCGGTTTTAAGCTTTCCTTCCAATGCTAGTTCAATAAAAAGTTCTAATAACATTTTAATTTCGCGTATTTCACTTAATATGTTTTTGAATTTATACAGGGGTTCTATTTGTGTTTGTGCTTGTAAAGAATAATATATAGGAACATTGCTTTGATAAGGCATAAAATAGTCTAATGACATGATGGTGGGGATATAGTTTTTAAGTCCATAAGTATTTAAATAAATTTTTTGCAATTCGGCTACGGGTGCTGCAATATTGCTTTTGACTACAGGTCTAAAACCCGGCGCCGCACCAATCGTAATGGCAATGATTTGTTTTAAAATATAGATTAAATGAGGATTTGCTTTAATACCTTTTAGTTCAAGCTCTTGACTGAATAATAACCAAACTTTATCAAAAGTGATTTTGTTACGATTATAGGCCGATAATTTCCATGCTTTTTCTAACAGATGATTATAAAATCTTAACCAACCTATATCACTGTTATCTTGAGTAAACCACTCTTTTCCAAAAAAAATAATTTCATTATACCATTCTTGTTTGAAATTTTTACTTCTAATAATTTGCATAAAGACTTGATGGTGATCATAGATTGTACTTGGGGGTGACCGTTTAACACCATAATGTCTCTTAAGCTGTTCATGGGGCACTCGTTGAGAAATGCTGGGTAACATAAACAGGGTTCGTGCGCCGGCAGTGACTTCCCAGATCTGTTTAGGGAAATAAGAGGCTTTTTCTTCTAAGGATTCCCATAACCCTAGAATAACGCCCGGTTTAAAAAAAGCCAAGGGAATGACCCGATTTTCCGTTTCTAGAAAAACCTCATTGCTGCCGGCAGTGATGATACCCATGGGCAAATTACTATAATTAAGTTGTTCTTTGATTTCTGTAGAAATAATGGGAGAATGAATAGGAATTGATATTCCGTCTTTATCAGTCAGATGCAAAATCCCCTCTTTCAAAACCTGGCTGCCATAATAATAACGTACTCTGATAAATGGATGCCGGACCTCCCACTTATCTATAATTTCGGCAAGCTCAGGCTCAGCAGCTTTGACTGATTTTCGAGCTTGCTCCCAGCTAATTATCTCTATATTCGGATTACTTCCCATTTAGATCACGCCTTTTCCCCTAAAGTATGATAGATGATAGCCCATAAATTAGGCTTTATCCACTTTTTTTATTAACTATAAATAAAATTTTAATCAAGTTAAATCAATGTGTTACAAAATATTAAAATTTAATGAATTTTAATATTTTAGTTTAAAAATGTCATTATTTTTAATATAATTTTGTTGTATTTCAATTGCTTATATTAAATTAATAAAAACAATAAGCCTAATTTATAGGTTATTTTGTGACATATAAATACGATATACATTTTATTATATATGCGCTTTAATTACAAGGTTAGAATAAGTTTGTAATTGATGTACAGAAAGCTATCAAAGAGATTTTATTAAGGCAATTCAGCAATAAGACTCTAAAGTTATTTCTGAGATGTTTATTAGGCCTTCTATCGCTGTCATAATTTTGGTATAGGGAGATCACCATGGAATTAAGAAAAAATCTGTCTTTAAGTAATTACACCGCTATATCCATTCTAGAGCGCTTAGGCTTATCAAGCCCTACACAAGCGCAAATAGACATTATGGAGTCAATGGTACAAATAGCCGTTCACCCAGAAAAAACAACCCCCAGAAAAGTAAAGCGATGCGTTGGTGACGATGAGCTTGCTTATTCTTTCTTGTATTTAAGTGCAAGAACTACCGAGCAGGCATAATAAAGCTGAAAGCGGATGCGACTCACACAAATGGAGATTCATAAAATGCAACACACACAATCTTGCTATGATAAACAACGCGATTCCTTTTCTCTGCCCAGAGACACTCACAAAATTAAAATTTTAGTGGTAGAAGATAGCCCACTCATTCAATTTGCGCTGAGCTCAATGCTAGAAGATTTAGGCTATTCTTTTGATGTAGCCGTTGATGGCTCGAGCGCCATTGAATTTGCACAGAGCACAACTGATTATGCCCTGGTGTTCATGAATATCAATTTACCCGACATAAGTGGCATAGAAGTTACCCGGAGATTGCGAATTTTAAAAAATACTGCCCATACACCCATCGTTGCCATGACCTTGCATACCGAGCCCAAATATAAAGCACGCTGTTATGCAGCGAAGATGGATGGGTTTTATAATAAACCTAACAGCAGTGCCGACATAGAGCATATTATCAAGGCACATGTTGTCTCATTATATCAAGGAACAGAAGTTACTGCGTAGTTTTTCTTGCCCAAGGTCTTAACTTCTTTTCAGAAAGGGGTTAAACTGTCACTTCCCTGAGGAATAGGCGCTTGTATTCTGGCTATAGAATACAGGCGTGTTTCCTTAGCCAAAGAACAAAATGGTTCTCTGAAAGACTCATCCGAGAAAAAAATGAAACTTAAAAATGCAACTCTGATTTTATCCACAGGCCAAACGTTTAAAGGACAAGCTGTTGGCTTTCAGGGTCACAGTATCGGTGAAATTATCTTTAATACGGCTATGATGGGTTATCAGGAAATGATCACGGACCCTTCCTATTGCGGACAAATACTTTTATTTACTACAGCACAGATCGGTAATATTGGCTTTAATGCTGATAATGATGAGTCCACACAAGTGTATTGTGCCGGTTTCATTTGTCGAGATTTTTCAGATGGTTCCAGCCATTTTCGGTCACAAGGCCTTTTTCAAGATTTTCTCATTGCCCATAAAGTCGTTGGCATCAGCGATATCGATACCCGTGCTTTAACTTTAATCTTGCGAGAACAGGGCAGTTTAAATGCGATGATCTTAAGTGATGATTCCTTATCACAGACTGAGGCTTTAAATCGTGTTCAGCAGTATCAAGCCATGGATGCAGAGAGCCTGGCGAAAAGGGTATCTCATCCAAACGGCTATACTGTTTCAGTATCGGGAGCAAAACATGTGCTGATTATCGATTGTGGAGTCAAGCAAGGACTCTTAGACCATCTTTCACAATATGATTTGAAAATCACCGTTGTTCCTTCATCCATTTCTTTCGCAGATCTTAAACAGTTAAAACCTGATGGCATTGTCTTATCCAATGGTCCTGGCGATCCTCAACAATGGCAAACCGTTATTACACTCACGCAAAATATTGTGGCAGCCCAATTTCCTATTTTAGGCATTTGCTTGGGGCATCAAATATTGGCCTTAGCCCTAGGTGCAAAAACAAAAAAAATGAAATTCGGTCATCATGGTGCCAATCACCCAGTGCAATGTCAACAAACCCAAAAAGTATTTATCAGCAGTCAAAACCATAATTTTGTAGTTGATGAGCTTGGATTACCGCCTGAATTAGAAATCACTTATCGTTCTTTGTTTGATGGCAGTATTGCCGGGCTAAAACACCGCTCTCTGCCCATCTTGTCTTTTCAAGGACATCCCGAAGCTCGCCCAGGCCCTGCGGAACTCAAAATCCTATTTAAAGAGTTCATAACGGAAATGCATCATGAAAAAAGATAAGTCTATCGACAGTATTTTAATCATCGGTTCTGGGCCTATTGTCATTGGCCAAGGCTGTGAGTTTGATTATTCATGCGCCCAGGCGCTCAAGAGTTTAAAGGAAGAAGGATATCGCGTTATTCTCGTCAATTCCAATCCCGCCAGCATTATGACCGATCCTGAGCTCGCCGATGCCACTTATATCGAACCGATGAGTTTAGACTATTTAGAACAGATCATTGCACAAGAAAGACCTTCGGCCCTTATTCCCACTTTAGGCGGACAAGTGTCCTTAAATGCGGCATTACAACTTCATGAGGCCGGAGTATTAGAAAAATATCAGATAAAATTATTGGGTGCTTCTTATCAAGCGATTCAAATCGCTGAGAATCGAAAACTGTTTCAAGCCAAGATGCAAGAAATCGGTCTGAAAATGCCAAAAAGTCTGACGATTGAAAATGAAATTCAAATAGACAGCGCCATTGAAACCTTGGGTTTACCGCTGATGATCCGTTCTTCTTTTACCTTAGGGGGCTCGGGTGCGCGTTTGGCTTATACTCGCGAGCAAGCGCTAGAAGGATATCAAACGGCTAAAATAGCGGGAGAAAATGCCGAAGTGAATTTCGATGAAGCTTTAATCGGTTGGAAAGAATTTGAATTGGAAGTGGTGCGCGATAAAAATGACAATTGTATTGTCGTTTGCGGTATTGAAAATTTTGACCCCTTGGGCATTCACACCGGTGATTCGATCACCGTTGCACCGATACAAACCTTAAGTGATAAAGATTATCAACTCATGCGTGATGCTGCCTTTAATATTTTACGCGTGGTTGGCATTGAGACAGGGGGGAGCAATGTGCAATTTGCCATGCATCCTAAAACGGGAGAATTGAAAGTCATCGAAATGAATCCCCGAGTGTCCCGTTCTTCTGCCTTGGTTTCTAAAGCCACTGGCTTTCCCATCGCCAAAATAGCCACTCAATTAGCCTTGGGTTATACCTTAGATGAACTGAAAAATGAGATCACGGGGGGTACCCTACCTGCTTCATTTGAACCCAGTATTGATTATGTGGTCATCAAAATTCCTCGCTTTGATGATGCGAAATTCAATGCTTTAGATTTGGCGCGTGGCCCACAGATGCGCTCCATTGGCGAAGTCATGGCCATCGGTAGTACCTTCAAAGAAAGCCTGCAACAGGCCATGTGCAGCTTAGAAATAGGATCTTATGGCTTTGATCTCTTACAAGAGAAAAGCGATCTGGAGATTCAACAGATCTTACAGAGCCATTCCAGCTTACATCTGTATGCGATTGGTGAAGGTTTTCGCAGGGGCTTTAGTTTAGAAACTCTCTATGCCTTATCGTTTGTTGATCCTTGGTTTTTAAAACAGATCCAAAGTATTATCCAGGCAGAAGACGAAATCAAAAAGTTGACTCTTCAGGATCTGAATCAAGACTATTTAATACAATTTAAACAATTGGGTTTTTCCGATCAACGATTGTCTAGCTTACTACAGGTTGAAGAACGAGCCATCAGAGGCAAACGATTGGAACAAGCTGTTTTTCCCGTCTATAAAAAAGTGGACAGCTGTGCTGGAGAATTTGCAGCAAAAACGGCTTATTTATACAGCTGCTATCAAGAATACTGTGAAAGTAAAATCAGCGATAAACCCAAGATCATGGTGATCGGAAGTGGGCCGAATAGAATCGGACAGGGCATAGAATTTGATTATATTTGTGTGAAAGCAATCAAGACTTTTTCTAAAAAAGGTTTTGAAACAATAATGTTAAATTGCAATCCTGAAACAGTCTCCACGGATTATGATATTGCCGATAAACTTTATTTTGTTCCCCTAACGTATGAAAAAGTCATGGACATCATTGAGAAGGAAAAAGTAGATTATGTGGCCTTACAATTTGGTGGGCAAACACCTTTAAATCTCGCAGACCAGCTCGGCAATGCCGGCGTACAGTTAATCGGTTTGGATGCTGAGATGATCCACCTCACTGAAAATCGATCACGGTTTTCTAAATTTTTACAGCATTTAAATTTACAACAACCAAAAAATATTTCAGTTGATGCATCTGCAAATTTAAAAACAATAATTAAAAATTTACGTTTTCCTTTAATACTGCGTCCTTCTTTCATTTTAGGCGGGACGGGCATGAGTATTGCCCATGAGTTTGATGATTTAGTCCTGATTTTAGATCACTATTTTAAAAGATCCAATGCTCCTGTTTTAGTGGAAGAGTTTTTATCCAATGCCATCGAATTAGATGTCGATGCCATCAGCGACGGCCAGGACGTTTTCATTCCCCTGTGCTTAGAACACATTGAAGCGCTGGGCATTCATTCTGGAGATTCCGCCTGCGTGACTTCGCCCTATAAAATTCAAAAGAACATTCTCAATTTAATTCGAGATCAGACGCGAAAAATAGGTCAATCCCTCAAAATAAAAGGTTTATTCAACATTCAATTTGCAGTGAAAGATCAGCAAGTTTTCATCATCGAAGTGAATCTACGCGCGTCCAGAACTTCGCCTTTTATCGCTAAAGCGACAGGCTTACCATTGATCGATATTGCCGTTAAAGTCATGTTGGGCGAAAGTTTGCTCGAGCAAGGTTATCTTGCTTCGATAGAATTACCTTACTATTGTGTCAAAGAAGCTGTATTGCCTTTTAAGAAATTCATCGGCACCTGCACACATTTGGGACCAGAAATGCGATCCACGGGTGAGGTCATGGGCATTGGACAAACACCTTATGAAGCCTATTTAAAATCACAAATTGCTGCCGGTGGAAAAATTCCAAGACAGCCTGGCTTTAGAGTCTTACTTTCTGGAGTAAACCCTGCTCATCCTTTAAAGAGGATGCTTAAGAAATTATCTTGCATCATTGATATTGAGCTTAATCTTAAACAATTACCACGGTTATTGATTTCACTCGATAAACAGTATATCGATGTTGCTATTGCCCATAATATTTATTATATTTCAACTGCAGCTTCTGCAGAGTTTTTCCTAGAAAGTTTAATTCTTGATTCAGGAGAAATTAAAGTTAAATCTTTACAAAGTCTGTATACACAGCTTAAATATCTTGCCAAGAATTAGGGTGTTTTTTCAAAGATCAAATCAATGTGAAGTATTTACAGGGGAATGGTGTGAGTATTTGGATAAATGAGTCGATGAACAAGGGATTTTAAGCTCGCAATGTTTGCGCAATGTGATTTAAAAGTGGGTGAATTTATTTGGACGGGTGGCGATTGTCATATCTACAGCAATCATATGGAACAAGTGAAATTGCAATTATCACTTAGGCCTTATCCTTTACCTCAACTCAATTTAATCCGTCGCCCGCAAGCGATAGAAGATTATACGTATGAAGACATCGTCATCAGTGATTATGTTTGCCATGCCGCGATCCGCGCGCCAGTGGCGGTGTAGGATCGTGCCTACTTTTTAGAACTCATGAGAACTCCTTCGCCCAGT
>VFKP01000050.1 GCA_009885495.1 Gammaproteobacteria bacterium | reverse complement strand
TCACCGCGGGCTGAATAATTTAGTGCTCTCGGGAGCCGGATGCGGGAAATCTGCACGTCCGGTTCTGAGGAGGGGTCTGCTGGGGTGACTCAGCAGATCTACTCAAACCTCAAAGACTAGGGTAGCGATTTTTGATGCAGATGAGCGGTTTAAACCAGCAATTCTTCTAAAACCTTTTCATAAATTTCACTGAGATCGAAAAGATCTTGCACGCGCACCGCTTCATTGGCTTCATGGATGCCCGCATGGCACAGGCCTAATTCCAAGACTTCAGCACAGACCTTAGCGATAAAACGGCCATCAGAAGTGCCGCCGCTGGTAGATCGTTTGGGTTTAATGCCGTGTAAGCGCTGGATCACCGTATCGCAGCAATCCAATAATTTTCCCTCAGGCGTTAAGAAAGGTTCGCCGCTGAGATCCCAAACCAAATCATATTTTAAATTATGCTCGTCTAAGAGGGCCTCGGTTTTTTCGCGAATGGTCTCTGGCGTGATGGCAGGAGAAAAGCGCAAATTGAAGCGTAGCGTGATTTTGGAAGGGATCACATTATACATCTGATTACCAGTGAATAAATCGGTGATTTGTAAACTGGTGGCGGGAAAATCTTCAGGGGGATTATCCCAAGTCATATTTGTCCAAGCGTGGATGAAAGGCCCTATTTTGTGAATGGGATTATCGGCTAAATGCGGATAGGCCACATGTCCAGCTTTGCCGTGAAGGGTTAAATGCCCATGTAAAGAGCCGCGGCGTCCCACTTTCAAGGTATCGCCAATGCGTTTATCACTGCTGGGTTCGCCTATCAGACAATAATCGATGGTTTGACCGATTTTCTTTAAATAATCCAGCACAATGGGTGTGCCCATATAAGAAGGGCCTTCTTCGGCACTGGTGATGAGAAAAGCCAAGGTGCCCGAAAAATGGGGGTGCTGTGTTATAAAGTTTTTGGCGGCGATCAATTGAGCGGCCAAGCCCCCTTTCATATCTAAGGCGCCACGACCATAAAGACTGCCCTCATGAACAGTGCCTGAAAAAGCAGGAAAATCCCATTGTGTTTCGTCTCCTGCAGCGACAACATCGGTATGACCGGCCAGCACCACTACAGGCGAACCTTGGCCATAATAAGCCCAGAGATTATGAGCTTTTTCATGAGGTAAATCGACGCATTGAAACCCTAGGGGTAAGAGGAATTTTTTGATGATTGCTTGGCAACCTTGATCTTCGGGGGTGACTGAAGGGCAGGCGATCAAATCCTGTGTCAGTTGAACTAATTCTGGATTAACCACGATCACTTAACTCCGTTTCACGCAATAATTCATTTAAGGCCACTTTTTCACGGGTTTTGGCATCAATGGTTTTGATGATGACTGCGCAATATAAACTGTGGCTGCCATCTTTGGCGGGCAAGGCTCCAGGCACGACCACAGAACCAGCAGGCACTCGGCCATAGATGATCTCTTGAGTTTGGCGATTGTAAATCTTGGTGCTTTTACCGATGTAGACCCCCATGGAAATCACAGAGTTTTCCTCGACAATCACGCCTTCGACAATTTCAGAGCGCGCGCCGATAAAGCAATTGTCTTCGATGATGGTGGGCATGGCCTGTACGGGTTCTAAAACACCGCCTAAGCCTACACCACCAGAAAGATGAACATTTTTACCGACTTGCGCGCAAGAGCCTACAGTCGCCCAGGTGTCGACCAATGTGCCTGTATCGACATAAGCGCCAATATTAATATAAGAAGGCATTAAAACAGTATTTTTAGCCACGAAAGCCCCTCTACGTACAAAGCCCCCGGGCACCGCTCTAACCCCTTGCGCCGCCCATTCGCCTTCACTCAAATGAGAAAACTTAAGGGGAACTTTATCATAATATTGGGCGGGGCTGCCTGGAATGAGTTCATTGGGCATAATGCGAAAATACAGTAAAACTGCTTTTTTAAGCCAGTTGGATACATGCCACAAACCTTCTATTTTTTCTGCAATGCGCAAGCGTCCAGAATCTAAGGCATCGATGGCTTCAGCGATGGCTTCGCGGATATCGTCGGGTACATTTTCTGGAGAATAATCTAAGCGACTTTCAAAGCCCTTTTCGATAATTTTTTCAAGACTCATGGTTTAAAATTTCCTTAAATTCTTAGTATCTTTTACAAGCCCCCTTTCCCAGAGTACCGCAGTACTGTCTGAGGAAACTCAATACTCCCCTCTCCCGGATTACCGGGCGAAGGGAGCTTTGAGTTGTTTTAATATTTGAAAGGGGTACAGTTCCCACACAAATCATTCGCTCTCTTGCAAGTCTTCCAACAGACGCGCTAACCAATCAATGCGTTCAACACTTTTTTCCAGTTTAACATAAAATTTTAAAATTTGCCCATTCTCGAGTTTAAAAGCATGGGGTTGAGTTTGTATTAAGCGGATCAGCTTTAAGGGATCGATCTTAGGTTTGGAGGAAAATTCTATTTTGCCATTGTGTTCATTGGCATCAATGCGTTGTACCCCTAAGGCCTTGGCTTTTAATTTTAAAGCGGTGAGGGCAAATAAATTTTGGCTGGGTTCAGGTAAAAGACCAAAGCGATCGATCATTTCAATTTTCAATTCATCTAATTCAGAATCATTCAAGGCTGAGGCGATGCGTTTATATAAGACCAAACGCTCGTGAATATCAGGCAGATAAGTTTCGGGGATTAAAGTTGGCAAATTGAGTTTGATTTCTGTAGTGCTGCCCCAAGCTTCTAAACTTTCGCCATTTTGTAAGCTTTTTACAGCGCGTTCTAGGAGATCGGCATATAAGGTTAAACCAATGCTTTGAATTTGCCCGCTTTGATCATCGCCTAAGAGCTCACCGGCGCCTCGGATCTCTAAATCATGGGTTGCCAAAATAAAACCAACCCCCAAGGCGTCATAAGCAGTGATGGCTTCTAAACGACGTTTGGCGTCTTCGCTAATTCCTTCAAGATGGTGCACTAATAAATAAGCATAGGCTTGATGATGTGAGCGGCCAACACGGCCTCGTAATTGATGCAATTGCGCTAAGCCAAAACGATCCGCTTGATTGATAATAATCGTATTGGTGGTGGAAATATCAATACCTGTTTCAATGATGGTCGTGCACACCAATACATTGAATCGTTGATGATGAAAATCCGCCATGATCTGTTCCAATTCACGCTCATGTAATTGTCCATGGGCAATGCGGCATTGGGCTTCGGGCACCAAAGCTTGTAATTCACGGGTGATGCGTTCAATCTGTGAAACATCATTATGAAGGAAATAAACCTGTCCGCCGCGATGGATCTCTCTTAAAATAGCTTCACGGACAATATTATGTTCATATTCGTGTAAAAAAGTTTTAATGGCTAAACGTCGCGGAGGAGGCGTTCCAATGATCGACAATTGTCGTAGATCGGAAATGGCCATATTCAAGGTGCGTGGAATGGGGGTGGCGGTTAATGTTAAAACATCGACTTCGGCGCGTAAGTTTTTTAAATTTTCTTTTTGTCGTACGCCAAAACGATGTTCCTCATCGATGATCACTAAACCCAAATGCTGAAATTGAATACTGGGTTGCAATAATTTATGAGTGCCGATGAGAATATCAATTTTGCCCACATTTAATTCTTCTAAAATAATCTTTTGCGCTTTGGCTGATTGGAAACGGGATAAGACGGCAATTTTGACGGGCCAAGCTGAAAAACGGTCGAGAAAAGTTTCATAATGCTGTTCAGCCAATAAAGTGGTGGGGACGAGAATGGCCACTTGCTTTTTATTCATCACGGCAATGAAAGCGGCGCGAATGGCCACTTCTGTTTTGCCAAAACCCACATCCCCACAGACTAAACGATCCATGGGAGTATCGGCTTTCATATCGCGGATCACCGCTTCAATAGCGCTTTTCTGATCTTCGGTTTCATCAAAGGCAAAGCCCTGAGAAAATTCAGCATATTCAAATTCATCCAGTTCAAAATGATAACCTTTTAGAGCACTGCGTTTGGCGTATAAATCTAATAATTCAGCAGCGGTATCGCGTGCTTTGGCTAAAGCTTTTTCCTTGGCTTTTTGCCATTGAGCGCTGCCCAAATGTGCTAAGGGAATGTCTTCGGCGGGCGAGCCACTGTAGCGTGAGATCAAATGTAAGCAGGACACCGGTACATAGAGTTTATCATTGTGATCATAGGATAATAAAAGATATTCGGCTTTTTGCCCCCCTGCATCTAAAACCACTAAACCTTCAAAACGACCAATGCCATGGTCCAAATGCACCACGGGGGCTCCCAAGGGCAGATCGGCTAAATTGCGAAAATCATCGCTGAAACGTTTTTCAGCCCGTGTTTCTCGTTTTGCCGTTAGTTTTTGTCCCCAGAGGCTGGCTTCACTGAGTAAAGTTAAGGCCAGAGCAGGACAGGAAAAATTATCGTAAACACTGGCCACAGTGATGGCTATGGGAACTTCAGTTTTTAAAAAAGCATCGATATTGGGCAGCTGAGGAATAGGATGGCCGTGTTTGGCAAAAAAGTCTTGAGTAAATTGAGCGCGTCCGGCTGTTTGCGCACAGATTAAAATACGATCCTGATGTGCAGACAGATGTTCCATGATCGGGGTTAAAGGCGCGCTGCGATCATGCAATAAACTTAAGGGCGCAACGGTGCGAACATCAAAAAGCAAAGGCTCACTCACAGCATTCAGATAATGTAGTTTTGACTTACGATGGTTTAAGAGAGCGGTGAATTCATTGGCATTTAAAAACAGCTGCGCCGGCGTTAGTACAGGGCGAGTGGAATCTTGGCTGCGAGACTGATAACGATCTTCCCATTGTGCATAATGCGTTTTGCTTAAAGCCTCATAATTTTGGGGCAGAAAAAAATAAGCGTCTTTGTCGATATAATCAAATAACGTTTCCATTTTTTCATGAAATAAGGGCAAATAATATTCGGCGCCGCTTTGAGCAATGCCATTTTGAATGCTTTTATAAAATGAAGAGCGCATAGGATCTCCAGGAAAGCATTCTCGCCATTGTCTTCGAAAATGTTGCAGGCTCGTTTCATCTAAGGCGAATTCTCGTGCCGGTAAAATATCAATGAGATCGATTTTCGCGATCGATAATTGTGTTTCGGGATCAAAGTTGCGAATGCTGTCGATCTCCGTGTCTAAGAGATCCATGCGATACGGCTGTGTGCTACCCATGGGGTAAAGATCGATAATGGAACCGCGGGATGCATATTCACCATGCGTATAGACTTGAGACACAGAGCGATAACCCGCATTTTCCAGCTGTCGCAAGAGTTGCATTTTATCTAGGTTCTGGCCGACTTTCAGATAAAAGCTGCGTGCATGAATATAAGATCGAGGCGCTAGGCGATGCAACAGAGTATCCAAGGCAATGATCAAAATACCCTGGGGCAAATGGCCTAATTGTGACATCCATTTTAAACGCTGAGAAATAATGTCTTCATGAGGTGAAAAAGCATCATAAGCCAAGATCTCCCAATCTGGGAAAGTGAATACAGGTTTTTGCGTATCTCTTGAGAAATAACTGATCTCATCCTGAAATTGCCGGGCCTCACTCACGGTTTCGGCAACGACAATGGTCCAGCCCGAATTTTGTCGGGCAAAAGCGGCAATGGCGATAGAAGCTGCGGTTAAGGGTAATCCTGACCAAATCTCTGAGTTTTTTTGTAGAGGGCCAGGAGGTTCCCAAGGTGTTGCAAGCGGCGATGGATTCATAAAGTAAGATGTCTTTTTAGCTTTCTAGAGCGCAGATTCTACCGAATTTTAGAGGGCTAGGCAAATGGCCTAGTGCGACGGTAGTTACCTTCCATGTATGCTTGTCAAAAATGACAGTACAACTTAAGAGTTGCTAAAACCTCATCCATCTGCTCTTGCAAAATATGAGGAGGATTCAAAATCCAAAGACCTGTACCTATGATTCCCGTTTGTGGTTGTGGATCTAGCAGAAATTCTATATTAAGCTGATTCTCGACAGGGTTTGTTCTTAGATTTTTAATAAAAGCCTGATTTTCCCGCTGATGGATGATGGGATACCATAAACAATAAACCCCTGTGGCGAATTTTTTA
>VFKP01000115.1 GCA_009885495.1 Gammaproteobacteria bacterium | reverse complement strand
TTTCAGTTAATTCAGGGTGATTAAAATAGCTTTGTGCCAAGCCACCTCCTCCAATATATAACTCTCCTATACAACCATACGGTAACAGTCTTTTTCTTTCGTCTAAAATATAAAGCCTTGCATGTGAGATTGGCGTTCCAATTGGAACGCGTCCCTTATTAAGCACTTTCTTTCCGGTCTCATATATGCAGCAACCTACTGTTGCTTCAGTTGGACCATATTCATTTATAACACGAATGTTTTCATGCTTGTTTAAAAAATGAATATCTTCATAATGTAACGCTTCTCCACCAATAACAAATGTTTTATTATGCTTATACCATTTAAAATCATTAGTAAGTGTTCTTTCTAATAATTTTAAATGCGAGGGCGTTATTTTTATTAAGTCCAAATAATTATTTTTCTGTAAAGTGGTTGCCAATCCAGTAATATAGTCATTATCATCTATGATATGTAATTCCGCTCCAACAACAAGCGGTGTAAACATACTGGTTATTGTAAGATCAAATGAGATAGAAGTATGTAGAATAGCTCCTTGTACTATTTTATAATAATTAGCTGCCCAAAAAACATAATAGCTAAAAGATTGATGCGATATAGCGACCCCTTTAGGTTTCCCCGTAGAGCCAGATGTATAGATGATATATGCCAAATCAGTATAAGTTAACTTTACAACATCAAAAAACGCAGGATATTTTGATATCTCTCTTTTACTATTATCTATACAACAACTTTTTATCACATCAAACTCATAAAGGTCACTGATATTTCGCTGCGTGAGTACCATTTTAATATTGGCATCATCAATCATATAGTAGATTCTTTCTTTTGGCAGATCTGGGCTCATCGGTAAATAAACGGCACCAATTTTAAAAACAGCCAATACCGAAATAATAAAATCGATTGTTCGCTCCATACAGACGCCAATTATATCTGCTTTTTTAATTTGATAAATATCTACAAGATACCCAGCTAGCTTGTTCGATTGTTCTTCTAAGGTTGCATAACTAATACTTTTATCTGCCGTAATTATAGCCATATTATCAGCATGGAAATAACACATCTCTGAAATCTTATTTATTACTAGTGCAACAGGCTCATTTGAGGGCGCAAAATGATTACCTATCATGAGCAACTCTTTTTGTTCTTCTTCAGATAAGAAACATAATTTACTGAGCTCCATATTTGGAGAGCTAAGAATTATTTTAATACAATGAACCCACTTTTCTTGCATTCGTATGATTGTCTGCTCACTAAAAAGTGATGAATCATACTCAATGGTGCAGTTCATCTTACTGTCTGTCATTTCAGTAAATAAAGTTATATCATATTTAGAAATATCAAGCGGCACATTATAACGATCAATTAATACGCCATCCAATTTTAAACTTTCAGAATTTTGTTCCTCCATTACAAACATAGTTTGCACTATTGGTGTGCGGCTTAAATCTCGTTCAGGCTGAATGGCTTCTACTATCTTTTCAAATGGCAAGATTTGATTACTGTGCGCGGCCAACATCTTCTCTTCCACATATGACAAGAACTTCTTAAATGTTTTATTGTTATCTATATACAACCTTAAAGGTAACACATTTATTAGTGCTCCTATCATATCTTCAAGCTCTAAGCAATGACGTCCACTAACAGGTATTCCTACTATAAGATCATCTTGTTGTGTATATTGGCATAGCCAAACTGTGAAAATAGCTAACATAACGTTAAACAATGTAGTATCATTTTCTTTAGCATATGCTCTTAACCGTAGATTAAACTCATCACCTAATTCAAAATTATATCTCTTACCAAAATAGTTTTTCTCCGGGGGCCTAACATAATCAGTTGGCAGCTCTAATAGGGGTAAACTATTTGATAATTCACTTATCCAATAATTTAATTGTTTTGCTAACAACCCATTTTCGAGCCAGTTTTTTTGTGATATGGCATAATCAGCATATTTAATATACGGCTCGCCTAAATTATCAGTCTCATTTCTTTTCTTTGCATTGTAAAATGTTTGTAATTCAGCTAAAAATATTTTTATGGATCTCTCATCCGCTACTATATGATGAAAGCAAAATTGTAAAATATATTTTGTTTTTTCATAACGCCATATTTGTGCTCGGATAAGGGGCAACTCATTTAAAGAGAACCCCTCATTAATTACTCGTATGGCCTCATGTTTAACTGTCTCCAGTGGTAATTTATGGTTTTGAATATCAGATACGCGCAATTTTAATAACAAATCATTATGGATTTTTTGAATTAACTTCCCATCTTTCGCTACAAAACTTGTTCGCAATATTTCATGACGAGAAAGTATTCTATTAATAGATTCCTCTAGTATTCCATAATCAACATCTCCTTCAAGATAAAAAGCTAATGGAATATTATAGCTTGGATTCTTCGGTTGTATTTCTTGAATAAAATACATGCTTTTTTGTGTATAGGTTAAAGGGATATCATCATCTGATACTCTCTTCATCACCTCAAAAAATGTACTTTTACTATCAAGACTCTGTAAGAATGCTATTATCTCTATCTTTTTACTCTTTAAAATAGCTTTTGTTTTATCACTCAAAGCCTGTCGTGTTGTTTTGTAATGAAGTTTATCATTGTCTACCCATAGAATGATACCTTCATTTTTTATATCAACTAATATTTTATGTATATTATCATGACTCATTATATAACCCCTTCTTCAATGAAACTCTCTTCCGCATTGATATGGTGCTTTTGTTTATTCTGCACCCAATCCAAAAGAATAATTTTTTGGCTAATTTCCTCAATCGTAGGGAACTCAAACAAAAAGCGAAGTGGGAATTCTAATCCAAATTGACCACGAATACGAGATATAACTTGTGTTGCTCGTAATGAATGCCCTCCTAATGCAAAGAAATTATCTACAACACTTATCTTTTCTAAACGCAGTACCTCTTCCCATATTTTCTCTACTCTTTCTTCTATCTCCGTACGCGGAGCGACATATTCTTTCCCAAGCTGTTTCCTTCTCTCTACTTTAGGCAATGATTTTTTATCTAATTTACCATTCTGTGTTAATGGAACTTCTAATAATTGAAAATATCCACTCGGTAACATATATTGTGGTAATCTATCTTGTACAAAATTGGCAAGATCATCCAAGTCTATTTCTTCTTCTGCTACTACATATGCTACCAGATAGTCCTCATTATTTTCGTCTTTCTGAATTAAGACGATACTCTGCTTTATCTTGTGATATTCATTGAGTTTGGCTTCTACCTCACCTAATTCTATACGTAAACCATTTAACTTTATCTGCTGGTCCATGCGGCCCAGAAACTCTATCGTACCATCTGCCCAATAACGTCCTTTATCTCCTGTTCGATAAATTCGTTTTTTGTTCTGAGGATGGATTGTAAAACTTGCTTGGGTTCGCTCAACATCACTCCAATATTCTCTCGCCACACCAACTCCACCTATCCATAGATCTCCTACAAAACCTATTGGCATCGCTTGCATATCGTTATCTAAAATATAGAATTGCTGATTGGCCATTGGTTTTCCATAAGGAATACTTTTCCAGTTTGCTTTCACCGCTTTAATAGGATAGAAAATTGACCATATCGAAGCCTCTGTCGCTCCCCCTAAGCTAATCACCTCTATGTTCTTGAAAATGTCCTTTGCTTGTATAGGTAGATTAATTGGCAACCAATCTCCACTTAGTAGTGCTAAACGTAAAGATTTAACTTGCTCTTTTATTGTTTCTACATCTTTTAACTCTAAAATATAATTCACTAACATTTGGAACAGCGGCGGCACTGTATCCCATATCGTTATTGAAGTTTCCATTATTAGTCGCAACCATACTCCCGGATCTTTTATGTCCTGTGCCGCCGGTAGAATAAGTGTACCTCCTACACCTAATACTCCAAAAATATCATATACCGATAAATCAAAGTGAAGTGCTGACAGCCCCAGTACGCGATCTTTCTCTCTTACATTAAATTTCTTATTAACATCTTGAATTGTATTCATCGCACTACGATGACTAATTGCCACCCCTTTGGGCTCTCCAGTTGATCCTGAAGTAAATATAACATATGCCAGATCATCTTCTTTCGCCATAACTCCCATCGGATCTTCAGAATATCCAATCCATTCTTGTTCGTCATCAATTGCTAGAGCAGTCACCTCAGCCGGCCAATCAATTCTACTTAAATATTGCGATTGTGTCAGGATAATTCTAGCTTTCCCACAGGACAATACTTTTGTTAATCTGATAGTCGGTTCATTTACATCTATTGGTAAATAGGCTCCTCCCGCATTTAAAATCCCCAATACTGCTACTATCTGCTCCCATCCTTTCTCCATAACCACCGCTACCAATTCGTCGGCTTTCACTTGCATCTTATGCAATCTGTTACCAACTCGATTCGCTTGTCTTGCCAAGTCCCCATAACTTAATGTCCGTGATGGAGTAATAACTGCTATAGCTTGTGGCTTTAATTTTGCTCGCTCTAGAAATAATTCTTGCAAAAGATAGCTTGAAAACTCTTCCTGAGTTTCATTCCAATGCTTTTGCTCTTCTAGCTCCGCTGCCGTAATCACTTTTAACTCTTTGACCGGCAGTTCAGGATTATCAACCACATTATTCAGCAACTCCAGCCAATGCCGTGTCATTCGCTCAATTGTTTCTCTCTTAAATAAGTCCGTATTATATTCTATTTTCCCTATTAACTCCTTTTCATGCTCTTCAACAAAAAAAGTTAAATCGAACTTTGATGTCTTTGTGTCTATATCTATTCGTTCAGTATTTAATCCTTCCAATTCTAGTTTCTTCATCCCCGCATTTTGAAAAACAAACATAATCTGAAATAATGGTGACCGACTCAAGTCCCTCTCCGGTTGCAATATATCAACTAGCCTCTCAAATGGAACATCTTGATTCGCATAAGCTTCCATGAAATTCTTATGGTTTTCACCAAGCAAATTGCAAAACGATAAGTTTATATTGAGTTTACTTCTGATAAGCACCGTATTTACAAAAAAGCCAATTAGACTATCTAATTCAGGAATAGTACGGCCTGAGAATGGGACCCCCATAACAATATCACTTTGTTGAGTATAGCGATATAATAACACATCTACCGTTGAGATCATTAACGTAAACATAGTTATTTCTTTTTTAACAGCTAAGAGCTTAAGTGAATGACTTAACACTTCTCCAATTGAGAAAGTAATTGTTTCTCCAGTATTTGACTGAATAGGTGGTCTCGCATAATCTGTTGCCAATTCAACAGGCTGTAGATTACAAAGCTTTTGTTTCCAATAATTTATTTTCTCATAAAACTTTTTGTTTTTTTCAGTACTCATCTGCCATACAATATAGTCATCATAAGTAACATTTAATATTGGCGCACTTTTATTTTGGTCATTTTTATATTTTGAATATAAAGTATTTAGCTCTTTGTTGAATACATCAAAGGACCATCCATCGGAAATAATATGATGCATCACTAGAGAGAGTACTATTTCATTATCAGTCAAATCAAAAATATATATTCTAAAAAGCGGATCTAAAGCCAAATCAAATGGTTCTGTCGCTTCTTTCTCTATTACTTTCTTCACTATATCAATAGTTACGTTAGAATTATTATAATGATTTATAACCACTGGTCTATTAACATTAATAACCTTATAGGGTGTGCCATTCTTTGAATCATAGTTTGTATTTAAGATGGAATGCCGTCTTATAATTTCATTAATAGCCAAAGTAAATGCATTATAATCTATGTCTCCTACTATAGACCAATTCTGCATAAGATTATAAAACGCACTTCTTTGTTTTAACTGTGCTAAAAACCATAACCGCTGTTGTGGGTATGATAATATGACACTTTCTTGTCCGCTTGTTCTCTTAATAGAAACTTCTTTAGTAATCTTGCCATATACAGAAGAATTCATTTTTTCGGCTATTTTCTGAATATTTTGGCACTCAAATAAGTCTTTAATTGATAGATCAATATTAAAAATTGCTCTCATCTTAGAAACAATCTTAATGGCTAACAAAGAGTCGCCACCCATTTTAAAAAAGTTATGCGAAACCCCTATATTTTTGATATTTAAGACTGATGACCATATAGTACACATTTCACGCTCTATATCATTTTGAGGTTCAATATAGACATCCTGAACATCGAATTGAACTTCTGGCAAGGCCATTCTGTCCAACTTCCCATTACTACTCAAAGGTAAAGACTCCAAATGAATGTAGATGCTTGGTAACATGTACTCTGGAAGTTTTTGTTTTAAGTATTCATGTATTGCATCGTTATCTAGCTTTTCTTTAGAGACATAATATGCAACCAAATACTGGTGTCCCTCTTTTCCTTTACACGCAACAGCGCTTTGCTTTATGTTTTTGTATTGAGCCATTACATTTTCTATTTCACAAAGCTCTATGCGAAATCCGCGCAATTTAATTTGAAAATCATTTCTACCAATATAAAATAAATTGCCATCGTCTCTCCACAGACCAATGTCACCTGTTTTATATAGCTTTGTGAATCCGGTAAATTTATCTTTTTCAGTAATGAATGGGTTATCAATAAATTTTTCTGATGTTAGCGCTGGATTATTCATGTATCCACGAGCCAATCCAACACCACCAATATATATCTCACCAATAAAACCAATTGGCATAGGAGTTAAATCAGCGTTTAATACATAAAGCTTTAAATTGCTTATGGGCTTACCAATTAAAATTTCTTCCAAATGCCCAATACACTCATAAGAGGAGACCTCGATAGCAGCTTCTGTTGGCCCATATAAGTTGTGTATCGAAAGGTAATTATTAACTGATCGAAGCTTATTGTAAATGGCAATACTTAATGCTTCTCCTTCAGAAAAGATTGCTTTTAAATTTTTAAATCCGTCTGATATCTTATTGGCTGTTATATACTCTAAATACCCATCTAACATTGATGGAACAAAACTAATATGACTAATTTCCATATCCACAATAGCTTTATGTATTTTCTCTGGAAATTTATGCTCATTTTGTTTCATAAGAATCAGACAGGCGCCCGACATTAATGGTAAAATAATCTCCCATATTGAGACATCAAATACATATGGTGTTTTTTGTAGAACTTTTGCCGAGTGATCAACCTTATAAGTTTCTTTCATCCACTCCAATCTATTTAATAGCGCACTATGAATATTTATAACTCCTTTTGGTTTACCTGTTGTACCTGAAGTGTAAATAACATATGAGAAATTATTTGGCGCTGCTTGTCTTTCTAAATGACAAAAGTTTTCTCCCTCATATTCCTTATCATCAATATTTATTAAATAAACATCTTTCCCCACATCTTCAAGATTAACTAATAAATTAGTTTGAGTTAATATAAACTCACTTTTTGTATCTTCAACAATAAATCGTATCCTTTCATTTGGCGCATCTGGATCTATAGGAACATATGCTCCACCAGCTTTCATCACTCCTAAAATGGCAATAATCATTTCATGGTTTCTGTGAAAACAAATTGGAACCAGGGTGTCGGCGACAAATTTTTTATTACAAAGTGTTTGGTACTGCTTCTGTATATATCTTGCGACTTGGTTTGCTTTATTATTAAGGTCTTGATATGTCAAACTTATACCATTATATATAGCTGCAGCTGCGTTTGGATTTTCCCTTACATGTTCTTCAAATAAATTAATTACGGTTTTTTCAGGAAAATAAATTTTCTCTGTATTATTCCATTTATAAAGCATCTCAGAACTTTGTTCTAATGAAAGCACTTGTACTGAAGATAACTTACATAAATAATTTTTAATCAAATTTTCTGAGAAGACAACAAACTGGCTTTTTATTTTTGAAAATAGATCTTCTGAAAAACAGGATTTATTACTCAGCAGAGTATATTTTCTTTTGTTGATATTACATGAAAAAACCAGTTTGTTTTTAAGTGAATCTCTACTATGCTCATACTCATTATTATTTAAAAATTCAATAGCCATTGGTAGATTACAATAAAACCTTGAATTAACTAACTTATTCAACTGAGGATATCTTAAAAAAACATCTTTTAAAAAGCCATCTTTTGATTTTAGAGTAGACATAACACTCATTATCTTCTCAACATTGCATCTAACAGTCTCTTCTGGGCTTAAATCCATGTGCAATGGGGTCTGTGTCGAGTATATTGTTTTAAAATGTTCGTCTTCATATCGAATATCAATATCAGAATATGCCAAATCAAAAGAGTATTTTCCATTTAGTCTGGCCAAGAACAAAATAAAACTTGAGCAGAAAAACTGTCTTTCTTCAACATGATGTATCTTTAAAAAGTCATTTAATCCGGAAATAAGATGCCCTTCTATATTGGCAGTTAAAACTTTTGCATCCACATCTAAAGTATCTAATTCTTTTTCTTCTTGACAAGGCATGTCAATTGGATTAAGAGTTGATAATTTTGATACCCAATAAGGCTCTTGGCGAATTATGTCTACATCAACAATAATATCTAATTGCTCTTTATCAGTTGAATTAGAAAGTTCTTCTCCAGTCTTAAGGTCGAATAACAATTTCAAATCAATTGAACCAATCAACTCTCCACATGTATTCATAATTTTCCGCAGAAGAACATTTCCATTCTTTGAAACCACACAAATACCATCTTGCGTAATATTCTTAATTGTTCCAATAGGCATCACCTCTCTATGATGATCGATAGAAACTTCAAGCACATAAAAAATTTCCTTGCCAATAAAAACTTTAGGTAAGGCAATTGGGTTGACATATGTTCCAAAATTGAGAGATCGAACAAGGGCATCAATTGCTTCTATTTCAGAGTGCCATGAAATAATCGCATGATTATCTGGGCGTTTATATCGTGAAAAATATGTTCTATCGATTGCTATTTGTTTTTTTCTAGTAATATTATTGGCTGTTAACTCATCTATTAGTTCGGAGAATGAATTAATGGCGGCTTCATAACATTTAGCGTTGAGTGTAAGAGATGTTTCGTCTAATGATACTGAAAAAATTGGTTGTTTTAAAATATCACCGCCATCAATTGTATCCGTCATTACATGCCAACTGATCCCATAGGAAGACACACGTTCAATAAGCGCCCAAGTTGTCGCATTCATACCGGCATACTTTGGTAATGGTGCATCATGGTAGTTAACTGCCATTTCACGCGCTAAGTTTATAATGTCTTTAGATAATACAACATGATTGACTATACTAAATAAATAATCAAAAGGCTCTCGTTTTAGAATATCCTCTAAGTTATCTGTCGTAAAAAAAGGTATCTGCTTTGTTAAAGCCCAATCCGCTATTTGCATGTCATTAGAAATAACACCTTTAACTTCATAGTTATTCTCAAGAATAATATCCGCACACTGAATAACTAGTGTACTAGTTCCTATAATATAACAACTACGTAAATTCATCTTAAGATCCTTGCTTGAAAATTATCATTAATTTAGAAATGATTTTACCTTTTTACTGTCGCTATGCTATTAATAATAACCGGTAATAAAACATCAAACATATTCTTTTGAGCTATTCCTGTTTGAGGGTCATAACGAAGTACACTTCGATTATATGAATTAGTCGTAAGCACAATAACTAGATGATATTTCTCCAAATACATTGCACTTGTTGTATATCCAGGTAATATTCCCGTATGCCCAATAATTTCACCCAAAGTTTTATTATGTTCAATCCCAATCCCTAAGCCAGCAATACTATTTGGATTGGCTGTACGAATACCAGTTAACATTAACTGTAAAGTTTGTGGTGGAAGAACCGTCTGGTTAAAAAACAGCTTCTCATACCAGCGAGCTACATCCATTGAAGTTGCTACTATACCTCCAGCGCTGGGCCCAGAAAGAGAATATTTCCTTGTAATATCTATAAATTGCATCGATTCTCCTGAAGAAAGAGAAACGACTTTATGAGATTCATCGTCAGAATCATCACCTGAAATATACGGCACATAGCCATGAGCTATCTCTGGAGTTAGGCTAGAAGGGATTATTCCATCGGCTATATAGTAAGTGTGATCTAATTTGTTTTGTTGAAAAAGATCTACTAATTGGCTCGAGACACTAGAACCTGTAATAGCTTCA
This sequence comes from Gammaproteobacteria bacterium, assembly GCA_009885495.1. Lineage (GTDB taxonomy): Bacteria > Pseudomonadota > Gammaproteobacteria > UBA1113 > UBA1113 > VFKP01. The sequence continues at coordinate 2,431 of VFKP01000115.1, read as the reverse complement.
ATAGCCATTCCAACTAAAATATAATCCGTATTGGTATAACTATAAGCATTAGGAGTCCCTGGCTTAAAAAAAGGTTTTCCCATCATAGCCAGTTCTATCAACTCACTATCAGACCACACTTTACTGGGATCTTTTGATTGAGCTGCTTGATATGCAGGGCTATTAATGGCATCTCGAATTCCTGAGTTATGCTGCATACACTCACGTATAGTCACTTCTTGTAATGGTGGATATTGCGCAACTATTTTTTTCAGCTTTCCCCCATCACGCGTATTATTTTTTGAGATATAATCCAGTGTATCATCCAATGAAACTCTTTTTTCATCGACAATCCTCAACATCAACACAGATACATACGACTTAGTCACACTCCCCACAAGAAATAACTGCGAAGGTTTAATTACTGTTTTTTTTGCAATATCGCTAAATCCTGCCACATAAGTTTTAGACGTACCATCCGGGTAAATAATACTCAGACTTGCACCAGGAATATTATAATCATTAATTGATTTCTTCAAAGTAGTCGCAATTGTTGGGTCTAAACTCGCTGAAATCGCATGGCAAGAAAAGAATAGTATCATCATTGATATAGAGCTATGAAATATAGCCTTTACTGCTTTAAACTTGACTGTCATGAACTTTCATCCTTAATCTATAATGTTCCATTTTGAAAATCAGTAATTTTTAACATAAAACCGGCTGCTTTTGATAACTTTGATCAACAGGAGATGACTTAAATAAAAAAGACAACAACTGAGCTATTATAAAAAATAGTGGTAAAATGAATATTGCTCTCTGTAATGCTGGTGCTGTTAATTCACTTGCCGCACCTATCGAAAAGAAGTCGACTATTTTGCCAACTAGTGGTTGAAAAATAAGTCCTGAAATAACAATAGCCATGTTATTAAAACCAAATGCACTGGATAAATACTTATGGTCAGTAGTTTTTTTTATAATGGAAAAACTCAGCGCTTGCCCAGAACAGGCTAAACCCAATAAAAAAACTAAACATGTAACAGTTAAAATATTCGTACCAACGCCAAACCACAAAGAGAAAGAAGCAAGTATTCCCAACAATGGGCATAACTTAAAAAAAAGCGAATCTCTACTAAATCGCCCCATTAACCATCCTAACAAAGGGCTGCCCACAGCGATACCCAACCACATAAAAGAACATAAATTAGCTGCCACAATTTTTGAAAACCCATAACATAACTGTAAATAAGGGATCCCCCATAACGACGCAAAAACAGACATTGGCGCCCATAAAAACATGGCATAGAACGCAATAGTCCAACTCTGCCGCCGCTTAAATATATATTTTAAGTTTGTCATGATAGTTTCTCCTTTCTCAAAATTTTTCTTATGTAAACTAACATTTCTTAAGCGAAACAGAGAAAAAAGCATGACCAAACACAACCCAAATAAGGCTAAAGAAAAAGAAAAAATACGCCACGTATCTGCATTTACATAATGGGCTAAGACTAATTGACCAATCAACGGCCCCATAGCAGCGATAAACTGCGTAAGTCCAGCAAAGAAGGAGAAATAGCGTAATGAAAAACAGTGACTCGCAACCAATAACGTTCCAACAAATGCAAACGCTCCTCCAAAGCCCATAAACACCCTAGCAATTACTGCCAGAAAAACTGTATGTGCTATAGAAAAAATAGCCGCTCCTATAGAGCATGTTAACATTGCCATTAATACAGCTACTTTAAAACCTTTATGATCGTAAATAACTCCCACAGGAATTTGCATAAAAGTATAACTAACAAAAAACCCCGCTGAAATTATACCTAAGCTAAAAGCAGATATATTGAGTGCGCTCATTAAATTGTTGGCAATAATGCTAGGGAAAATCTGTAATGCCATCTCATAAATCAAGAAAAGTGCTAATATTCCAAACAGACTCAGTCGTTGTATCATTTGTTTTCTATTAAAAAGCTCATTTATATTTTTAAACCCGCCATAAATAATATCTATGATATGCTTCATATTAACATAGAGATATTAGTTTGTGCCGTTAGCGCTGCTTGGGCATGTGAGCTTAAACCCATCACATCTACAGGCCTAAAAAAATCAACTTTTGAAAATTGTTTACTGTTAAATTGAGACTTTTCTGATGTTAATATAGAATATTCCATCCCACCTAATGATACTGCTCTTGTCAATATAGACACATCGTCATTTAAAATCTTAAGATCTTGCGGACTAATTTCATCAGCTAGTTTTCTCCAGTTTGAGATTTTTTCTTGGTAGAAATCAAGAACTTTAGTATTGACCCCCACATCAAGACCTAGCTGTAAGTGTAAATTTAGTATTGGTATAAGTTCAGCTAGTTTATGTTCCACTTCATCTAAATACTGATTTACTTCTTCTACTCTATCCAGACGCCTCTGTTCTTCTCTTTTTATATCGTCATCTGAAA
>VFKP01000004.1 GCA_009885495.1 Gammaproteobacteria bacterium | reverse complement strand
TTTAGGGCTATCCACGCGAGCGAAAAGTCAAAAGATAGCTTTTGCAGAGTAAGTAAAACCGGACAGTTTATTTACTCTTAAACCGGACAAGTCTATTTGTTGCTAACAGCCTTATTTTTTAAAACTGTCCGGAAAAAGGTTGATACATCAGAGCTCTCTTATATTACGCAAGCACTTATAGTGGCGGTCAGTGAAAAATTCAAGATGGCAAAAGAGCAACAGCCAGAGAAAATTATTATTTCTCCAAAAATAGATGCATTACTGTGGCAAGCTAAATACATTCGGAATCAAGTGACCCATGCGGAAGTAGATCTACAAAGTATGAGTTGCTTTGTTTTAGCAATAACTTCTCAAAAGCAAGAGTATGATAAATTGTTACCCCTTGAGTCAGGGAAGTTGTCGCCTCGTATCTCTATTTAAATCGTAGGGTAATTGAAAGCTCTGCTCGCATGTTTTCCGAGAGAGGGGTTGAGGGAGCGGGTTAAGCATTTTAAGGAGGTTTTAAAGTGGAATCACTGTTCTTTTTATTATCAAACCGTAGGAGAAAGGGGAATTTTAAACTGAAGATAGCCAAATCAGACTTTAGGCCATCTTGCTATGAAATATGAGAACCTGGACAGGAGACGAATTTTTCTTGCCCAAAACAACGGCGAACAGCCCCAGCAAGCCATCCGAGGACAAAAACATCTTCATAAGTCCCATAAACCACTCCATTTTTCATGTTCTGATGGAAATAGTTTATAAAAAACAAAGGGGTAATTGCAATAGATTTTCCGGTCGTTAGAAAATTATCTTCTTATCCATTAGTCCGGGAACGGCTGTTAATCAATCGGCTTATTTGCCATTTCAATTTAAAATTGCTAGAATCCTTCTTCTAAACATAGGCACGTAGCTCAGTGGTAGAGCACCACCTTGACATGGTGGTGGTCGGTGGTTCGATCCCACTCGTGCCTACCAGAATTTTGTATGCGTTTCCAATCTTAGGGTTTAAGATCCATAAAGAACTTCGTAACCCTCTCCCCCAACCCCTCTCTCAGAGTACTGGGCGAGGGGAGTTTTGGAGTCCTCTAAGATATGAAAGGCCTATAAATTTTTAATCCATGGGCCTTTTTTTTCTGGGAGCAGGCAGATATGCCAACGATCAGTTTACCCGATCAACGTCAATTGTCTTTTGAAGGCCCGGTGACTGTAGAAACGGTGGTGGCAGAGATTGGTGCCGGTTTGGCCAAGGCTGCTTTAGCCGCAGAAATAAATGGTCGTTTAGTCGATCTAAGTTATCTGATCACGAGCGATGCACAATTAAAAGTCATCACCAGCAAAGATACGGAAGGTCTGGCTGTTTTGCGTCATTCCAGCGCTCATCTATTGGCGCAGGCGGTGAAAGCTTTATTCCCCAGCGCTCAAGTCACGATTGGTCCAGTCATTGAAGATGGCTTCTATTATGATTTTGCCTTTGAACGGCCCTTTACGCCCGAAGATTTACTGCAAATTGAAAATAAAATGCATGAATTGGCAGGGCAAAATTTTCCGGTGATAAGACGTGAGATGGCTCGTGAAGAAGCCCTAGCTTATTTTCGTAATTTAGGTGAACACTATAAAGCCGAAATCATTGAAGATTTGCCGAAAAATGAAACTTTATCTTTGTATCAACAGGCTGATTTTGTCGATCTCTGCCGTGGCCCGCATGTGCCTAATACCCGGCATCTTAAGGCTTTCAAATTGATGAAAGTGGCGGGGGCCTATTGGCGCGGCAATTCAGATAATGCCATGTTACAGCGTATCTATGGCACGGCCTGGGCCGATGATAAAGCCTTAGCGGCTTATCTGTATCGATTAGAAGAAGCGGAAAAACGCGATCATCGTAAATTGGGTAAATTATTAGATTTATTTCACACTCAAGAAGAAGCCCCTGGCATGATATTTTGGCATGCTAAAGGCTGGCAAATATATCGCGTAGTAGAATCTTATATTCGCGACAAATTATATGAATACGATTATCAAGAAGTGCGTACACCGCAAATAGTCGATAAAGTGTTGTGGGAAAAATCTGGGCATTGGGACCAATATCGCGAAGAAATGTGGGTGACTTCAACTGAAAATCGTGAATATGCTATCAAGCCGATGAATTGCCCCTTGCATGTGCAGATTTTCAAGCAAGGCATACACAGTTATAGAGATTTGCCGCTACGATTGGCCGAGTTTGGCTCCTGCCATCGCAATGAGCCGTCGGGAACTTTGCACGGTTTGATGCGCGTGCGAAATTTTACGCAAGACGATGCGCATTTATTTGTACGTGAAGATCAAATTGAAAGCGAAGCGGTTAAATTATTGGATTTAGTCTATGAGCTCTATCGTGATTTTGGTTTTACGGATATCAGCTGTCGCCTATCGACTCGTCCGGAAAAACGCGTCGGCAACGATGCTATTTGGGACAAGGCTGAAGAAGCGCTAAAACAAGTGTTGATTAACAAAGGCGTTGATTGGACCTTGCAACCCGGCGATGGTGCCTTTTATGGCCCTAAAATCGATTTTAAGCTGAGAGATTGCTTGGGGCGAGAATGGCAATGCGGTACAGTGCAATTAGACTTCCAAATGCCAGAGCGGCTAGATGCTTATTATATCGATGAAGCGGGTAATAAGGTGATTCCAGTGATGCTGCATCGTGCTGTTGTCGGCTCTATGGAACGCTTTATTGGCGTTTTGATCGAGCATTTTGCCGGTAAATTTCCCGCCTGGTTGGCGCCTATTCAAGCCTCAATCCTGACGGTTACCGATAAACAGAGCGAATATGCGCAAAATATTTGCAAAAACCTCAAAAAACAAGGATTTCGTGTTCAAAATGACTTGCGTAATGAGAAGATAGGCTTTAAAATCCGGGAGCACACTTTGCAGAAGGTCCCTTATTTGCTCATCATTGGCGATAAAGAAGTCAACTCCGGTCAAGTGACAGTCCGATCCCGTTCAGGCGAGGATTTGGGCGCTATGGATCTGAGTGCTTTTGCCTTGCATTTGAATGCTGAAATCGATTTATTGGGGCGTGGGGTCGGAGGGTAAAATATCCCTGCGAGGCGATAATAGAATATATCCTGGAGGAATTTGAGATTAGTACTAAGAGTACCTCGGTTAAAACCCGAATCAACGAAGAGATCAAAGCGCGACAAGTGCGGGTGATAGATGAAGATGGCGAACAAGCCGGCATTTTGAGTTTGCATGAAGCTTTAGCTAAGGCGCAGGCATCCACTTTAGATTTGGTAGAGGTTTCTCCGAATTCTGATCCTCCGGTGTGTCGTATTATGGATTTTGGTAAATACATTTACCAACAGAAAAAGAATGCTTCGGATTCAAAACGAAAGCAACATAAAACAAAGATCAAGGAGATCAAGTTTCGTCCAGTGACGGATGATGGGGATTATCAGGTCAAGCTACGCAACCTGATACGTTTCCTAGAAGATGGGGATAAAACCAAGGTCACGGTGCGTTTTCGTGGCCGAGAGCTAGCTCACAGGGAATTGGGTCTGCAACTCTTAAAGCGTGTCGGCGAAGATTTAGCCGAATACGCGGTAGTGGAGCAGTTTCCCAAGATGGAAGGAAAGCAAATGGGAATGCTGCTAGCCCCCAAGAAAAAATGAGGGGTTATTCCGTGAGGAATAACTAAAACTAAATTTGTTATCACTTGCCTAATCGCAAGCGGTTATTGAATGCGGAGTTTATTGTAATGCCTAAGTTAAAAACCAAGAGTGGTGCCAAAAAGCGTTTTCGCCCTCGATCGGGCGGGTTCAAATACCGTCATGCAGAACGTGGACATATTCTGACGAAAAAAAGTCAGAAACGTAAACGTCATAATAGAGGACAGTTTGCGATCGGTGCAGCAGATGAACGGTCTATTCGTCGTATGCTAACAGGTAGTTAGGGGGAAAATGTTAAATGGCTAGAGTAAAACGCGGGGTAGTCGCCAGAGCCCGCCATAAAAAAATTCTGAAACTGGCTAAAGGGTATCGCGGAGCGCGAAGTCGCGTTTTCCGTGTCGCCAAGCAAGCCGTTATTAAAGCGGGACAATATGCTTATCGCGATCGTCGTCAACGTAAACGTGATTTTCGTGCTTTGTGGATTGTCCGTATCAATGCAGCCGCGCGTGAATTTGGCTTAACGTATAGTCAATTCATGAATGGCTTGAAAAAAGCAGCCGTCGAAGTTGATCGTAAAATCTTGGCAGAATTGGCTGTGCATCACAAAGAAGCTTTTGCAGCTATTGTGGAACAATCCAAGGCTGGACTCGCTAAGGCTTAATGGCAGATGCTTGCCTTCAATGATATTTTAGAAGATGCGCGCGCACAAATTGAATTAGCCGCTGATTTAGCGGCTTTAGATAGAGTGCGCGTTGCTTTTCTCGGTAAAAAAGGTGTAGTCACTGAGCTCATGAAAAAGATGGCGGAATTAACGCCGGCAGAGCGCCCCGCTTATGGGCAGACTGTCAATGATCTCAAATCTGCTATCCAAGAACAATTACAAATCCAAGAAGAAGCGCTACAAGCAGAGGCTTTATCGAAAACTTTGGCAGCACAGCGTTTAGATGTCAGCTTGCCTGGCAGAGGTTTAGGCTTAGGCAGTTTGCATCCTTTGACCCAAACCCGAGAAAGTATTGAAAATTTTTTTCGCGGCCTAGGTTTTGATATTGTCGATGGTCCTGAAATTGAAGACGAATACCATAATTTTGATGCTTTAAATATTCCCGCGCATCATCCTGCGCGTGCTTCTCATGATACCTTTTATTTAGAAAATGGTTTTCTTTTACGTACTCACACTTCCCCTGTACAAATTCGCTATATGAAAACGCATCCCCTGCCTTTGCGTATGATTGCGCCGGGGCGAGTGTATCGCTGTGATAATGATATGACGCATACACCGATGTTTCATCAAGTGGAAGGCTTGTTGATCGATGATCACAGCACTTTTGCCGATCTCAAAGGCTTATTACAACTTTTTCTGGAAGATTTTTTTGGACAAGCCTTGGTCTTACGTTTGCGTCCTTCTTATTTTCCATTCACTGAACCTTCTGCTGAAGTGGATATTCAATGTGTGAAATGTAAGGGACAGGGCTGTCGTATCTGCAGCCAATCGGGCTGGTTAGAGATCTTAGGGTGTGGTATGGTTCATCCACAAGTGTTGATGAATTTAGGGATCGACAGCGAAAAGTTCAGCGGTTTTGCTTTTGGCATGGGTATTGATCGTTTAACGATGTTGCGTTATGAGATCCCCGATTTAAGAGCTTTGTTTGAAAACGATTTGCGATTTTTAAAACAGTTTTAGTGGAGCCCTTTTCCCCAGAGTACGGGGAGAGGGGTCAATTACCAGGAGAGTTTAATGCGGCTAATGATCTTAGGGTGTCCGGGAGCGGGAAAAGGCACGCAATCGCAATTTATTGCCAGTGATTATGCAATCCCCTCTATTTCTACCGGTGAAATGCTGCGCCAAGCGGTGACGGCAGGCTCTGAATTAGGGCAAAAAGCCAAAAGCATTATGCAAGCCGGTCAATTGGTGCCCGATGATTTGATCATTGCCTTGGTTAAAGTGCGCATTGCACAAGCCGATTGTGCCAAAGGTTTTATCCTCGATGGTTTTCCCAGAACTTTGCCACAAGCCCAAGCTTTAATCGATGCCAAGATCGCTTTAGATGTCGTGTTAGAATTGAGTTTAGACGATGAAGAAATCGTGCATCGCATGACAGGACGTTTGGTGCATCCTGCTTCGGGGCGCGTTTATCATCGTGATTTTAATCCGCCCAAACAGGCTAATGTCGATGATCTTACGGGCGAACCTTTAATTCAACGTGAAGATGATCAAGAATCTACAGTGCGTCATCGCATTGAAGTGTATCATGCACAGACTAAACCTCTGATCGATTTTTATCAGCATTTTCCCGTGGATGCGGGATTGCCAGCTCCCCAATTTTATCGAGTCTCGGGTTTAGGGACTGTGGAAGAGGTGGCGGCTAGAGTGAGAGCCAGTTTAAAGAATAGGGGATAGTCGTCACTTAAAGCTCCCTCGCCCGGTACTCCGGGAGAGGGGCCCAAAGCCTTAACGATCGCAGAGCAGCTCACCCTCGGTCAAACACGCCGTAAACGCATCCCTGGGGGCTCGGTTGCGGCATCCTTGCCGCAAACGGTTTGACCTGAGGATAAGCTGCTCTACGCTCTGGAATAGATTTTGAGGACGTGTAGGGGCGGTCTGTTCTTAGGCTCAGCAAAAGCTCCTCTTGCCCGGTACTTTGCACTGCTGTCGGAGAAAGTCGAAACTCCTCTCGCTCGGTACTTTGTACTACTGTCGGGGGAAAGTCGAAACTCTCCTCGGCCAGTACTCTGGGTCAGGGGTTGGGGGAGAGGGTTATGAATAAAATAGACAATCAGTTAAGAGGGAGATTAAAATGATCTATGAATTAACCGCACAAAATTTTGATGAAGTGTTAGATCAGCATGATACCGTTGTCATCGATTTTTGGGCACCTTGGTGTCAGCCTTGTTTAGCGTTCAAACCTATTTTTACTCGAGTGGCAGAACAATTTCCGGCGATCTGTTTTGCCAGTGTAGATGTTGAAACTGAAAAAGAATTGGCAGCTGATTTTAATGTTCGGCAGATCCCTTTGATTATGATTTTAAGACAGCGTGTCGCCTTATTTTCAGAAGCGGGGACCTTGACGCAAACTGCTTTAGTGGATTTGGTAGAGCAGGCTCTGGCCTTAGATATGAGTGCGTTGAAAGAAAAATTGGATCAAGAGGGTTCGAGTTCTTAGGCCCTCTCCCCCAACCCCTGACCCGGAGTGCCGGGCGAGGGGAGCTTATAAGTGTTCTTCGGACAATACGGCGGAGTATCGGGCCGCGCAGGAGCAGATTTTTTTCGGAATAAGAGTTTAGTCATAGTTAGGAAAAGCAATGAAAACAGCCGCTATCTTAGTCAATCTGGGCACGCCAGCAGCGCTGAATACTAAAGCCATTCGTCGATTCTTGCGTGAATTTTTAAGCGATCCTCGGGTGATACAAGATATTCCACCTTGGGTCTGGAAAATTATTTTAGAAGGTTTTATTCTTCCTTTAAGGCCAGGGCGTATTGTGCAAGCCTATCAAAAGGTTTGGCTCAAAGAGGGTTCTCCTCTGATGGTGATTAGCCAAGCTCAAGTTGCAGCGGTGCAAAAAATTTTAGAAAAAAGTGATCCCGATATTTCGGTTTTCTCAGCGATGAGTTATGGCCAACCTTCTTTAGAAAAAGTGTTGCAAGATCCGCAGGTGCAAAATGCCGAACGGCTCATTGTTTTGCCTTTGTATCCCCAATATTCTAGCAGCACCACTGCTCCGGTGTTCGATGGTTTAGCGCGTATTTTTAAAAAACAGATGCATATTCCCGAATTGATATTCATCAATCAATATCATTTGCATCCTTTGTACATCAAAGCCTTGAGTCAGAGTATTCACGATCATTGGCAGAGTCAAGGGCGAAGCGATCTGCTTTTATTTTCCTTCCACGGCATTCCCGTATCTTATTGTGAAAGAGGCGATCCTTATGCAAGAGCCTGTGCTGAAACCGTGGAGGCTGTCGCTAAAGCCTTAAATTTAAGTGAAAAAGACTATGCTTTAAGTTTTCAATCGCGTTTGGGCAGACAAGTTTGGTTGCAGCCTTATACTCTTGATTTCGTACAAGCCTGTGCGCAGCGAGGCATACGCAGTTTAGACGTAATTGCACCGGGCTTTTCTGTAGATTGTTTAGAAACTTTAGAAGAACTCGATATGCAAAATCGTGAAGCGTTTATGGCGGCTGGAGGGGAAAAGTTTTCCTATATTCCAGCGTTGAATGATCAGTCCGCACACATTGAATTATTGGCAGAACTCATCCGTGCTGCGGATTAAGTTAATCTATGAATTTGATAGACCTACAGAACAGCGAACATTTAAGCGAGCAATTAGATCTGCATTTGCGTGAACAATTTCAGCTTAAAGCCTTTCGCGCCGGCCAGCTTGAAGCAATGCTTTGCTTATTACAAGAAAAACGCTTGCTTTGTATCCAACCCACGGGCCATGGCAAATCTTTATTGTATCAATTGCCATCAACGATATTACCGGGAATGACCTTGGTGATTTCCCCTCTCTTGGCTTTAATGCGCGATCAGATCCATCATTTACGACAGCGCTTTAATATTACCGCAGCCAGTATTAACAGCGATCAAACAGAAGAAGACAATGCCAAAGCGCAAAGAGAGTCTGTAAATGGACAGGTGAAAATATTATTTGTTTCTCCAGAAAAACTCGATAATCTACAGCAGCTGCAGTTTCTAAGCCGCCTGCCGTTCAGTTTAATAGTGATTGATGAAGCGCATTGTATTTCCACCTGGGGACATGATTTTAGGCCCAGTTATCGACAAATTATGCCCTTTATTCAAACTATGGAGAACACCCACCCAGAACTTCTGGTTTTAGCCCTAACCGCCACAGCCAATGCTAAAACAGAGGAAGATATTTCCCAGCAATTGGCGGCCTCTCATCGCAAGATTAGAGTGCAAAGACAAGGGATGCAACGCGATAATATTGAATTATCGATATTGAGAGCAGCGGATCTCAGTGAAAAATTATCTTTGCTGAAACAACTCATGCCAAAGCTTTCCGGGCATGGCATTATTTATTGTGCCACACGTGATAACACTGAATTGATCGCTGATTTTTTACAAGAGCAGGGCGTAAAAGCAGTAGCCTATCATGCCGGCTATGATCCTTATAAAAAACAACAATTGCAGGAAAAATTCATTGGCAATCATTATAAAGTGATGGCGGCTACCAATGCTTTAGGGATGGGCATCGATAAACAAGATCTGCGTTTTATCATTCATTTTGATATTCCCGGTTCAATCACGGCTTATTATCAAGAAGTCGGGCGCTGCGGTCGTGATGGTTTGCCGGCACAGGGCATTTTATTATGCGATCACAATGATCTGAAAATACAGCATTATTTTATCAATTCCGCACAACCTGATCCCAGCCATTTTCCCATTTTAATGCGTACGCTGCAAAAGCATGACAGTTTGGGTTTGCTTGATTTGAAACGCTTGACGGGGTTTCATCCCACTGAAGTGAATTTGATGTTGGCTGAACTCATAGAGCAAGGTTTTATTCGCAAAAAATTGCAGTATGGTAAGCAAGTCTATTTGAGTACGGATAAAATGGGGACGCCTGATTTATCGCGTTATCAGACGCAATTGCAATTACGCAGTCAAGAATTAAATGCCATCAAAGCGTACACGGAAGATAAAAAAACTTGTTTGATGCAAGTTTTGAGTCAAGCCTTGGGTGATTTGGCCCAATATCGCTGTGGACTTTGTGACAATTGCCAAGGGGCTAGTTTTAAATTGAAAGATCAGGATCTTAAATTCGTTAAAGACTGGTTATTGACGCGCAATGTGAGCATTCAATTGAGCAAATTGTTTAATGCTGAACAAGGGGTTTCTATTTTAGATGGGCAAATGCGCAGCCCCTTGTTTATTGATTTTATGAAAGGCCGCGCTGTTGCAGGCTCTGTCATCAATCCTTTATTATTGCAAGCCATACAAACGGCCCTGCAAAAACTCTGTGAGCAGCATCAATTTTCGGCTATTTTAAGTTTACCGTCTAGAACTTGGGCGAATCGTCAGAGTATTCTTCAATTTATGGCAGAAACGTTAAAAGTACCGATGTTTTCCGAAGTACTGTCTTGGAAAGAGATGCCTGAAAATCGTCAAGGAGAATTATTGAATAATGATCAACGGCGCTATAATGTCGATAGAAAAATGCACTGTGTTTTAAGCTCCCCATTGCCCGCTGGAACTATACTATTGGTTGATGATTATGTTGGTTCGGGCGCTACCTTAAACGAAGCCCTGCGCGCCTTAAAACCCTTTTTAAACGCGAATACTAAAATTTTACCTTTTACGATGGCTTCGGTGCGTTGGCGTTTAGGGCAGCGGGGGATGATTTGAGAGGGTTTTCATAACTTCTAATCGACCGGCAGTCTATGTGAAAATCCTTCTCCTCAGACTTTGAGGTTAGGAAGAGGACAAAAAGCAAGTTTTGATAAAAGCTTGTATTTAGTCCCATTTTATGGTACCATGATACTAAGTGGGTGGAAAAAGGAGGTTCCGCTTAAAAATATTTAGATAAGGAGACCTTATTTTATGCGAGATAAGCATCTAAAAACATTGGAAAGTATTTTTTTGTTCCTGTAAAGTCTGGGATCTTATGGAAAGATATAGAGTCTTTGCTTATTTCCTTAGGAGCAGAAATAACAGAAGGTAACGGTTCACGTGTGCGTATAGCTTTGAATGGAGTCAGAGCAGTTTTTCATCGCCCACACCCCAGAAAAGAAACCGATAAAGGGGCTGTTGCTTCGATGAAAAGGTTCTTAAGCGATGCTAGAATAAAAATAGAAAGTCAATAAAATGTAAACGGAATTTGAAAATAAAACACGGAATGTGTGCTGGATTAGGATCGTAAATGGGAGGCTATGATGAACTCTTTAAAATATAAAAACTACATTGGATTTGTAGAATTTGATGCGGATGCAGAAATATTTCATGGTGAGGTTATCAATACAAAAGATGTGATAACTTTTCAAGGCGAGACAGTGTCACAAATAAAAAAAGAATTTATCGCTTCTGTTGAAGATTATTTGGAGTTTTGTGCAACCAGAAAAGAAGCTCCTGAAAAACCTTTTTCGGGAGACTTACATATGCGTTTGGATCCCATCTTACATAGAGAAGCTTATTTAGCAGCAAAACATAAGGGCAAAAGTTTAAATGGGTGGATAACGGACATTATTGAAAAAGCCATTCTGCACTAACTCATTAGGTATCAGTCGCTTCTATGCATTAAATGAAGCCTTTATGCAATTCGAGGAACAGGCTTGTTAAACACACTAAGTCAGTGTAGATAAAATAGGTTTTTATAGGGAGATGACATGAATAGTAAAGACGCAAGAATATTTATTGAAAATTGGTTTGATAAGGTTTGGGTACAATCATCTACTCATAACTTAAAATCCTTTTATGATGATAAGGTTAAAGTCACTGCAAATGGAGTCCATTACAATAAAGAAGCGTTAATCAAACATTGTGAATGGTGCAAAGAGAATGAGAAAATTTCAAAGGTGTATTTTGCGGATATCGTTGCCGAAGGCAATATCATTGGTTTCAGATTTAAGTATGAATATTCTAATAAAGAGAAGAGTGGGCTAACCGGTGAGAATATTGGGATAATGCACTTAAGCGCAGACAAAAAAATTATTCAAATAGACGTTAAATCAAGTGAGACTTTTGTAACAGAATAGGAAAGCCCCATGTTAGAAATCAAAGATGAAAGTGATATAGAGGCTTTATTACTGGGCTTATCTTTTATGGGGACGGGTGGTGGCGGAACTCGTGAAATGGGAAAGGCCTTGCTCATGGATGCTATAAATGCAGGAAAGGAAATAAAATTTATTTCCTTAGACGAATTAAAAGATGATTCACTGACTGTCTGTGCCTATATGATGGGCTCAAGCAGCCCTATGACTGAAGAAAAGCAAAAGAAAATGCAATTCTATGGTTTAGTGAATGTTAAAGTGAACAATATGCAGGCCGCGGCTATTAAGGCATTGGAAAAATTTTCTAATGTGAAAGTTGAGGCTATTATGCCTTTGGAATTAGGTGCTGCGGCTAGCTCAGGGGCTATTTCTGGAGCGGCCTGGTTAGATCTACCCGTAGTTGACGCAGATTATATGGGGCGAGCCTTGCCTGAGATTTCTCAAACCTTACCTGTAATACATAATCTCCCGATGTTGCCTTTAGCCAGTGCCGATAAATATGGCAATGAAGTCATAATAAGCCATGCCAGCAGCTATCAGATGGCTGAGCGATTAGGTAAAAATATCGCTTCAGCTTCTTTTGATTTAGCAGGACAAGCCGCATTTCTTTTAAGAGGGGAAAGTGTCAAACCAATATCATTATCTGGGACGATGAGTCAAGCATTCAATTTAGGTAAAGCAATGTTGAGTGCCCAGAAAAATAATTCCAATATGACAGAAACAATCCTTCGATATTTTGGTGATCGCGCTAAAATACTTTTCAAAGGAGATATTGCAAGACTTGATGCCTATGAGAGAGATGGATATTTTTATGGTGAAAATCATATAAGGGGTAGTCATGAATATTCAGGAAAAAATTATCGGATTTGGTTTAAGAACGAAAACATTCAATCTTGGATAGACGATACTCCAGATGTCTCATGTCCTGATTTGATTTGCATCATCGAATCTTCTTCAGGGCTACCATTACTGAATGGGCGAATCAAAATGGGATATTGAGCGACAATTATCTTTGCCGGTCGGCGACAATTAAGATTGCCGGTTAGGGGGGATTGCTTTAACCTATCTTGTACTATTTACAAGCAAAAGGAAAAGCAATGC
>VFKP01000029.1 GCA_009885495.1 Gammaproteobacteria bacterium | reverse complement strand
TTTTTTAAACTCAAAATCGTACCGATTTGTCTTTCTTTTGGTCATTTTAGGGTCTCCTTTACCGCGGATTAGTTTAACTTCTTTGTCCGGTAAAGTGTAGACACATCAGTGTTCCTTAGGTTATCTAAAAAAAATCGTAATACTTCATTCTACCTAAAAACAATATAAGGTGACAAACCCAGTGTTATTTGCTACTCTGGGTTTTACATCCGTCTAACCTTTTGTGAGTCACCCGAATGTCTGATAGCAAAACCATTTTTTTCATCTCCGATGGCACCGGCATTACCGCCGCCAATTTAGGCCATAGCTTACTCACTCAATTTTCAGATCTGAAATTGAATAAACAGTTTAGGCCCTTTATTGATTCAGTTGAAAAAGCCCGAGCCTTGGTTGAAGAAATTAATAGCTTGTCGACTCAAAGTGGTGAGAAACCGGTATTATTTACCACAGTGGTCAATGACACCATTCGTCAAGAGCTGGCACAAAGTCAAGCTATTTTCCTTGATTTTTTTCATGGATTCATTGAACAATTGGAAAAACATTGGCAAGTACATTCCAGTGCGCGTATTGGTCGTGCTCATGGTTTAGAAGACAATCCCAGTTACAGCGCCCGCATCGATGCCTTAAATTATACCTTGAGTACCGATGATGGTTTAGGCGCACAACTGTATACCGAGGCCGATGTGATCTTAATTGGCGTTTCTCGCTCGGGGAAAACTCCGACTTGCTTATATCTGGCCATGCATTTTGGAGTTTATGCCGCAAATTATCCTTATACCGCGGATGATGGCAGCGAATTTGGTTTAACGCCTTTCCTCAAAAATAATCGCTCTAAATTATTTGGCATGACCATCGCTCCCGATCATCTTCAAGCCATTCGCACTAAGCGTAAAGCCAATACCGATTATGCTTCTTTGCGTTGTTGTGAACAAGAAATTCAGAATATAGAAGAGCTGTTTCTTCGCGAAAAAATTCCTTTTATCGATGTCACGCGACGATCGGTAGAAGAGATTTCAACCACCATCGTCACTCAATTAGGATTAGCCCGTAGAGATGCTTAATCCATAAGGGGATTGCTATGTTTTATTATGCCTTTAAAGTTTTACTCTCTGCTGTGCTGATTGTCTTCATCTCTGAGATCTCAAAGCGCAGCACTTGGCTGGGCGCCATTTTAGCTTCTCTTCCTACTTTATCGATATTGGCTATGATTTGGTTGTATCAAGACACCCAAAACGCGCCTCTCGTAGCTCAATTGTCTCAGGATATCTTTTGGCTGGTCTTACCCAGCTTGGTTTTCTTTATCGCTTTACCCCTTTTTTTACGCTGGAAATTATCCTTTTACTTAAGCCTTTCGCTCTCTTTGGCATTGATGATTGCCGCTTATTATCTCATGACTCTAATCTTAAAATACTTTGGCCTGCGCGCTTAAAGGCTCTTGTAATTTAGGCGTATTAAAGGCATGATCCGGGGGTAATCTTATTTTTGATCTAAGGAGATCTTATGAAACGAATGAACAAAATAGCCAGCGTACTGAGTTTAGCCCTCATTTTATCCGCTTGTGCAACCAATCCTTATACCGGCGAAAGACAGGTCAGTGATACGGCTAAAGGAGCGGGCTTAGGCGCCTTGGCTGGGGCCGGTGTGGGCGCATTGGTCGGTGGTGGTAAAGGCGCTGCCATTGGTGCGGGTGCCGGCGGCTTAGTGGGCGGTGGGATCGGTTATTATATGGATCGAGAGAATTCTGAGCTGCGTCAAGAGCTCGTGGGCACCGGTGTACAAGTTCAAAAAGACGGTAAAGGCGTTAAATTGATCATGTCCTCCGATGTGACTTTCCCCATCGATAGCTCCGATATCAATTCCAGCTTCTACCCTACTCTAAATTCTGTGGCAAAAGTCATTAGAAAATATGATAAAACCAATGTAGTGGTCAGTGGTTACACGGACAATACCGGCAGTGTTGGACACAATCAAATCCTTTCTGAACAAAGAGCGCAAAGCGTCAGCAGTTATTTGGCAGCACAGGGTGTCAGCAATAATCGCTTGTTCAGCCAAGGTTTTGGCGACCGTGATCCTATCGCCAGCAATGCCAGCGCTTCCAGCCGTAGCCTGAATCGTAGAGTCGAGATCGCGCTGCAACCTCGTTAAGCGCTTTTGTCCCAATCTCCCCTTCCATCATTTTTGAGGAAGGGGATCTCCTAAAAAATGGTATAATAGTCTCTCAATAGCGGTAAATAATAATTTTTAGTCCGAAAAAGGTAAATCATATGGCAGCCTCTCCAGAAGACACTCAGATCCATCTTATGTCTAAAATTTTTAAAGCTTATTGTGACGATCTCAAAAAAAGAAAATCACATACAATACTCCTTGGTTTCATAAACTATATAAACGAACATCAAACTCAGAGCCCTTTCACAATTTATAGAGAGTTCACGCGTTTAACACAAAATAAAGGCAAACATCAACCCTATCTCAGCGCAGCACTGAAACACTCCTTTTGTATTTATCTGGCGACCTTATCTGAAGAAAAAATACTGGCTTTACAATCAAGGCTAGCGGTAAAGGATCTCAGTTTAGAAGGCATCTTACTCTATCGACAAATGATCATCACACGAACCACTTGTCAACACAATGATAATAAAGAAAGTCTAGAACAGATCGGCGCTAGTTTGCACTTAGTCGAAAAAGCGGTAAGAAACATATCAGCGCCTCCAAAAAATCCAGCTCATGGAACCTTTCCCTTATTTTCCTCATCGAAAAAGGCTGCTGGGCAACTCTCGACTCCAAATACTTCGACCTTTAATCCGCCTCTCTAAAATAAAAAGGCCTATTTATGCCCTTCAAGATACGAAATTAAAGTTCGTGTAACTGTCAGTTTCAATCGTAACTATTCTCCCCCAATGGAGGGTGCGAGTAATTACTAAAAATCTTTAAAAAAATATACAATACCTTGCTGCCAAGGCCATACTGTAATGTCTTCATAGACTTTCTTATGAGGATCTCTGGACAAACAGATCGCCACACTGTTTGGGATCTCATCTTTTAAACTTCTTAAGGCTTTTAACTGTTCTGGTTGAACATCGTTCGAACTTTTAATTTCAATCAATACTGTTTCTTTTGCAGGCCGTTGTATAATGAGATCGATTTCTTTATCATTCTTAGTGCAAAGATAAGTCATACGGTATTCATCTTTATAATACTGTAAATATTTTCGTATTTCACAGATAATAAACTGTTCGAAAAGCTCACCATAATAACTCGTTTTTTCTCGCACAGGCACAGAAGTCATTCGTGACAATGCTCGCACAACTCCTGTATCAAATAAATAAAATTTTGGCGCTTTGTTGATTTGCTTTCTAAAAGATCCATCGTATGCAGGTATAAAAAACCCCAACAAAGTATCTTCAAGAATGGAATAATAATTCTCTACCGTTTTGTGATCAACTCCAACATCCCGGGCTATTTTGCTAAAATTAATAATTTTCCCATTACATTGAGCCGCCACTTCTAAAAAATATCGAAAAGGATTTAATTCACGAACAAATTGTTCAGCCCACACTTCCTCTTTTAAGTAAGTTAAAGCATAAGATTTTAGGTATTGCGATCGTTGTATATCCGTTTTTAATTGATAGATCTTCGGTAACATTCCAAAGCAGAGTGCTGTGTGTAAATCAAAAAAATTCCCTAACTCTTCAAAAGTTAAGGTACTGAGGTTAAAGACAAAAGCTCGGCCTGCCAACAAGTTTGAGGCATTTTTTTTAAGCTTCCGGGCACTCGATCCTGACAAAACAAATATTTTATCTGTGCTTTCAATCAGTTGATGTACGATATCAAGCAATTTAGGAATTTTTTGAACTTCATCAATCACGATATGATGATGATCTTCAGGCATAGCCTGGACTTCAGCCATTAGAGTATCCGGATGGCGTGAATACCGCTCTTCTTCAGCTGCACCTAAAAGATTAATCCATAAGCATTGATTCAGCTTAAATTGTTCAGTCAATAAAGTACTTTTCCCAACCCCACGAGGCCCAAAAAGAATAAAACTATGATCCTCTGGTAAATTCAAGATTCTTTCAAATTTAAGTTTTTGCATCCTGGGCCTCTAGAAACGCTTATGACGGACCACGCTCCCAATTTAGCGGATAAATTGGGAGCGCGGTCCTTATTTTAGCCTATTCATTCAATTTTGTCAAGCCCTAATTATTCATGTATCTATTTGATAATCATAGATAAAACTCTGGTAACTCTTCCTGCCTTTTTCCAAAAAATCCATATTGAGCGCATAAACACAAAAAATTCTATTTATTTAAGATAGCCCCGCACTGCCGGATACGTTTTATCCTCTATACACTCAGAGCCATCTTTTCTAAACCTATACGCTGCAGCAGCAGATTATCTTTTTCTGGAATAGGATTATCTGCGGTTAATAATTTTTCACCGTAAAAAATAGAGTTTGCACCCGCCAGAAAACAAAAAGCCTGCAATTCATCCGACATATCTTCTCGACCCGCCGATAAACGAATATAGGCTTTAGGCATTAAAATACGTGCCAAAGCAATGGTCCGGACAAAATCAAAGGGATCAACTTCGCTTTGATTTTCTAGCGGTGTTCCAGGAATGCGGATCAGTTTATTGATCGGCACCGAACGCGGTGGTTCGGCTCTATTGGCTAAAAGCAATAACATCTTTATGCGATCATCATTGGTTTCACCCATGCCTAAGATCCCTCCGCAACACACTTCTAAACCTGCGGCTTCAACATAGGCCAGCGTCTCCAGACGATCGGAAAAAGTGCGTGTACTGATAATTTTTTCATAATATTCTTCAGAAGTATCAATATTATGATTGTAAAAATCTAAGCCTGCGGTCTTTAATCTTTGTGCTTGTTTTTCTTTTAATAAACCTAAAGTCACGCAAGTTTCTAATCCTAATTTTTTCACCTCAGAAACCATATCACAGACCAATTCTAGATCTTCGTCACGAGGAGCACGCCAAGCAGCACCCAAACAAAAACGCGTGCTGCCTGCAGCTTTCGCACGTTTTGCCGCTGCAATCACTTCGTCTAATTTCATCAACGGTTCTTTTTTAAGGCCCGTTTTATAATGCGCTGATTGTGGGCAATACGAGCAATTTTCTGGACAACCACCGGTTTTAATACTGAGTAAAGTGCTAATTTGTACGGCATTGGGATTAAAATTTACTCTATGCACCGTTTGTGCTTGATAGATCAAATCCGGCAGTGTTTGTGAGAAAATCGCTTGAGCCTTTGCAAAATCCCAAAGTTCTGTCATAATCAAACCTTATTAAATTGAGTGCTAAAGATGTTCGACTACTATAAAGAGTATTGCTTACAATTGCAAGATCAATCCCGCTACAGAACGCTCTCTCCTGAGAACAGCCCTTATGATCTTGATTTTTCAAGCAATGATTATCTCGCCTTAAGTCAAAACCCCGCGCTGATACAAACAGCGATCGATGCTGCACAGCAGTATGGAATGGGCGCCACCGGATCGCGTTTGCTCTCTGGAAATCATGCCCTGTTTAGCACATTTGAAAAGCAGATCGCCAAAGACAAAAAAACAGAATCGGCGCTTATTTTTAATTCTGGATTTCAGGCCAATAGCAGCGCCTTATCTTGTCTTTTAGACTCTCGTGTCTTAAAAGCAAAACCTTTGGTTTTTTTTGATAAATTAAATCATGCCAGTTTGTATCAAGCCCTTTTTTTAAGTCAGGCCGAATTACTGCGTTATCATCATAATGATATGGACCATTTATCCGATTTATTAAAACGATCAGAAGCCCAAGATCGGGCTCGTTTTATTGTCAGTGAAACCGTATTTGGCATGGATGGCGATCAAGCCGAACTTAACACTTTATTATCCTTGGCACGAGAATATCAATGTTTTCTATATTTAGATGAAGCACATGCCACAGGTTTATTGGGAAAAACAGGCTATGGCTTATCTCCCGATTTAGATTTCAATGGTTTATCTTATCTGGTCATGGGGACCTTCAGTAAAGCGCTAGGCAGCGCCGGCGCTTATGTTGCTTGCACGGAGTCTTTAAAAAATTATTTAGTGAATCGCGCTCCAGGATTTATGTATTCAACCGCTTTACCGCCCATGCTCATGGCTGTTGCGGCAAAAGCTTGGGAAATGGTGTTTGATCTGAATGAGGCACGCTCTACATTGTTAGAACACGCAAATTTCCTACGGACATCCCTCAAAAATTTAGGATTTAATATTGGAGCATCGAACACTCATCTCATCCCCATTATTATCGGTGATGAGATTAAAACACTGAATGCTCGAAAAAAATTATTGCAGGCTAGAATTTTAGTGTCTGCTATTCGCCCGCCCAGTGTACCTGTGGGCAGCTCGCGCTTACGCATAGCCTTAACACTGGCGCATAGCAAGGAAGATCTGCAGGTTTTACTGCAAGCTATGAAAACCTTATGAAATATCAATTTTTATTCATTCATGGCTGGAGTATGACTCCTGTTTTTTGGGGGCCTTTGCAAGAACATTTTAAAAATAGTGTCGCTTTTGATTTAGGGTATTGGGGTGAAGACCCTGAAAAATTAAAACTCGACCCTGAAATTCAATGGATTGGCATCGGCCATTCTTTAGGCTTTCAGAAACTCCTATCATTCAATTTAAATTTTAAAGCGCTGATAGGTTTACAGGCTTTCAACAACTTTCTAGGCCAATCCTTAGAACTGCAAAAAATACGTCGTGGACAATGGCAATCTTTAAGACAAAAATTTAAAATAGACCCTTTAAGCACTTTACACAGTTTCCATGAACGCGCGGGGTTAGCCAAGATCATCGAGCCGAACCTGCCTTTAAATTTTGAACGTTTATGGCAAGATTTACAAAGTTTAGAACAAGATTTTATTCTGCCGACACCTATCCCGATTTATATCCTGGCCAGTCAAAATGATCCCATCGTACCTCATGAATTGATTAGAGATAATTTTTCAGATAAAGCGAATGTTAAAATAGATTTTCATGCTCAAGGGCAACACGCTCTAGGATTTAAAGAAGCGACTTGGGTACAGAATAAAATATTAAATTTTTTAAGCAGCCTAGATTATGATCTGTCCAAATAGAATTAAACACTGCTTTTCACAGGCAACCCGTTCTTACAATGAAGTTGCTCTTTTGCAACAAAGATCGGCTGAGATCTTGGTCGATTTGTTATTTAGAACTCTACCTGCATTTTATCCACAGACGATTCTAGATCTGGGAACAGGTACGGGGTATATCCCTGAATTGCTATGGCCTTATTTTCCTAAAAGCCACTACACTTTGAATGATATTTCAGAGACCATGATTACAAACGTTAAAAAACAATATAAGCATCAGCTCCAATTTAATTTTAGCTGCGAAGATATGGTGACGGCGAATTTTAATCGGCATGATCTTATCATCAGCAATTTAGCTTTTCAGTGGCTGGATCCTCTGCATCCTTTTATTCAAAAACAATTTTTAAACAGCCAATGCTTAGCTTTTTCCGGTTTGTTATCGGGCACTTTTTCTGAATGGGGAACGGTGTTTAAAGAACAAGGGTTAAAATCACCTTTACGATCGTATCCTAGAGAAACCGATTTAAAAGCAAAATTACGGCGATTAAATCCCAAAAAATTCCATTTTGAAACTCGAAAATTTCAACTGGAGTTTCAAAGCATTCTAAGTTTTATGCAATATCTTAAACAATTGGGCGCACAAAGCAGCCCGGAAATATTTACATTAGCTCAATTACGCACTTTAATTGAATTACCTCAAAAACCTTTGTCAATCAGCTATCATATTTTTTATGCTATTCTAGAGAGGGCTTAAACGATGCGTATTTTTATCAGCGGCACCGATACTTCAGTAGGTAAAACACTGATTTCAGCCTGGCTTTGTTTACACACAAAAGCCGCTTATTTTAAGCCCATACAAACTGGTGCAGATGAGGATTGCGATACTCAAACGGTAAAGGCCTTAAGTCAAACGAAAGTCTTTACATCGACTTATCGCTTCTCCCATCCCGTATCACCCCATTTAGCAGCACGTTTAGAAAACAGCGAAATTCATCTTAAAAACATTCACTTGCCTGAAACTGAAGATCTAATTGTAGAAGGTGCGGGTGGAGTCCTCACCCCCATTAACGAACATGATCTCATGATCGATCTCATGCGCCATTGCGATTTGCCTACTATTTTAGTCGCGCGTTCCAGTCTAGGGACTATCAATCACACCCTGTTAAGCTTGGCGGCTTTACGCCAGGCGAAAATCAATGTCTTAGGCGTGATTGTGAATGGAGAACCCCATCCAGAAAACTGCCAAGCCATAGCCTATTATGGTAAAACCAAGGTTCTGGCAGAATGCCCTGATTGGCCAATGATCAATCCTTCTACTTTGAGGCAATACCCCTTGAGTCCTGAATTATCTGGCCTATTTACATTTAGCAAGTAGACGTCTATACTATATTTAAAAGGTATAGACGTCTACTTGCTGAGAAAATATGAATAAGAAAATAGCCCTTATGGTTTTGCGAACATGGGACAAAAAAGGCTGGTATATCTTTACCAAGCACCAGCTCGCCAAACTTTTCTCAGAGGACTCTCCTAAAACTTTGAGTGAGGGCTTAAATCGGCTGCTTAAAGATGGCCTGTTACAGCGCGCTTGCCGGGGCGTTTACGTTAATCCTGAGGCTCGCAGTTTTGATTCCTATGCTATTGAGCGCATTGCTAAAGTGCTGCGATATGGAGAATATAATTATTTGAGCTTAGAGTCCATGCTATCAGAGTATGGTATTATTTCACAAATCCCCATCGATCGACTCACAGTCATGACCACCGGCCGAAAAGGATTCTATAAAACGCCCTATGGCGTGATTGAATTTACTCATACTAAGCGCTCTGTAAAGGATATCCTTCAAAATACGCAATTCATTAAAGAAAAACCTTTGCGTATTGCGACTCGAAAAACAGCTTGGCGTGATTTAAAACGTGTAGGTCGCAATCTTGATTTAGTGAACAGAGAGGAACTTTTAGATGAAGAATAGCGTGAAATTTTCTGATATGGTTGACCGAGCGATGATCAGTATGGGTCATACTCATATGCGACCTGTTATTGAAAAAGAGTTATTACATTATGATATTCTCTTTGCTTTAGATCAGGATAATTTATTAGACCATCTTACTTTCCAAGGCGGAACATCTTTACGTCTCTGCTATGGAGCATTTAGATTTAGCGAAGATCTTGATTTTGCGGGCGGGAAGGAATTTGTGACGGCTGATTTAATGATGATGAAAAATTGTTTGGAGCAATACCTGGGCGGTCGATACGGCTTAGAGATTTCAGTCAAAGAGCCCAGAGAATTATCACAAGAATATAACGAAGACGATATTAGAGTGGATAAATGGCAGATCAGTGTTATCACAGCACCTGAACGCAAAGACTTACCGAGACAAAAAATTAAAATTGAAGTTGTCAATATTGATGCTTATTCTAGACAACCACTCGCCTTACAGCATAATTATGAATTTTTACCTGATGGTTATGCTGATATCTTAGTCATGACTGAAACTTTAGATGAGCTTATGGCAGACAAATTGATCTCATTCGTCAATTGTGTTCGCTATATCAGATATCGTGACATCTGGGATCTGCGTTGGTTAAAACAAAATTCTGCAAAGATAAATTCAAATTATATTCTTGCAAAAATACAGGATTACAAAATAACGGATTATTCTGATAAATTAGAGCATAGATTAAATGCCTTAAATGAAATTATAAAAAGTAAATATTTTTATAATGAAATGTCTCGCTTTATCGCAACAGATGTCTTAGACAGGACGCTTAAGAAAGAAAAATTCTTAGACTTTCTGATTGTAGAGATAGGCACATTACTCAAAACTGTAGAGAAAATTATTTCACCTAAAAATGAATGGAAAATCTAGGACTCCATCATGAATTTAGCAGAACGCGACTCAAAATTACTCTGGCATCCTTTCACACAGAAATTAAAAGATGAATACCCTATCGCTATTCATAAAGCTCAGGGTTGTTATCTATATGCTGAAAATGGACAAACGTATTTGGATCTCATTTCCAGTTGGTGGGTGAATTTACATGGCCATGCGCATCCTGAAATTGCTGCGGCTATTCATCAACAAGCCCTTCAATTGGAACATGTATTATTTGCAGGATTTACCCATGCGCCTGCAGTGACACTCTGTGAAGAGTTAAGTAATTTATTGCCTCAAGAACTGACTCGATTTTTCTTTTCCGATAATGGCTCTACGGCTGTAGAGACCGCTCTTAAAATGGCTTATCAATATTGGTGGAACAAAGATGAAGCGCAAAGAACTTTATTCTTGTGTTTTGAAGGGGGTTATCATGGCGATACTTTTGGTGCCATGAGTGTCGGCGCCTATTGCAATTTTCATTCGCCGTTTAATGCTTTTTTCTTTGAAGTACTGGGTATTCCTTTTTCAAATACATGGGATCAAGATGACGATCTTTCTCAAAAAGAAAATGCTGCCCTTGCTGTTCTAGATGAACATCTTAAAAATAAAGCTGACAAGATCGCCGCTATTATTTTAGAACCTTTGGTGCAAGGGGCCAGTGGCATGCGTTTTTGTCGACCCGCTTTTATCAATCAAGTGATTGATAAAGTGCGCGCACAGGGCATCTTAGTCATTTTCGATGAGGTGATGACCGGCTTTGGCCGTACGGGTTCTTATTTTGCTTTCGAACAAACCCAATGTATTCCTGATTTCCTATGCTTAGCCAAAGGCTTGAGTGGTGGCTTCTTGCCTCTGGCTTTAACCGTGACGCGAGAATTTATTTACGAAGCCTTTTTAGGAGAAAATTTAAATTATACCTTTGCCCATGGTCATTCCTATACCGCCAACCCATTGGCTTGTGCCGCAGCTAAAGCCTCTTTAAAGATTTTAACCTCTCCCAGCACAATGACAGCCCTGCAAGCGATCAAAGCCGCACATCAGCAAGGTTTATCGTATTTAAACGATCGCTGTTCTAACATTCAGCATAGCCGTGTCTTAGGAACGATTGCCGCTTTTGAAATAGACGGCCATTATTCACAATCCATCAATGCCTATTTAAAACAAGAAAGTTTAGCTAAAGGTTTATTATTACGACCTTTGGGCTCTACACTTTATCTGCTACCGCCCTATTGCATCAGCGCCGAAGAATTGAGGCAAGCTTATGCTAAAATAGCAGAGATTTTAATGGCTTTAAATCAAAAACGAAAAACCGAAAAAAAATCGTCTGAACAAGATCCTGTTTATATCTTACCTTAGGTTATTGGAGAGGATAAAATTATGAATGATACATTTAAAATAATAGGCTTAGATCACATCGTTTTAAATACTCAAAATATGGATGATATGATTTACTTCTATTGTCAGATCCTCGGCTGCCCCATTGAGAAAGTTCAACCTGAGCTAGGTTTAACTCAACTCAGAGCTGGGGATAGTATTATTGATTTAATCACAGCAGACGCGACTACTCCTCTGCATTCTAGTCTAAACCACTTCTGCTTGCGTATTCATCCTTTTGATTATGATCATCTTCAGCAGTATTTTAATTCCAAAAAAATTGAAATCTTGCGATATGGCCAAAGATATGGCGCCCAAGGATATGGTTTTTCTTTTTATCTTAAAGATCCTGACGGTAATGAAGTCGAACTTAAAGAAGCAGCCGCAAAACCTCTGTGACTCAAACCTCTACTTAAAAGTTAAATATATTTAACTTTTAAATTGTTTTTATAGAAAAAGTATAATATACTTTACTTATATAAAGCTTTACGCCCTATGAGTAAAAGGTATTGAACTATGGCAACCTTACGCTTCGGTCAGGTTTATTTCCAAGGGATTTTTGCCGGCTATCTGCGCCAAGAACCTGGCGATCGTATGCTTTTCAGCTACGATCCCAGCTATTTAGAAGGCTCTTATCCTGCCATCTCTTATACCCTGCCTCTACAAACAGAACCTTATATCAGCTCAATGGGCTTACATCCTTTTTTCGATAATTTAGTGTCAGAGGGATGGTTGGAAGCTGCGCAAAGCCGCTTTTTAAATTCTAGGCAGGCCAGCCGCTTTGAGCTCTTACTGGCTTTTGGCCTAGATTGTATTGGAGCTGTTTCAATCATTGATCCAGAACCGGCCCATTTGAGCGATCATTTATTAAATCCGCAAGATGCCAAAGAATGGGCTATTCTGGCCAGCCGCGCTTCTTTGTCGGGTGTTCAGGCTAAAATGGCACTCATCGAAAAAGAAGGTCTATTTTATCCTACAAAGGCCAATGAGTTAAGCACACATATTGCTAAATTTTCTTCGCCTACACATCCTGATCTTATCGACTTAGAATATCTGAGCACTCAAATTTTACACGCTCTATTACCCAATGATCCAGTGGTGCAAATTAAAATTGGTGCCATACAGGGATTTTCAGAACCCGCTTTGATTGTAAAACGTTTCGATAGAGAACAAGGACAGCGGTTACATTTTGAAGAATTTAATCAATTACTCAATCATTCCGCTCATCAAAAATATGATGCGGACTATAAAGATTTAGCTCATTTTATCCAGCAACATCCACAATGCTTAAGCACAGAGATCTATCGTTTATTTTTACGGATTTTAGCCGGCTTTCTTTTGGGGAATACCGATATGCATTTAAAGAATTTTGGCCTTTTATACACTCCCACGGGTTTACGCTTGACACCCAGTTATGATCAAGTTTCTGCAATTCTATATCGATATAAACAGATTGCTCTAGGCATTGCCGGCGCCCATAATTTAGAATTAACAAAATTAAAACCTAGCCATATTCTCAAACTAGGACAAGATTTTAATTTAAGTTCCGAAGTTATTTTAATGGCGATACAACATTTACAAAAACACATCCCTGTTTTGCAAGAAACTCTTATGCAAGAACCGCAGGGATCCTTAGAGCTCAAGAATAAACTCATTACACAGGTGACTAAAAGATGGAACGGAACATTCGCCTTAACTGGCCAGCTCTTGTCGAAGAAGCAGTAAAACGTCGTCGCGAGCAAGGGCTTACGCAAGAAACTTTAGCTGTTTTAGCGGGCGTCAGTAAGCCTACTCTAAATAGCTTCGAGCAAGGCAAAACCTCTGTCACTCTGGCTTCGGCGTTGAAGATCTTAAAAATGCTGGGTTTGGAATAGTGTACACATTTCAGTCGGTGACAATTTGTCACCGACTGAAATCTGTACCATTAAACTTTCAGCCCTAACCGCTGCAAAAGCCTTTTCAGCACAGCTATCCGTGAATCATTCGACTCTTTTAATTCAGAAAGGATCGCTTGATGATAAGGATCCTCAGCATCAACTAAGTTAGGATCGTATTCAAAATGCACGCCAGATAATATCGCCCGACCTTTCTGATAAGCACACTCAATAATAGCCGGTAAACCATTGGCATAATAAGCTAATACGCGAGTGTTTTCGGACTGTTCGGTCCCTTCAAAATAACAGCCGCCATTATAATAAACGCTGGTTGTTTTTACAGCTTCTAGATTAAGCCGCAGTTGAGCGGCTCGCGAGCCCGATTTACTTTCATAATCATAAGGCGCTAAAATCGGCCCTATCGCTTTGCCTGGAAAAAATTTTAATTCCCGCGCACCCAGCACTTCTAGAGGACCTTCTTTATCAAATTCTACATAAGCCGCAGCATAATACGCTCCCGCACAAAGGCCTAGATAAGCCCCACCCTGTGCAACATAGGCTTGAATGCGTTGATTGCCTAAACCTTTTAGTTTTCTTAAATAATAGAGATCAGAACCACCAGGCATCACCCATAAAACCGCATCCTCCATCCACGGTTTTTCAATCACTTCTTTAGCATTGAGCGTTTGTATTGAATACTGTTTGCCTAAGAATTCATTCAAGCTTGCTAAGACATAGGATATGCCGGGTTCAGCGACACCCTTGTCGTAATAAACATAGATTTTATTTTTGTGCATATTGCATCTCTATCAAAAATCGTTAAGAAATTTCTGCCATTGCTGCCAATGTTTCCAAAGCGGCATCCGCACAGTATGCACCTTTATGTCCTTGCTGACCACCCACGCGATCTAAGGCTTGTGCTTCATTGTCTGTGGTCAATACCCCAAAGATCACCGGTAAATGATAATCTAAAGAAACACGCAAACAGCCTTCTCCCACTAAGCGGCAGACATGATCATAATGATCCGTTTCGCCACGAATGACTGCACCTAAAGTAATAATCGCTTTGAATTTTCCGCTTTTGGCTAAGCATTGCGCTAGAATAGGGATCTCCACGGCACCGGAAACAAAACTGATATGGATTTGAGAGGTTTGCAAACCCAATTCAAAGAGTCGTTCTGTACAGCCTTTTAATAAAGCTGAAGTGATGGATTCATTAAACCGACTGCAAACAATAGCGATATCAATACTCTCTACATTTCGTAATGATCGAGTATGATCCAAAGACATAGAATTCAACTTAGACATGCTCTGCTCCTGTGTGTGTTAAAAACCCTCTCCCCCAACCCCTCTCCCAGAATACCGGGCGAGGGGAGCTTATGCGCTTTCCCCGGACAGTACTGCAGAATACTGGGCAGGGGGACTTATAAATTTTTCTCGTGTAGTACTGTAGAGTACTATACTCATCGCCAATGAAGGTGCGAAATCCGTCATTGCGAACGGAGTGAAAAAATCCAGTGAACAGCCCACTATCCCGCAGTCAATTCTCTGGATTGCCACGCTCACGCTCGCAATGACGGAAAATAACACTCTCTGATAAACTTTAAGCTAAATGTCCCATCTTTTGACGTTTGGTTTGCAGATAAGCAACATTTTCCTTATTTGATTTTACCCAGATAGGCGTCCGGCTTAAACATTTTTTAGGCCAATGTACAGCAAGGGCAGCCATTTTTTCCGGATTATTACTCATCAAATTTATTTTTTCAACGCCTAATTCTTTTAAGATGGCCACTGCCAATTCATATTGACGTAAATCATTTTGAAAACCCAACGCATGATTCGCTTCTACGGTATCCAAGCCTTGCTCTTGCAAGGCATAACTGCGGATCTTATTAGCCAATCCTATACCGCGACCTTCTTGGCGTAGGTAAATCAAAATACCCGCTTCTTCTTGTGCTAATTGGCGTAAGGCCTGTTGTAATTGTTCACCACAATCACAACGCAGCGATCCAAAAACATCCCCCGTAATGCATTCCGAATGAATGCGCACGCTGGCTTTTGTAAAATCATCGCCTTGAGTGAGCACAATCGCTTCTTCTGCGCCTTGTTGATCTTCATAGACTTTCATTTTAAATGCACCAAACGATGTAGGCAATTGGCATTCTACTACGCTTTGTAATTGGTTTTCGATCTTTTGGCGATAGCTCATCAGCTCTGCAATACTGATAAAAGGCAATTGCCAATGCTGGGCCCAAGCCATCAGTTCCGGCCCGCGCATCATATTGCCATCTTCGGCCATAATTTCACAGATCACGCCTGCAGGCTTTAAGCCTGCTAAACGAGCCAAATCAACGGCCGCTTCGGTATGCCCAGCACGATCCAAAACGCCATTGTTTTCCGCTCTTAAAGGAAAAATATGGCCTGGACGAGACAAATCTTCTGCTCGCGTATTGGGGTCGCTGGCCAGTAAAATGGTTTTAGCCCGATCACTGGCAGAAATACCTGTCGTGATCCCTTTAGCCGCATCGATGCTTAAAGTGAAAGCCGTTCGTTGCTGTTCGCTGTTTTGATCGGCTGCCACCATCAAAGGCAATTTTAAATGATCCACTTGTTCTGCACTTAAAGCCAGACAAATTAAACCACAGCCTTGCCGAGCCATAAACGTGATGCTTTCAGGCGTGATCAATTCAGCCGCCGCAATTAAATCCCCTTCATTTTCTCTGGCATCATCGTCGCGCACCACCACCATACCTCCACGGCGGATCTGTTCAATCGCTTGTATGATATTGTCCATAAACCCTCCTCTTAAATTATAGCTTTATAACGCTCTACAGATTGATGTACATATTTAGCAAAAATATCACATTCTAAATTCACGCGCGTTCCAATTTTATATTCTGAAACCACAGTAATGGCCTGCGTATGCGGAATAAAACTCACACTAAAAGAATCTTCATAAACGGCCACAATTGTTAAGCTCATCCCATCGATGGCAATTTGTCCTTTTTTGACTACATAAGGCAAAAATTGTTTTTCTAAAGAAAAAAACATTGTCTTAGCCATACCTTCGTCTTGACAATCCAAGACAGTACTAATCGCATCGACATGGCCTAAAACAAAATGTCCCCCCAAACGTGCGGAAGCAGACAGTGCCCGTTCATAATTGACGGTTTGTGTTGGGATGAGGTTTCCTAAATCCGTTACATCTAAAGTCTCGGCGATCACTTGAAAACACAGGCTTTGTGGATCTCTCTCAGTCACCGTAAGGCAAACACCATTGACTGACAAACTATCGCCTATATTAAGTTCTTGCAAAACTGTTTGCATTTCAATTCTCAGCACTAAACCTTCTGAATTTTTATCGGCCATTAAAACAGGTGTAATGCCTTCTACTAATCCCGTAAACATTATTGATAGCTCCTCTTTTTTTGAATAACCATACACAGATCCGATTCGAAAGAAATAACTGCTGCCCTTTGCCAAACCGTTTCTTCTAAAGTTTCAGACATCAAAGGTGATAAGGCCTCGGTACCTCCTATTAATTTTGGCGCAATATACGCATAAATTTTTTGAATTTTATGGGCTTTGTAAAATTGGCTTAAGATCTGCGAGCCGCCTTCCACTAAAACACTGCTGATTTCTCTGCGATAAAGATCTGCTAAAACCGAAGAAATACACACTTTTCCTTCTTTATTTACAGGTAAAATACAAACACTCACACCCTTATCTTCTAATTGTTTTTGCTGAAGCCCTGAAATAAGCTCTGTGGTATACACCAGAGTACGCGAAACAAAAGCATCGTTAAACAGTTTTAAATGCAGGGGCAATGCTCCTTGTGTACTTAAGATCACTCGCCATGGTTGTTCGCTGTCTGCAATATTTATTTCATTTAATCGCACTGTTAATTGCGGATCGTCTTTTATAGCGGTATGGGCGCCAATTAAAATAGCTGAAACTTGACGACGTAATTGATGTGCATGTTGGCGTGTGTCTTCTGCTGTGATCCATCGCGATTGGGAAGGCAAAGTGCTGATTTTTCCATCTAAACTCATTGCCCATTTGGCGATGACAAAAGGCTCGGCTTCACGAATAGAATGAAAGAAAACTTCATTTAAAACTTCAGCTTGCTTAGCACCTTCACCAAGATGCACGCTGATACCTGCAGCGCGTAAAGCCGCGATGCCACGGCCTTGCACGCAGGGATTGGGATCTTGTATAGCGGCATAAACCGTTTCAATACCAGCGTTTATCAAAGCTTCTGTACAAGCACCGGTTTTACCTTGATGATTACAGGGCTCCAATGTGACATAAGCAATGGCACCACGGGCTAAAGGACCTGCTTCTGCTAAGGCCCTGATCTCTGCATGTGCCTCTCCACTGCGTTGATGCCAACCCTGGCCTACAATTCGATTGTCTTTGACCAAGACACAGCCCACCATAGGATTAGGCGCACAAGTGTAGCGACCTTGTTCGGCTAAATTCAAAGCGGTTTGCATGTAAGGATCCATCACCAGCCCCTGTATTATTATACAAAAAACAGGGCTGATGAAAAATAAAAAGCCTGAGATCTTGAAAAGATCGCTGATATAAAATGCTTTTTATTTTGTTTTAAATGTAAATGCATAGCAGGGATCATGAGATCCAACACAGTTAAAACAAACGCCTTCTTTCATCCGGACTTTAACCGTCGGCTTTGGCATTTCACCAAATCTGCTGACCTTTTTATTATGGCAATAAAAAGCGCTCGCGGGCTGTCCTGAAAAGAATTCAGGTTTACCGCCGGTGGGGAGTTTCACCCCGCCCTGAAGGTTTAGACTGTGTTTATCTCATAAAATGACTGAGGATGTCAACTGATGTCTCGCATTCTCCCTTAGGGGAGTAGTTACATCAGTTGTACGATTAGAAAATCGAAAAACCACCCATTGCGCTAAAAATAATACTGGCTATCAGTTTATAAAAAATATATCCCGTGATCAGGTTGACCGCTAAAATCAAGTAAAAACTATCAATGAGCCCAGGTCTCGCATTCAACGGGTATTGAAGCATGAGCACATTCATTCCAGCAAATACAGAAATATAAGCCGTGACAAACAGCAATGAGGAAAATAGATGCATCCCTATGAGTAACAAAATAATAGAAAATAACAATGCTACGATAGCGGGCATCAGAAGATCCGAGAACCGATTCATCAATAATTTTGGACTCACCGTAATTTTTTCAATCCGCAACACCGCGTAGATCAAAACGCAGGCCACGCTAAGGCCTAGCGCAGTTAATAACAATGGCTTAAAAAATCCCACCCCAAAAGAGGAGCTCAAACCCAACTTGCAAAACCAGATAAAACAATACAGGGCTGACAGTATAGAAACCAAACCAACGCTGATGGCTGCATTGAATACTCGATCACTCTCAGACAATGTCATCGTGCGATAGGGGTGGGCCAAGGTCTTCAAAAAATAGCAGAGATATTGCTGACTATTCTGTTGTATTAACTGAACTTTCTCATTCTTAAGAAACTGACTCCACAGCTCAGATCGACTCTTATTTTTATCAGACAAATTCTGCTCTGGAGGCAGTGCTTCGTTTTCTGAATTGTTCACACTCATTATCATCATCTCCTAGTTGTCAAAATTAAAATACAGTTCACAGAATGCTACAAAAAACTGAACCCGAAGACATTTCAAGATCCTACTCGTCTCAGAGTTAAAAATTCCTTCTATCTCATCAGAGAATTTAAGAAAAATTTTTTCGTACTAACATTTATATTGCAAATCGTCTTTTGACAATGAAATTTGCTTTTCTCTATTGTCAACCATGAAATGATCAACCTTTCTATAAAATAGAAATTTTTGACGTTGAAATTCTCCCTGAGAAGAAGACACTACTTTAGATAGTTCTTCACCAGTTTCTGTTACAACTGTACTGCCCGTTTTAATTACTGATCTTATGCTTTGCCCTACATTTTCTATTCTTTGAAAGAAACCAAATCCACAACAACTACGATTCTTGCTCTTCCCTTTCTCGACTTGCGCAATCGTACCAGTGGGTCGCAGCAATACATCATCCACTGACAGAGAACGCGAGATTCCTTGCATATCAGGGATGTCAGGGATGTCAGGGATGTCATTGAGTCCTCGCGGAATAATACAGCTGCTTTGTAAGGAAACTGCTTGTGCATAATCAATATAGAAAAGTACATTATGATTATAATAGTCCTGAAAATCATAAATTGATTTGAAAGTATCTTTTAGATTATAGCAATCTTGGTCCCATAATGCTTTTGTATATTTAGTCCAGTATTTATTATGGGGTTCAAATGAAAAAGTATACGATACATCATCGTACCATGATACATAATCAATATACGATTTATCAATTCCTACGTGTCCTTCCGGCAAGCTCGCGTGACAGACCTGTTTTAAATTGAGTAATATCCTCTTTTAATCAAAGAAGAGGAAGAAAATGAATATTCTTGCAGCAATCCCTATAA